>JAJSZB010000389.1:0-6697 GCA_050613715.1 Streptomyces sp. IBSBF 3018
ACCCACCGGCACCGAGGCCCCCGACCTCACCGGGGAGTTGCCCGCGGACGCGGAAGGAGACGTCGCCGAGGCGGACCGGGCTCCCGCGCGGCAGCCGGTCGCGGACTCGGACGCTGTTCCCGGGTCGGCCGCTGGCGGCGAAGTCCCGGTTGTGGCGGGGCCGTCAGCCCCGGGAGTGGAACAGGGTCCCGAGCGCGGGGGTTCGGCGTGGCCGGTCGCCGCCGGCGCAGGCCCGGCTCCTGAACTGCAGGCGGCCGTGGGCTCGGACGCTGTCGCCGAGCCGGTCGCCCAGGGGGAAGCCCTCGGCATGGCGGGGGAGTCGGTCTCGGCTGTGGCCGAGGATCTGCGGCGCGCGGATGCGGCTCGGCCGTCTGCTGCTGAGTCGGCCGCCGGCGGCGAAGTCCCGGTCAAGGACGGGTCGTTGTCCGCCGACGCCGACGCCGACGCCGACGCCGACGCCGACGCCGACGCCGACGCCGACGGCTACCGGCCGGACGTCGATGGTACGGACCCCGGCCACGCGCCGCGCTTGTCCGCCGACGCGGGTGCCGGACCCGAGGGTTCCGCGCGACCGGCTTCCGCAGCGCAGCCGCCCGCCACCGCGGCGGACGGTCACCCGCCGGTGGACCCGTTCCCGCTCGCCCACCCCGCTGCGGTCCTCCCTTCGTCGAGCGGTACGGCCTCGCCCGCCGCCCCGCCCGTCGCGGTCGGTGCGACGCCTCCGGCGTCGGGCCGGTCGCCGGCCGACGACGCGTTGCAGCCGCAGGCACCTGCCGCGTCCGGCCCGGTGGCTCCGGTCGCAACTCCCGTGCCGCCTGCCGCCGTGCCGGCGGTGTCGGGCCCGTCGACCGCTTCCCAGGCGCAGCCGTCGCAGGCGCCCTCCGCGTCCGGGCCCGTGGCCTCGGGGCCCGTGGTGTCGTCCGCTGCGGCGACGCCCGCCGCTCCCGTCGCGCCGCCCGCTGCGGCTCCTCGGCCCGCGGGGCTGCGGTTGGAGTCCGCCGGGGCGTATCCGGCGGGCGGGGGCGTCGGCGAACCCGGCGTCACGGCCGCCGTGCCTGCCGCCCCGGTCGTGCCGACCACTCCGACCACTCCGACGGCTCCGGCCACTGCGATCGCTCCGGCCGCACCGACCGCCCCTGCCGTCCCGGCCGCCCACCCCGCGGAGGGCGTACGGGTGCAGCCCGTGCCGAAGGGGGCCGCTTGCGCCGTGCCCCCGGAGCGCGGGATCGAGCGGGAGCGGGACTGGGTGCGCAAGACGTTCCGCGCGCAGTTCGACGTGGCCGCGGGAACCGTCTCGCGGGTGATCTCGCAGGTGCCGGGGCTGCGCGGGGCGAGCCGCGAGAAGGCGTCGGACGCGCTGATCGACCTGGTCGCCGTACGGCTGTACCTGACCGGCAACAGCGCGGGGGTGGACGAGTCCGTGCGGTCCGCGCGGGTGGGCCCGCACGTGCCGCTGGCCCGCTGCGTGGCCTCCGGGCTGCGCCGGCTGCCGTCGTACCGCGGCACCGCCGTGTTGGGCGCGGAGCCGACCGACGCCGAACGCGCCTGGTACCGCGACGGACGACTGGTCACCGAGTGGGCGTTCTGCCCGGCCGTCGCGCTGCCCTCCGACGACCTGCCGGCGCACCCGCGCTTCGTGGTCTGGTCGATGACCGCGCGCCGCACCGGCCTGCTGGACCCCACGGTCCCCGACCGGGTGGTGTTCCTGCCGGGCACGACGTTCAAGGTGCTGCGCCCGGCCGCCTCCGCGGCCGACCCGGTGCTGATCCGCGAGGTGGCGGCGACCGAGATCGGCGCGGACGGGCGGGTCACCCCGGGGCGCTCCGCGCTGGACGACCTGGCGCTGGAGAGCCTGGAGCGGGCCGTCGCCGCCCTCGCGCAGGCCCGGGACGCGGCCCCGGCCGCGCGCGGGACCGACCCGCACCGGCCCGCCGCACCGCAGACCCCGCCCGGACTGATGCCCGCCGCGCCCCGGCAGCCCGCCGGAACCCGCGGCGCCGCACCCGCCGCCCCGGCCGCGCGCACCGCGCCCACCGCCCAGGGCGCACCGACCGCACCCGCCGATCCCACCGCACCGACCGCACCGACCGCACGACCGAACGCACCCGCGCGGGGCAGCGCGGCACATGAGGGGGCGACGCTGTGAACCGGCAAGTGCTCGTGGTCTCGCCGGACCGGCCCGGCGCGTACCGCACGCTGACCGAGGCCCTCGCGGACGCCGCCGAGGGCGCGCTGATCACCGTGGGCCCCGGCCGCTACGACGAGGCCCTGCACCTGGTGCGCACGGTCACCCTCGCCGCCGAGGGCGACGGCGGCACGGCCCAGGTGCACGCCCCCGCGGGCAGCACGGTCGTCGTGGACGCGGAAGCCGTGCAGATGTCCGGGCTGCTGCTCAGCGGCTCCGACCCGGAGGCCCCGGTGCTCGACGTGCGCCGCGGCCAGGCCGCGCTGGACGGCTGCCGGGTGACCGGCGAGGCGTGGACCGCGGTGCTGGCGTGGGACGCCGGCACGGTGGCGCTGCGCGACTGCCAGGTCTCCAACCCCCGTGGCGCGGGCGTGGTGTTGACCTCCGGCGGCGGCAACGTCGTGGAGCGCACCACGGTCTCGGAGGCGGGCTCGTCCGCCGTGGTCGTCGCCGAGCAGGGCCGGCTCACGCTGCGCTCGTCCACCCTGGACCGCGCCGCGGGCAACGGCCTGTGCGTCAACGGCCGCGGCGCGGTGGTCGTCGAGGACACCAGGATCACCGGCAGCGGCAAGCCCGCGCTGGCCGTCGAGCAGGACGCCCGGGCCGAGTTGAGCCGGGTGGAGGTCGGCGGCAGCGCCGGCCTGGACGCGTATCTCGCCAGCACCGGACAGGTGACGCTGTCCGACTGCGTGTTCACCGGTTCGCGCGGCGAGGCGGTGTACGTCAAGGACTGCGCACCGGTGCTGCGCGACTGCGTGGTCACCGGCGCGGCCCAGGTCGGGCTGCACGCTGCGGCCGGCGGCCGGCCGGTGCTTGAGCGCTGCCGGATCGAGGACACCCCGGTCGGCGCGCTGACCGAGGACGGCGCCGAGGTCACCGCGACCGGGCTGACCGTGCGCGGCGCCGCGACGGCCGCGCTGCGGCTGGCCGGCGGCGCCGCCCGGCTGACCCGGCTGTCGGTCGCCGACGGCGGCCCCGCCGTGCAGGCGCTCGGCGGCGCCCGGCTGGAGATGGACGAGGCCGAGGCCGCGGTGACCGGGGCCGCCGGCATCGAACTTGGCGAGCGGGTACGGGCCCGGCTGTCGGAGGTACGGCTGCGCGCCGGCGGCGGCCCCTCGCCCGTCCCCGCCCTCGCCCTGGCGGACTCCGCGCACGCCGAACTGGACGCCTCGACCGTGGAGGGCGCCGCGGTCGTCGTCGGCGCGGACAGCGAACTGACCGCCCGCGACAGCGAGTTCCTCGGCTCCGACAGCGACGGCCTGCGGGTCGCCGGCGGCACGCTCACCGCGGTCGGCTGCCGGGTGCACGGCGCCCGCGGCCACGGCGTGCTCGTCGCGGCCTCCTCCCGCACGGAGTTGAGCAACTGCACGGTCTTCGACAACGCAGGCGAGGGCATCCGCTCCGAGACCGCGGAACACGTGGGCGTCCAGGACTGCGAGGTCCGCGACAACGCCGGTGACGGCGACGGGCGTTCGCGCGGCAAGCACCCCGGCGGCGCGGCAGGCGGGCGGGCGGCGGTCGCGTCGGCCGGCGAAGGGGGCGGCGCCGGCCCGGCCGGGCTGCCCGTCGTCGGCGCGACCGGCGTCGGCCCGCTGGCCGAACTGCAGTCCCTGGTCGGCCTGGAGAGCGTGAAGCGCGAAGTCACCGGTCTGATCGACCTGAACAAGATGACCAAGCGGCGCACCGAGATGGGTCTGCCGATGCCGCCGATGAGCCGGCACCTGGTCTTCGCCGGTCCGCCCGGCACCGGCAAGACCACGGTCGCCCGGCTCTACGGCGCGGTGCTGGCCGAACTCGGCATCCTGCGCCAGGGCCACATCGTGGAGGTGGCCCGCGCCGACCTGGTCGCGCAGATCATCGGCGGCACCGCCATCAAGACCACCGAAGTCTTCAACAAGGCGCTCGGCGGCGTGCTGTTCATCGACGAGGCGTACACCCTGACCAACCAGTCCCGCGGCTCCGGACCGGACTTCGGCCAGGAGGCCGTCGAGACGCTGATGAAGCTGATGGAGGACCACCGCGACGAGATCGTGGTCATCGTCGCCGGCTACTCCGCGCAGATGGACCAGTTCCTCGCCTCCAACCCCGGCATGGCCTCCCGCTTCGCGCGGACCGTCGAATTCCCCAACTACGAGCCGGACGAGCTGGTCACCATCGTCCGCGGGCTGTGCGCCAAGCACTACTACGAGCTGGACGACAGCGCTCTGGAGGCCCTGAACCGCTACTTCGTCGAGGTGCCCAAGGGCGACACCTTCGGCAACGGCCGCGTGGCGCGCAAGATCTTCGAGGAGATGATCGGCCGCCAGGCCACCCGGCTGGCCGCGGGGCCGCCCCAGGACGACAGCGCGTTGAGCGTGCTGACCGGCGAGGACGTGACCGAGCCGGCCGCCCCCGCGAGCGGTGACGCGGAACCCGAGCTGCCCGAACTGCCGGGCCTGCGGCGGCTGGCGTCGATGACCGGCCTGGACACCGCGCGCTCGGCGCTGCGCACCCGGCTGCGCGCCCTGGCGGCGGCCCGGCAGCGCGGCGGACCGCAGGCCGAACCGCTGTCGGCGCGCGCCAACGTCGTGCTCGAAGGCCCGCCGGGCAGCGGCCGCCGCTCGCTGGCCGCGCTCTACGGGCGCTGCCTGGCCGAGCTGGGACTGCTGCCGACCGGCGCCACCCGGCACATCCGGCTCTCCTCGCTGCCCGCCCGCTGGGCCGAACAGCCCCTGCTGCGGCTGGCGTCGGCGCTGGAGGAGAACGCCGGCGGGCTGCTGGTGCTGGAGTGGACCGAGGCGTTCGAGCAGCGCAGCCCGCAGTCACGCGAGGCCGTGCTCGACGCGCTGGCCCGTATCGTCGCGGTCCCGGGCGACACCGTGCTCGCGCTCATCGGCACCCCCGAGCACCTGATGGGCCTGATGCGCGAACGCACCGACATCGCCCGCGGGTTCGCCGAGTACGCGCGCCTGGAGCCGTACACGCCGGAGCAGACCGTGGAGCTGGTGCGGCGCAGGCTGCGCGGCTACGGCTTCCAGCTGGACGAGGACGTCGCGCAGGCGCTCGCCGAGACGTTCGGCCGCTCGCCCGACCCGGCCGGCGCCCACCGCGGACCGGGACGGAAAAGCACGACGACGTGACCGACGAGACCGACGAGAGGACAGCCCGACCATGGCACTGACATCAGTCGAACTCCAGGGAATGACCGCCGCCCAGGGCACCTTCCAGACCGCCCTGGACGAGGGCGCCACCTCCTACGCCCAGATGGCCGGCCAGATCGACGGCCTGCGCGGCAGCTGGACCGGTGACGCGTCCACGATCTACGGCAACGCCATGCAGGCGTGGCTGGACGACTTCAACAAGGTGAACCAGGCGCTGCGCACGATGCTGGAGAAGCTCCAGCAGAACACGAACGTGTACGCCAACACCCACGAGGAGACCCAGCAGACGGCCAACCAGGTCGCGCAGAACATCGCCTCGGGCGTCACCAGCCTGCCCGGCTTCTGAGCCGCACCCACGACCGCACGGACCACGGGTCCTTCACGACCCGCCCGACCCACGAGCCATAGAAGGAGCCTCCCCCCATGGCCACGTACACCGTCCAGATGGAGCAGGTCGACGTCATCGTCGGCGAGATGAACGCCATCACGCAGCGCATCAACCAGGCGCTGTCCGACCTGGACAACCAGGCGAAGATCAACCTCAGCGAGTGGACCAGCGACGCGCAGGCCACCTACGCCCAGGTCAAGGCGCAGTGGGACGCCGCCGCCGCCGACATGACGCAGAAGGCCGCCCTGGCCACCCAGCAGCTCGGCAGCATCAACGAGTACTACTCCCAGGGCGAGCGCGCGGGCGTCCAGCTCTGGGGCTGACCCGCCATGACCTACGGAACCCTCGACGGCACCCTGCCGCCGCCGCCCCCGAAGCCGAAGCACGACCTCCAGCAGTACGACGGCGGCACCACGCTGCCGGCCGGGCAGGGGACGTACAGCAACGACACCCCGTTCAGCCCGCCGGGGGTGCCCGGCGGCAAGGGCGGCGGCAAGGGGACGACGGTGGACACCCCCTCGATGAAGCTGTTCGCCGACAACATGGACAAGCTCATCGCGCCCACGCAGGCGGCGGCGAAGAAGCTGGACACGGTCAGCACCGCGCCCGGCGCCTTCTACCACGCCGACCAGATCCGTACGAAGGTCAACGGGCTCAATGCCGACGACGGGCTCAAGGCCCAGTACGGCAAGGTGCTCGCGGACCTGGTGCAGGGGCTCGGCGACCTCCGGGACGGCGTCAGGGAACTGGCGTCGCGCTACGCAACGCTGGAGGACGCCAACAAGATGACGGCCACCGACCTGGACAAGGCGATGCAGTCGGCGAACGGCGACTTCTCCGTTCTGCTGACCGACTCAGGCGGGACGCCGCCGGCCACCGGCGCGTGACCGCCCGGGGGGGGGGGGGGGGCCGCCCCCCCCCCCCCCCCCCCCCCCCCCCCCCCCCCCCCCCCCCCCCCCCCCCCCCCCCCCCCCCCCCCCCCCC
>JAJSZB010000038.1:0-31472 GCA_050613715.1 Streptomyces sp. IBSBF 3018
CCGGCGCCCGTCGTCTCCCCGGGCCGCCCGGCCCGCCGGCCCCGCCCGGCCCGTCGGAGATATGACTCACATCACCGTATGTCGCATGTATCCGGTCAGCGGATGGAGACTCGACCCCAGCGCGCCGGACCCTCACCGCCCCAGCGCCGCCCTGAGCGCCATCTCTATGGAGCAGCCACCATGGCCCATCACTCGCAGCACACGCAGTCCTCGCACTCGCTGCCGAGCCGCCGCTCGGCGCTCGCCCTCGGCGGTGGACTGGTCGCCGCCGCCGGACTCACGGCGTGCTCCGGCGGCAGCACCGGCACGGCCGGCACGGCCGGCACGGCCGCGAGCCCGCTGGCCCCCGCATCCTCGGCCGGCGGCAGCATCCGCATCCTCGACGACAACACCAACAAGATCTTCCAGTCCGGGGTCGTCGCGCAGTTCGAGAAGGACACGGGGATCAAGGTCGAGAAGTACGAGCAGGCCAACTTCAACGACCTGCACGACCGGCTGGCCACCCTCTTCTCCGCGCAGGACTCCTCCTATGACGTGGTGATGACGTGGGCCGCCTGGTCCGCCGAGTTCGGCCGGGCCGGCTGGCTGCAGCCGCTGGACCGCTCCGCCGTGCCCCAGGGCGTGCTGCCCGCCGCGCTGGACGCCGTGTCCTACGGCGGCACCGTCTACGGCCTGCCGAAGTTCGCCAGCGCCCAGACCATGTTCTGGAACAAGAACCTCTTCGAGAAGGCCGGACTCGCCCCCGACACCGCCCCCGCCACCTGGGACGACTTCGTCTCCGCGGCCAAGGAGCTGACCGGCGGCGGCGTCTACGGCTATGCGGCCGACATGGGCAACACCGACGGCGCCTACCAGAACTTCCTGCGGGTCCTCCTGCTCAACGGCGGCACCATGTACGGCGCCGACAACAAGCCGGCGTTCAACGGCGACAAGGGCGTCGACGCCCTGGACCGGCTGGTCAGGCTGCTGCGCACCGACAAGGTGATGAGCCCCTCCAGTCTGCAGATCACCAACTCCAGCGACCTGAACACCCTCTTCGCCAACGGCAAGGCCGCGATCGTCTTCAACTGGCCGGCCCAGTACCCCGTGGCCGTCGCCGAGGGCGCACTCGGCGCCTCCGCCGTCGGCAACGGCATCCTGCCGGGCATCGCGGTGCGGTCGGCGTCCATCGACGGCTCCGAGGGCTTCGCCATCAACAACTTCTCCAAGAACAAGGCCGCGGCGCTGAAGTGGCTGCAGTACGTCACGACCGCGCCGGTGCAGCGCGAGATGGTGCAGAAGGAGGGCTGGTTCCCGGTCACCACCTCGCTGCTCCAGGAGAAGACCGTCACCTCGCACCTGCCGATCGTCAGCACCTACCTCCAGGAGTCGCGCTACCCGATCAAGCGCTTCGGCGCGCCCTGGTACAGCGACGTGGTGCAGCAGCTGTCGACCGGCATCACCGAGGCGATGCTCGGCCGGACCACCCCTAAGAAGGCCCTCGACACGGCGGCCGACCAGGCGTCGACGATCATCGCCAAGTACAAGTAGGTCACCCCATGCCGGCAACCACGCTGACCACACCCAGCCGACCGCACGCCCCGACCGCCCCCGGCGGCGGGCGCATCCGGCGCGGCCGTGCCGAACGCGGCGACAGGCGGTTCAACCTGCTGCTGATGGCGCCCGCCGTGCTGGTCGTCCTCGCCCTGTTCGCCTACCCCATCGGCTACGCCGGCTGGCTGTCGCTGCACCAGTGGAACGACAAGATCAGCCCCGTGCACCCGTACACCGGCACGGACAACTACCACCAGCTGTTCTCCGACCCCGCCTACCGCGAGGCGCTCAACCGCACGGTGTACTTCTCGGCGATCACCGTGCTGGCCGGCGTCGCGCTCGCCATCGGGCTCGCGGTGCTGCTCACCCAGCAGTTCCGCTTCCGTGCCCTGGCACGCGTGCTGCTGCTCGTCCCGTGGGCGGTGCCGCCGGTGGTCAACGGGATCATGTGGCACCTCATCTTCGACGGCGACACCGGCATCGCCAACACCGTGCTGCGGGGCCTGGGCATCATCGACGGCAACAAGCAGTGGCTGTCCTCGCCCACCTCGGCGATGAACGTGCTGATCTTCGCCGAGATGTGGAAGCTGCTGCCGTTCCTGACCCTGCTGTTCATCGCGGCGCTCCAGAGCGTGCCGGCCAACCTCTACCGGGCGGCGAGCATCGACGGCGCCGGCGCGATCCGCCGGTTCGCCTTCATCACCCTGCCCAGCATCCGCACCACGATCCTGTTCGCGCTGATCGTGCAGAGCATGTGGTCGCTGAAGGTGTTCGACACCATTTACGTGCTCACCGGCGGCTCCGGCGGGCCCGCGGGCGGCACCACCACCATCAACTTCTTCGCCTACCTGACGACGTTCAGCAACCTCGACCGCGGCTACGGCGCGGCCATCGCCATCAGCATCATGGCGCTGGTGCTGCTCATCGCCGTCTTCTGGATGCTGCTGTTCCGCGCGCCGTCGTGGTTCGTCGCCCGGGGCGTCAGCCGCCGTGGCCTGAGCGGCCGGCGTCCGGGCGGCCGGGGCCTGAGGAGGAGGACCGCGTGAACACCATCCGCACCGCCACCGCACCGGGCGGCGGCCGGCCGGCCGCCGGCGGGGCGACGCCGGCGCCCCCGGCCCCCTCGCCGCGCCGCCGCGGACTGTCCCGCCGGGGCAGGAAGCGGGCCGTCACGGTGCTGCACCGCTTCCTGCTCGTCGTGGCCCTGCTGTACTTCATCGCACCGTTCCTGTGGATGGTCGTCTACAGCGTCTTCCCGGCGCACGACCTCCAGCGGGAGAACCCGCGGCTCGACCCGGGCGACCTCACCCTGTCCTCGTACCGGCGGCTGCTCGGTCAGAGCAGCTTCCTGAAGCCGATGCTCACCTCCGCCATGGTGGGCCTGCTCACCACGCTGATCTGCCTGGCGCTGGGCTCCATCGCCGCCTACGGACTGGCCCGGCTGCGGTTCCGCGGCAAGCAGGTCCTGCTGCTGGCGATGATGTCCACCCAGGCGATCCCGGTGATCGTGCTCGCCGTGCCGCTGTTCATCGTGATCCGCACGCTCGGCCTGTTCGACACCCCGGCCGCGTTGATCATCACCTACACCGCGTTCATCCTGCCGCTGGTGGTCTGGATGATGGTGGGCTTCTTCGAGGACATCCCGGTGAGCCTGGAGAAGGCCGCGCGGATCGACGGCTGCGGCAGGTGGCAGATCCTGTGGCGGATCGCGGCGCCGCTGGCCGCCCCGGGCCTGGCCGCCACCGGTGTCTTCGCCTTCATCACCGCCTGGAGCGACTTCTTCCTGGCGAAGATCCTCACCGCGAGCAACGCCACGACGCTGCCGGTCAGGACCGCGTCGTTCCAGGGGCTGTTCGCCAACGACTACACCTCGGCGGCCACCGCCGGCGTGATCACCACGCTGCCGGTCATGCTGCTGGCCCTCGCCGCACAACGCTGGATCGTGCGCGGCCTTACCGAAGGAGCAGTGAAGGGCTGATGGGCGAGATCGTCCTGGACCGGGTCCACAAGTCCTACGACGGCAGGACATCCGCGGTGGAGGAGATCTCCTACACCGTCGAGCAGGGCCACTTCGTGACGCTGCTCGGGCCGTCGGGCTGCGGCAAGTCCACCACACTGAACATGATCGCCGGACTGGAGGACGTCTCCGGCGGCACCATCACCATCGACGGCGGCCGGGTCGACGAACTCCCGCCGGACAAGCGGGACCTGGCGTTCGTCTTCCAGGACTACGCCCTCTACCCGCACATGACGGTCTACGAGAACATGGCGTTCGGCCTGCGGATGCGCAAGACCCCGCGGCAGGACATCGACCGGCGGGTACGGGACGCGGCGGCCCGTCTGTCGCTCGAACCGTTCCTGGACCGCAAGCCCAGGGACCTGTCCGGCGGCCAGCGCCAGCGCGTCGCGCTCGGCCGGGCCATCGCCCGCCGCCCCGCGGTCTTCCTCTTCGACGAGCCGCTGTCCAACCTCGACGCGCTGCTGCGCGACCGCACCCGCACCGAGCTCAAGCAGCTCCACCAGGAACTGGGCGCCACCAGCGTCTATGTCACCCACGACCAGGAGGAGGCGCTGACCCTCTCCGACAAGATCGCCGTGATGAGCCGGGGCCGGCTGGAGCAGTACGGCACGCCCCAGGAGATCTACGACAGCCCGGCCACCGAGTTCGTGGCGGTCTTCGTCGGCAAGCCGTCCATCAACCTCTTCGACGCCGAGGCCGACGGCGGCCGGCTGGTCGTGCCCGGCACCGGGATCGCCGTCCCCGGCGAGGGCATCACGGAGACCAAGGTGCGGCTGGGGCTGCGCCCGGACGAACTGGCCGTGCACGAGGAGCCGCGCGACGGCGACATCCGCGCCACGGTCAAGCTCACCCAGCCGCTCGGCCACGCCACCGACGTCGCGGTGACCGTCGCCGGCACCGACCTGCTCGCCCGCGCCCCCGGCTTCCTGAACGTCGCCCCCGGCCAGGAGGTCGGCGTGGACATCACCGCCGCGCGCCGCCACGTCTTCACCGCGGACGGCACCCGCCGGCTGTCGAAGTGACGCGGCGGCGCGGGGTCGGCGGCGGTCAGCGCACGCGGCTGGCGGCGAGCCCGCCGTCGACGTCGAGCGCCGCGCCGTGGACGAGCGCCGCCTGGCAGCCCGCCGCGCTGGCGCGGTCCGGTCCGGCGCCGCCGACCGCTGGGGCTTCTCGCGGAGCCGTACGGGGAACCATCCGACCGTGGCTTTCCCCGGACCGCTTGCGGCCGACGGCCGTGGCAACTCCTTGGTCTCGTTCGCGCGGGGCGGCGAGGCGACGCCACCGCGGGACGCCCCGCTGCCGGCGGCGCTGGTCGCCTTGTGGCAGGCCGACCGGGTCCTCATGGTCTTCGATCGGTACCGCCAGTGCTGGGAGCTGCCCGGGGGAGGGATCGAAGCGGGCGAAAGCCCCCGCCAGGCGGCCACGCGCGAACTGATGGAGGAGAGCGGCCAGGAACCGGACGAACAGCTGCGGTTCATCGGCTACGCGCGGTTCGTGCTGGCGCCCGACCGGCGAACCGAATACCTGGCCCTGTACGCGGGGTCCTGCACCGAGACCCGCGCCTTCGGCCCGACGAACGAGATCGCGGCCATCCGCTGGTGGAACCTCCTCGAACCCCTGCCGGGGTACGTGCAGCCCTTGGACGCCTACCTCGCCGCTCTCACCCGGTAGCCCGGCAGCCGACACCACTGCGACAGCGGGGGACGCAGGCGCGTCGGCGCGCATGCCAGGGGCGGCCGGGCGGCGCATGGCGAGACCACCGTGACGGCGGCGCCGCCGGGCACGACGACCAGGACGGCCTGCGCGCCGAGCCCCCGCGCCGCGGCCCCGGCTGCGGTGCGGTTCCCATCGCGGAGTCGCGGAGTCGCGGAGTCCCGGCCTCCCGGCGCCTCAGCGCGGTGCGCGGGCGAAGTTCCGCAGGAAGCGGGCCTCGACCTCGGCCATGTGCCGGATCTCGGAGGGGTCGACGCTCTCGTTGGGGGCGTGGATGAGGCACTGCGGTTCCTCGACGCCCATCAGCACGATCTCGGCCCGCGGGTAGGTGTCGGCGAGCACGTTGCACAGCGGGATGGAGCCGCCCTGGCCGAGGAAGGTCATCGGGCGGCCGTAGACCGCCCGCATGGCCTCGTCCAGGGCCCGGTAGGCGGGACCGTCGGTGGCGGCCGAGAAGGGGTCGCCGCCCGACTCCGGTTCGACGGTGGCCCGCACCCCCCAGGGGGCGGCGCGCGTCAGGTGCTCGGTCAGCGCCCGCCGCGCGTCGGCCGCCGCGACGCCGGGCGGGATGCGCAGCGAGACCCGGGCACGGGCGCTGGGCGGCACCGCCGCCGCGGAACCGACGACGGGCGGGCAGTCGATACCGAGAACGGTGACGGCCGGCCGGGCCCACAGCCGGTCCGCGACGGTGCCCGCGCCGGTGAGCGGGACGCCGTCCAGGACCCCCGCGTCGCGGCGGAACTGCTCCTCGTCGTACCCCGCGCCCTGCCAGGTGCCGTCGGCCGCCAGGCCGTCGACGCGGGTGGCGCCGGTGTCCGGATCGCGCAGCGTGGACAGCAGCTGGATCAGCGCGGCGAGGGCGTCGGGCGCCGGTCCGCCGAACATGCCGGAGTGGACCTCGCCGGCCAGGGTGCTCACGGTGACGACGACGTTGAGTATGCCGCGCAGCGAGGTGGTGGCGGTGCCCAGGCCGACGGCCGCGTTGCCGGTGTCGCAGACCAGCAGGGCGTCCGCGGCGAACTCCTCGGGGTGCTCGGCGACGTACCGCTCCAGGCCGCCGGTGCCCTGCTCCTCCGAGCCCTCGGCGACGAACCGCAGGCCGACGGGGACGTCACCGCCCAGTGCGCGCAGTGCGGTCAGGTGCATCACGATGTTGCCCTTGCAGTCCGCGGTGCCGCGGCCGTACCAGCGGCCGTCGCGCTCGGTGAGGGTGAACGGCGGGGTGGTCCAGGCGTCGTCGTCCAGCGGCGGCTGGACGTCGTAGTGGCAGTACAGCAGGACGGTGGGGGCGCCGGGCGGGGCCGGGCGGTGGCCGATCACCGCGTCGCTGCCGTCCGGGGTGCGGGCCAGGCGGACGTCCTGGAGGCCGGCGTCGGCGACCGCGTCGGCGACCCACCGGGCCGCCCTGCGGCACTCCTGCGGCGGGTACTGCCGGGGGTCGGCCACCGACGGGATGGAGACGAGTTCGGCCAGGTCGCTCTTGGCGCGCGGCATGAGGGCGGCCACGCGGGCCGCGAGGTCGTCCTGCGGGGCGCCGGTGTGGGAGGTACGGGCGTGTGCGGTCATGAGGGCCTCACCGTCCGGCCGGTCTTGAGGTCGTTGATCTTGTCCTGGACCTTGTGGAGGGTGTCGGGGCAGTAGATCTCCAGCACCTTCTTCTCCGCCTGGACCGCGCGCCGGTCGGAGATGACGGGACGGATGCCGGGGCCCGTGGCGCCGTTGGCGAGGTTGATCTTCCACAGCGCGGAGGCCAGGGCGGAGCCCGGCTTCTCGCACGCCTGGCCGCCGTCGGTCCCCAGCGCGCGCTTGAGCGTGTTCACGTTCGGCCGCGGGTAGCCTGCCCGCTCCGCGGCGTCGGCCAGCCGTTCGGCCTTCCTCGTGGCCTGTGCGTCGGTGGTGACCTTCTCGTACCTGATGACGCCGACGACCGCGAGAGCCACCAGCAGGACGATCGCGCCGACGTACAGCCATCGGTGTTCCGAGGCGAAACGCGTCTTCATGCCGCGGCCGGCGCCCCCCGGGCCGCTGTCCGTGCCCGCACCCATGCCCGCGCTCATGCTGCCGCTCCGTCCTGGCCCGCGGCCGCGGGCCGGCGCCAGTTGGGCTTGCGCAGCCTGAGGAAGGCGTAGGGGATGAGCAGGCCGAGGATCACCAGGCCGCCGCCGATGATCCCGATGTACGCGCCCACGTTGCCGCTGCCGAACTGCGACGGCGGCACGAAGCCGATCACGAGCGCGGCGAGCGAGGCGAGCAGGCCGACCACGCAGACCAGGTCCAGGGCCGGAACCCGGTAGCCCCGCGGGTGGTCCGGCCGGGTCCTGCGCAGCCGCATCGCGGCCACCAGCATCAGCAGGTACACGATCAGGTAGACCTGGGTGGTGATGGTGGAGAAGATCCAGTACACGTTGGAGACGTCCGGGATCAGCGCGTAGAGCAGCGCGATGACGGTGGTGACCACCCCCTGGGTGACCAGGATGTTCTGCTGGATGCCGTTCTTGTTGAGCTTCTGCAGATACGGCGGCAGATAGCCCTCCTCGCGCGAGATCTCCAGCAGGCCCTTCGACGGCCCGGCCAGCCACGTCAGCATCCCGCCCAGCGCGGCCGACACCAGCATGACGGCGGCGATCGGGGTGAGCCAGCCGACGTGGAAGTGGGAGAAGAACGCGTCGAACGCCTGCATCACGCCGGCGGTCAGACTCAGCTGGTTGCCGGGCACGACCCAGCTGATCGCCAGCGCGGGCAGGATGAAGATCAGCAGCACCAGGCCCATCGCCAGGAACATCGACTTCGGGTACTCCTTCGCCGGGTCACGCAGCGAGGAGACGTGGACGGCGTTCATCTCCATCCCGGAGTACGACAGGAAGTTGTTGACGATCAGCACCAGGCTCGCCAGGCCGGTCCACTGCGGGAACAGGTGCGCCGCGGTCATCGGCGCCGCCGAGCCGTTGCCCTGTCCGAGGAAGACGATCCCCAGGACGACCAGCAGGGCGCCCGGGACCAGGGTGCCGATGACCAGCCCCCACGAGGAGAGCCCGGCCAGCGCCTTCGTCCCGCGCGAGGACACCCAGACCCCGGCCCAGTACAGGACCATGATCACGACCGCTGTGTAGAGGCCGTTCGCCGCCAGTCGCGGGTCGATGACGTACGCCAGTGTGCTCGCCACGAACGCCAGCAGGCTCGGGTAGTAGAAGATCGTCATCGCGAACTGGCACCACACGGCCAGGAACCCCAGCGGCTTGGACAGCCCCTCGCTCACCCACCGGTACACCCCGCCCGGCCAGCCCGAGGCAAGCTCCGCCGACACCAGCGCCGTCGGCAGCAGGAACACGATCGCCGGCACGATGTAGAGGAAGACGCACGCCAGGCCGTACACCGCCATCGTCGGCGCGGCGCGCAGGCTCGCCACCGACGACGTGGTCATCAGCGCCAGCGTCAGCCAGCTCAGCCTCGGCGCGGCCGCCGCCGCGGCCCGGGGCTGCGCCGCGGCGGCCCGCTCCCGCTGCTGCGCCCTGCCCCGTGGCAGATCGGCCGGCATGTCCATCGAGCTCATGCGCATCTCCGCTTCCCGAACGGCTTCCCGAACGCCCGCGTGACGTGGCACCCCCGGACAGCCAAATATCGGCCGGCCCGAGCGGCCTCGCACGCGGGCGGGCCCGACCGGGTGAAACGGCGCTCGCCGCCGCCCCCGTCGTCCTCGGCCCGGGCAGCCACCGGGTATCTGCGAGGTCGTGCTGAGGACGTTCGTCGCCGCGACCGAGTTGCTCCGCGAGCGTGGCGCCGAACGCGTCAGCCTGTAGAGCAGCGCCTCCGGCCAGGGATGGGACAGGCTCACCTCGCGGTATCCCCCCCGCCGCGTAGGCGGTCTGCGCGGCCTTCGCCTCGGGTTCCGGGCGGACGGTGAGGGTGGCTCGGAGCAATGCTCAGGACTTGTGGCTCGGTTCCGGGAGGGCATGCGGAGGGCGTACCTCCCCGAATGATCCACAAGGTCTCCGGGTAGGTCCGCGTCGCAGCGCGGGTCGGGGAGGCACGCCCGTGCTCAGCGTCATCACCGACGACGGTCAGGTGCCCCCCGGCGCGGAACCGCGGCGCGCGGAGCCGTACGGGGCCCGTTACAGCCCCTTGCGTTCGAACGAACGGGCGGACCCTGGCCCTCACCACCCCCGAGGGCGCGGAGCAGCTGTGGGACACCGCGACCGGCCGTCGGCTCCTCACCCTGCCCGTCCCGTACGGCACCGGCCCGGTGTCCTTCAGCCCCGACGGGCGCACCCTCGCAACCGGCGGCGGCGACGGCACCGTACGCCTGTGGGACACCGCCGGCGGCAGGCCGCGCGCCACCCTCGCGCACCCCGACCAGACCACCGCGGCCTTCAGCCCCGACGGCGGCATCCTGGCCACCGGCGGCGGTGACGGCACCGTGCTGCTGTGGGACACGACCACCGGCCGGCTCCGCGAGAGCCTCACTGACCGCCGGCGCGTCCAGCAGGTTCTCTTCGGCCCTGACGGCCGCACCGTGGCCACCGACGGTGACGGCGGGATCCGGCTGTGGCGCCTGGCGCGCCCGGACCCCCGCCGCGGCGATCATCACGATCTGCCGCTCCGTCCACCGCTCCCTGACCGCCGGCGAGCGGGCCCAGTACCTGCCGGGGCGGCCCCCGGACCCGGAGTGCCCCGCGTGAGCCGCGGGCCCGGGGGCCGGCCAAACCGGACGGGCGGCAGGGGCACGGTCAGCGCCAGCTCCAGTGGAAGTGGTGCTTCGACTGCCCCGACCACTGGCTGACCTTGGCTCCGTTGGCCTGGCTGGCACCGTTGACCTGCGGGTACTTGTGGCGCGCCCCGGCCTTCTGCTGCCGCACCGCACCGGCGGCCGTCCGTGACCCCGACTTTTCCGCCCGGGGAATTCATCCATCACCCCGATCCGCGCCCCTGATCAACGGCCCCGATCAACCGCGGCTACGACCACGACATCTACCGCGACCAGGTCCGTGACCGCCGCATCGTGCCGGCCATCGCCCGCCGCGGCGCCCGGCACGGCACTGGCTTGGGCACCTACCGCTGGGTCGCCGAGCGCACCTTCGCCCGGCTACACGACTTCAAACGACTCCGCACCCGCTGAGAACGCAGAGCCGACATCCACGAAGCCTTCCTCGAGCTCACCTGCTGCCTCATCACCCCCCTGCAACAGATCAACTCATTGTGTCAGCCCTTGTTAACGCCCTTTCGGGGTTGAACTCGTCTCTTGTTGCGCGAGTATGGTTGCAGCCGCTCGTCGGATTGCGGCTATGGCAGGGCGGGTGCGGGCGGAGGCCGACCAGGCGAGAGCGGAGGTGCAGGGCGCCGCGTCGACGATGTCGACGTAGGCGACTCCGGGGCGCGGGAAGAAGGTGCGGGCCGCGGCTGGGAGGAAGGCCACGGCGGTGCCGGTTGCCACGGTGTGCAGGAGAGATTCCAGGTCGGTTGCGATCGGGCCGTACCGTACGGGTGAGCCGTCCGGACGTGGATCGGTGGCCCAGAAGTCCCACCATTGCCGTGGTACTTCGGGTGGCACATCTACGACCGGACGGTCGGCGAGATCGGAAAGCGTCAATGCGTCATGGGCGGCGAGCGGGTCGGTTGCTGCGAGGCAGGCGACCCGTTTTTCGCTGGCCAGGTGGAGTGACTGAATGCCCGGGGGGACCGGCGGCCGAAGGAAGACCACGTCGACCTCGCCGTCGAGCAGCCGTGTCGTGTGGTCCACGAAGTTGAGATTGCGGACCTCCACGGTGATTCCGGGTTGCTGGCGGTGCAGCTCGTCAAGGACGGCACGAGCGTGGGGCATGGAGACCTCGGCGCCGATCGCTCCCACCACGAGCCGTCCCGACACCTCCCGGCCGTGCTTGTTCGCGGTGTGCAGCAACCGGTCCATCGCCTCGACCACCGTCTGAGCCCGGGGAAGCAGCGCCAGGCCGCTTTCGGTTATTTCCACCTTGCGGCTGTCGCGTTCGAACACCTCGAAGCCGATTCGTTCTTCGAGAGCTTTCACTTGCCTGCTGAGGGCCGGCTGCGACATGAACAGCCGTGCTGCCGCCCGCCCGAAGTGCAACTCCTCGGCGATGACAAGCAGCAGGCGCAACTGATGGATCGTCGGATCGGGCCGCCGAAGCTCGCCCGCCCGACTGACTGGATCTCCGG
This sequence comes from Streptomyces sp. IBSBF 3018, assembly GCA_050613715.1. Lineage (GTDB taxonomy): Bacteria > Actinomycetota > Actinomycetes > Streptomycetales > Streptomycetaceae > Actinacidiphila. Next base: position 11,435 of record JAJSZB010000038.1, read on the forward strand.
CTTCGACCATAAACGTCAGTATATTGATCGGCCCCAGAACGTCATCGGCTGGCTCTGGAGTCCCCAAGTGGCCCCTGAAACGATTGCGGCACTGGGCGCAACGTGCGCCTCAGAGGGGGGAACCGATGAGGATCCGACATGTTCTCAGCGGCCTGGTCGCGACTGCCGGCTTGTGATGGGGGGGCTCCGTGGTGTCGGCTGCTGCGGCGACATCACGTACTGTCGCCGATGCGGGCGGCTTGCATGGGACGGCGGCTTCTGCCGCCGGGGCCGCCCGGACGCACACCGGCCAGGGTGCCGACCAGGTTGAAGCGAAGGCGCATACCGATGCAGTCGCGCCGTCGTTGTCGGCGGTCCGGGTGGCGGCGTCGGACAAGAGTCGCGCCAGTGCTGCCTTGAGTGTGGTCTCGCCGCAGGTGGGCATACCGAGCGGCTGCTTCGCGGGTGCCCAGTTTTATGACGGTGGTGCCTACTCGTGTTTCTTCCCGACCGGTGAGCACCTCTACGTCTGCGACACCAAGGCTGACGGGGCTTGACATCACGATGGGGAAGTCCTTTGCGGCGGGCGGCACCGTTCAGCAACGTGGTGGCGCGCGTTCCGAATCCACCGCGAGACAAGACGGAGGAAATACGTCCGCTTGTCGGGGGGCGGATCGCGGAGATCTGCTATTATCACGCATTTCGATAATTTCATTCGCCGCCGTCCCCAACACAGCCCGCACTACGGCAGATTCGCGAGCGGGCCACGAGAGATCCCGAAAATCGGAGGAACACGTGTACATCAAAGGTCACCGCGGGGCAGTCGCTTTCCTGGCCGCGGGAACGCTCGCAGGCGGGATGCTGACGATGGGGATGAGCAGCGCGGACGCCGCCGCACCCCGGGCCACAGGAGTCGTGGACACCCCTCTGTACAACAACCTCAACCAGGTCGTGGGCCACTTCCAGTGGAGCGCCAACCCCAACGGGACGAATCCCGGCGACGCTTTCCGCGTGAAGGATTCCCTCGCCGACGGCTGGGGCATCGAGGCGGACTTCGGCGGCGGCCGGTACGCCACGACCGCCGGCCACAATTCTCCTTACACCAGCCCCTGGAGCACGGGCAACCTGCCCGAGCACCACACGTACAGGATTCCCGTGTCGCTGGTACGCAACGGCACAGGACTCCTTCTCGAATACGTGACCGTCACGTCATAAACATTCGCACGGTCAGAGATTCACAATGAAGCCGATATTTTCCGAGGTGAAGCGATGAAGCGCTACAGGACGAAGGCAGCCGTCATCGGGATTGCGGCCCTGTTCGGTTCGGTGGCTGCGATGGGCACCGCCCATGCCGAGACCGCCCAGGCGAAGCTGTACAACAGCAAGGGACAGACGATCGGCGTGGCCACTTCGGTGGGGACGAACGGCCAGGTGAGCATCTGTGACACCCTCGCCGACGGCAAGGGGATCTATGTGCTGTACTGGCGCGTCAATTCCGACCACGTCTTCCGTGTGACCAACGTCGACGGCTATCAGAGCTGCCGGTATTCCGGTGACGACGAAAGCAACCAGATCTACAAATTGCGGGTCTGCCAGAACGACGTGTGCGGCGACTGGGTGTACACCATGCTCGTCATCGAAGGCGGCACCGGGGCGCGGTCGTAGCTCCACAGGTCGGCCGCCATGACTTTCGGCTCCTCAGTGGGCGGTTCGTAAGGTGATGTCTGATTCCGGATTCTTCGGCAGGTGTTCGCGGCCGAGGGCTTCGCAGACGTCTTTGGCTCGTAGTGGCTGGTGGATCCCCTGGACGGTGGAGTGCAACCACTGTTCGGGGATCACGCCCAGCGCGTCGTACTCGGTGAGCAGCTCGGCGTGGGCCCGCGCGTAGGCGCGGAACTCCTCGAATTCGCTCTGGTCCGAGATCCTGTGAAGCCAAGCAGCGGTTGGAGTTCGTCAAGAGCGGCATCGACCACAACCCCTCCCTGGAACAGGCGCTCGCTTACCTTCGGCACCGCCACGGCGACCTCATCCCTGATCAGCTGCGCCAGCCGACAGCCGTTCCCGTCCCGCGTGCTGGCGTAGCTCAGCATCCAGCCGTTCTGACGAGACAGCTGCAGAGCAGCAGATGGTCCTCAGCCCGAAGCGGCCGGCCCGGCTCGAGGAACTGCGGCGCCGGATCGGCGAACTCGCCCGCGGGACACCGAAGCCCAAGCCGGGCGAGCACCGCGCCGAGACCGCGACACCGCAGCCCCGTCCCGGCTACCGGCCGCGCCGTTGAGCACGGCGGTTACACGGCGGCGCGCATGCGACGCTGTTCCTTCACGCGCGGTGGTCTCATGAGGATCACATCTGAGGTGACGAGTCCCGCCGTGTGTTCCAGGGGTGCTGGAGTGTCTTTATGACCAGGCCAGGCTTTAGCGGGGCACGCATCGCGCGGCTGCACCGCATATCAGATCGTCTCAGGGCCCGCCGACGGCCTCTTGAATCACCGCCTCGAACGGCCGACTCCACGCCGACCCCGGAACCTGCCGCGAGGGGGCAGGCGCCCGCGCAGAACGGAGCCGCGCCGCAGACTGCCTCCTTCAGCTCGTCAGCGACTGGCGACGCTGGCCAGTCTGTGGGGGCCACCTCTGGGAACTGGTGGAGAGGGCTTGAGCGCTCGGTGGGGCTCTTGGTCAGCATCTCCACCCTGGTAGCTGCCGGAGCTGCGTTGGTGACCGTGCGGCAAGCCAGCGGCGAACAGCGCCTGACGCGTGACGGGCAGGTCACCGACCGGTACACCGCAGCGGTGGCAAATCTCGGGGACAACGCCGAAGAAGTCCGGATCGGCGGCCTGTACGCGCTGCAGCGCATCGCCCAGGACTCTCCGCGGGACGCCCCCACAGTGGTCGAGGTGATCTCTGCCTACGTCCGTAGTCACCCCTCCAGACCCGCAAGTGCGACAGGGCCAGATGGGCCGACGAACGACCTGATCGCTGCCTTGAGCATCCTTGCCCGTCCCTTGGCCGCGAGCCCGGCTGCGGATCTGCACGGCGCGAACTTGGTGGGCGCTGACCTGGGCGGTATGGATTTGGAAGGCGCAGACCTGCGCGGTGTCGACCTCGCCGGCTCGCACCTGAGCAGAGTAGATCTGCGCGGGGCGAACCTCGAGGACGCGAACCTGGATGAGACGGATACCACGGGGGCCGACCTGGAGGGTGCGAATCTGCGCATCGTGACTCTCCGCGGCGCGAAGCTGCGTGGTGCGAACCTGCGCGCAGCAAACTTATGGCAGGCGTCGATGGACGGTGCGAACCTGCAGGACGCCAACCTGACCTCTGCGAACCTGGACGGTGTCGATCTGCATGCTGCGGATTTGAGCGGTGCGAACCTGCACGGCGCCGACTTGCATGCCGCCAGCTTGACCGAAGCCAATCTGCAAGGGGCGCATCTGGTCAACGCGAATCTCCACGATGCAGACCTGACTGAGGCGGACCTCCACGGCGCGGACCTGACCGGGGCGAATCTCACGAGCGCCAACATCCCCAGCATCTACACAACACCTTCGTCTCATCTCACGCCCGGCGCGACGACAACTCGCTTCGTCCGCTGAGCCTGCGAGCCGTCGACCGGAGCCGCCCGGACCCGCCCAACTGGCCAGCGGCCGCATCTGAGGGCAGGCCGTCGCCGCAGGAGCGTCCTGGCCCGGGAAGGTTCCGGCGGTGCGGCGCGGGCGGAAGTTCATCCGCCCCACCTACGTGACGACCAAGCAGGAGCCGCGGGAGCCGGAGGCGGTTGTGCGGCTCCCCTCTTCCTCCGTTGTCGCGGCCTCAGTTGGCGGAGGCGCGTCGTTTTCGGGCAGTTGAGTTGTTCGAGGACGGTGTCTCGAATGCGGAGATCGCGAGGGCGGTGGGGGTGTGCGCCGAGAGTGTGCGGCGCTGGCGACGGGCGTGGGAGCAAGGTGGCGCTTCGGCCGATGCGATCTTGAGCCCGGGCTGGGAAGGCCGGTACCACTCCTTCGATGCCGACTGGGCCGATGGCGAGGAGATGGCGTCGATGCGCAACGGGTCGGGGGACGAGTATTCCATCGTGTTCTCGGCGGCCGGGGCCTACGTCCGCGGCTTCGACCACGAAGCGCCGGTGAGCCCGTACGGCAACGATGGCGAGCCCTGGCCGGGAGTGATCGACGAAGTTCCGGAGGTCTTCAAACCCTTCGTCGAGGAGCCGGCGTTCACCGACGAGGACGACGTCCCCGTCGTGACGGCTTGCCTGTGGCGGGAGGCGACGGATGATGGGTGGCGACACGGGGTGATCGACTTCCCCGCCGGGTGTTCCGACCCGGACGGGGCGACGGGCCTGTTCGAGCTCCTGGTCGACCGCACGCCGGAGGCGTTCCAGCGCTTCGCCGAGGACTACTACGAGGTTCCCGTGGACCTGGAGGCGGTGCGCGATGTGTATGCCTTGCGACCGCTGAGCCAGAAGCTCGTGTCATCGTTGAACTCGGAGGTCGCACTCGTGGACCTGGCCGAGGACATCGCCGAGATCGGCTACCCACAGCCGGTCCGGGACGTGATCTGAGCTTCAACCGTCGGTGACTCGATGGGGAGTCCTACCTTCCCCGGCCACTGGCACGGGGCCCGCGCCTCCAGCGGCCTGCTCCGTGTCGTCGTGCCCGATCCCGGACGAGCGGCGCGGGGGGCCGGGCGTTGGCGAACGTAGGAGGGGCGGCGGAGTCGTTGCACGCTGGGCGTCCGCGCATCTCTACGCCCAAGTGCGTAGATGTCGCCTCTTCGGGGAGCGGATCGTCCGACGCGGCGAGGCGGTCCCGGCCCGCGCCGTGGTCCGTGGACAGGGCTCTCGGCGGGCGCTCGCAGGCGCCGAGGTGGATGGTTCCGAGTGCCGGGCCCGCGGAGCACGCGCCGCTGACCTGCCTCTTCCTGGCGGCGCCATGGCCGGCATGTCCCGTCCTATGCCAGGAAACCATGCCAGAACGGAGCGTCGGCCAACGGCAGGATTCAGACTCCGGTTTGGCTATTTCGCGTACGCCTGGGCGGTCCCGTCGCGGGGTGGCGGCCTCAGGTGCCTGACCAAGGGTGAACGACACCCCAAAGATTTATGCGGAGTTCCCGTCCGGTCCCGGCGGGGGAGCGGTAAAACCGCAGTTCGAGCCGGGTCGCGTGGAACTCGAAAACCTGTCCGCTTTTGCGGGGGGATCGGTTACCCCCGCAACGGGGAATGAACCAAACTCGTCCTTCCCCGTGATCGGACCCCGCAACGAACCGGCCAACCGTGGACGAGATCCCGGTCTTTCGGACACGCGTAGAGGCCTCATGTACGCTGACGTGGCCGCAGAAAGATGCAGCTGTGCGGTGAATTCGGCACTATTCGGGGGCCGGTGGGCCGGCCGCTCACGGGATAACGCCGCACGTGTGCTGTAGCGAACGGCGAGAAGGCGAAGCAGAAGACGAACAGAAGACGAAGCGCAAGGCGCGGCAGAAGACGAAAAACAGGCCGAGTAGAAGAGAACGGGGTAGGGGCTGTGATCAATCCATTCGATGACGAGTCCGGTCGATTCGTGGTCCTGGTGAATGACGAGGGGCAGTACTCCCTGTGGCCGGCCCATGTCGACCGCCCGGAGGGCTGGCGCGCCGACGGGCCGGAGGCTTCGCGCCAGGAGTGCCTGGACGCGATCGAGAAGGCGTGGCTCGACATGCGGCCCGCCAGTCTGGTGCGCGCCATGGAGTCCGACGCCGGCTAGTGCCCGGCGTGCCCTGCTGATCCGGGGGTGCCCCGACTCCCGCACGCACGGCACACTTCGCTTGTTCGCCATGTCCATGGCGATATTCAAGCCCGCGTGGCGCTCCATCGGACCCACCGCTCCCCGGTGACGACGACCGCGCGGGCTCACCTCCTTTGCCGAGGGAAATCCCTGGCGATTCCCTCGTTCCTTTCCTGCCGGTCTCGCGGGCTCTTCCGCCGACGGCCGGCTCGTCGGCATGACCGAACACGTCGTGCTGCCCTCACCGTCCCCGAATACCTGTCCCAAAGAGGTGTATCCGCCATGCCAGAAGAGCTTTCCGTCCCCGTGAATCCGGCGTCCCAGGAGTCCTTCCCGCTGACCATGGCGCAGCAGGGCGTGTGGTACGGGCAGCAAGTCGACCCGGACAGCCCGAAGTACAACATCGCGGAGTGCCTGGAAATTCACGGCGGAGTGGACGAGTCGCTCTTCGCGGCCGCGGTCGCACGCACGCTCGACCGGTACGACACCCTCCACGTCGAGTTCGCGGTGGAGGACGGAGCCGTCCGCCAGCGCGTCGTGCGCCCCTACCCGGCCGGTGAGGGCAGACCCCCCGCCGCCCCGGACGACCGGTTCCGCGTCGTCGACCTGTCCGGCTCGAAGGACCCTGCCGCGGCGGCGGAGAGGTACATGAGCGCCGACATGGCCACCGTGGACCGGCTCGACGCCCCGCGCCACCACTTCGCGCTGCTGCGCCTCGGTCCGCGGCTGCACTACTGGTACACCCGCTACCACCACATCGCCATCGACGGGCTCAGCGGCGCGGTCGTGGCCCGCGCCGTCGCCGAGTGCTACACCCGCGCCGTGCGCGGCGAGCCCCTGGACGCGGACGAGGCGCCCGCCGCCTCCGTGCGCGAACTGGTCGCCGACGAGCAGGCGTACCTCGCCTCCGAGCGCTACGAGGCCGACCGCGCCTACTGGCTGGAACGGTTCGCCGACCGCGCCCCGGAGCACGGCGCGGAGCACGCCGACCTCCCCCCTGCCCCGCGGCCCCTCATCCCGCGGCGCGAGGCCCTCGGCCGCGCCGCGTCCGACGCGTCCACGCCCGACGCGTCCACGCCCGACGGGATCGCGCCCGACGTGACCGCCCCGGGCCCGGCGGAGGTCCGCCTGCACGGCGGGGAGACCCTGCCCGCCCCCGTCCTCGGCGGACTCAGACGCCTGGCGGCGGCCGCACGCACCGACTGGAGCGTCGTCCTGGTGAGCGCACTCGCCGCCTACGTCGGCCGCGCCACCGGCCGCACCGACGTCACCGTCGGCATCGCCTCCACCGGCCGCCACGGCGGAATGCGGCACGCCGTCGGCATGACGGCGAACATCCTGCCCGTCCGGCTCGACCTCGCCGCCCAGCCGACGCTGGGCGGCCTCGTGCGGGCCGCCGCCGCCGAGATGCGCGGCGCGCTGCGCCACCGCCGCTTCTCCCGCGAGCAGCTCGCCCGGGAGCTGAAGGCCGCCGGCGGCGCGGCGCGCCTGACCGACATCGTCGTCAACGTCATGGGCTACGACTACGGCCTCGACTTCGCCGGCAGCCCCGCCACCTCACGGGTGCTGTCCATCGGCCCGGTCGACGACGTCTCCCTCTTCCTCGCGGAGCGGTCGGAGGACGCCGGGCCGCTGATCGGCCTGGACGCCGCCCCGGAGCTGTACCACCCGGACGACGTGCGCCTGCAGCAACAGGCGGTCGTCTCCTTCCTCACCGCGCTGGCCGCCGCGGAACCCGGGACCGCCCTGCGCGACATCCCGCTGCTCGGCGAGGACGACGCCGCCGCCCTGCTCGCGCGGGGCCGCGGCGCCGCCCTCGCGCCGCCGGCCGCCGGCCTGCCGGAGGCGTTCCGCGCCCAGGCCCTGCGCACCCCGCAGGCGACCGCGGTGGTGGACGGCAACGGCAGCGCGACGTACCGCGAGCTGGAGCAGGCCGCGGAGCGCCTGGCGGCGGCCCTGACCGGCTGGGGCGTGGAGGCCGAGGACGGCGTCGGGATCCTCGTGGGCCGCAGCCGCGCCGTGGTGACCGCCACCCTCGGCGCCGTGCTGGCCGGTGCCGCGTACGTGCCGCTGGACGCCGCCTGGCCGGACGGGCGGCTGCGCGCGGTGACGGACGTGGCCCGCGTCCGCGCCCTGGTGGTCGACGAGGCGACGGCCGGCGAGCCGTGGGTGAAGGAGGCGGCCGCCGAACTGCCGGTGGTCGTCCTCGACGCGCACGGCGCCGTGGTGGGCGGCGCACCGCACCGCCCCGGCCGGCTCCCGGCGGTGCAGCGTGCCGACCGGCTCGCGTACGTGATGTTCACCTCCGGCTCGACCGGCCTGCCCAAGGGTGTCGGCGTCACGCACGCGGACGTGCTGGCGCTGGCCGCCGACTCCGCCTGGCGCGACGGCGCCGCCGACGCGGTGCTGCTGCACTCCGCCTACGTCTTCGACGCGGTGACTTTCGAGATCTGGGCGCCGCTGCTGGCCGGCGGCCGCGTCGTCGTGGCGCCCGGCCGCGTCCTGGAGGCCCGGGACCTGCGCGAGGCGGTGGAGCGGCACGGGGTGACCGCGGTCTTCCTGACCACCGCGCTGTTCAACGCGGTCGCCGAGGCGGACCCGGCGGCGTTCGCCGGGCTCCGCCTGGTCAGCGCGGGCGGTGAGGCCGCTTCCCGGGAGCTGATGCAGCAGGTCGCCGCCGCCGCGCCCGGCACCCGGGTGCTGCACGTGTACGGCCCCACGGAGACCACCACCTTCGCCTCGCGTCACCGCGTGGACCCCGCCGTGCCGGGCGTGCCGCCCATCGGCCTGCCCCTCGACGGCGTGTCCCTGTACGTGCTCGACGCCGACCTGCGCCCGGTGCCGCCCGGCGTCACGGGCGAGCTGTACGTCGGCGGCCGCGGCGTCGCCCGCGGCTATCTGGGCCGGCCCGGGCTGACCGCCGCGCGCTTCGTGGCCGACCCGTTCGGCCCGGCCGGATCGCGCATGTACCGTACCGGCGACCTCGCGCGGTGGACCGCCGACGGCGGGATCGCCTACGTCGCCCGCGCCGACGGCCAGGTCAAGCTCCGCGGGTTCAGGATCGAGCCCGGCGAGATCGAGAACGCCCTGCTCGCCGACCCCGCGGTCAGCGCGGCCTGCGTGGTGGTCCGCGAGGACGCGCCCGGCGACCGCCGGCTGGTCGGCTACGTCGTGCCGGCCCGCGGTGCCAGACCGGAGGCCGCGGCCCTGGCGCACCGCCTGGGGCGCACGCTGCCGGCGTACATGGTGCCCTCCGGGTTCGTGGTGCTCGACGCGCTGCCCCTGAACGCCAACGGCAAGGTCGACCGGCGCGCACTGCCCGCGCCGCGTGCCGCCGCGTCCGCCGGCCGCGCCCCGCGCGGCTCCCACGAGGAGGTCCTCGCGGGCCTGTTCGCGGACGTGCTGGACGTCCCCTCCGTCGGGGTCGACGACGACTTCTTCGCCCTGGGCGGCCACTCGCTGCTCGCCACCCGGCTGATCGGGCGGGTGCGCGCGGCGTTAGGCGCCGAGGTGGACCTGCGCACCTTCTTCGAGCACCCCTCGGTCGCCTCGCTCGCCGCCGCGCTGGACACCGCCGGGGCCGCCCGTCCCGCCCTGGCGCCGCAGCCGCGGCCCGTCGTGCTGCCGCTGTCCTTCGCGCAGCAGCGCCTGTGGTTCCTCAACCGCGCCGAGGGGACCGGCGACACCTACAACGTCCCCCTGGTGCTGGAGTTGCGGGGGCCGCTGGACGCGGACGTCCTCGGCGGCGCCCTGGCCGACGTGGTCGCCCGGCACGAGAGCCTGCGCACCGTCTTCGCCGAGGACGACGGCGTCCCCCGGCAGGTGGTCCTCGACGCGGCCCGGGCCGTGTCGCTCGTACCGCTCGTCGTGGAGTGGCCGCCGGCCGGCGCGGACGCGGACGCCGCCTCGGCCTGGGCCGAGGAGCGGGTCGACGGACTCACCGCGGCGCCGTTCGACCTGACCGCGGGCCCCGCCGTCCGGGCCCACCTGCTCCGGCGGGCGGACGACCACCACCTGCTGGTACTCGTGCTGCACCACGTCGTCGCCGACGGGTGGTCCCTCGCGCCGCTGAGCCGGGACCTCGGCGCCGCGTACCGCGCCCGCGTCGAGGGCGGCGCGCCCGACTGGCCCGAACTGCCCGTGCAGTACGCGGACTACACCCTCTGGCAGCGCGCCCTGCTCGGCGACGGTGTGCTCGGCGACGGCCTGCCCGGCGGAGGCCGGCCGGTCGGCGGGGACGAGCGGGCCGGCGGGGACGAGCGGGCCGCGCGACCGGGAGACCGGGGCGAGTCCGACGAGCCGGGAGACCCGGCAGAGGCGGGGGAGGCGGGGGAGTCCGGGAGCGGTCTGGCCTCCCGGCAGCTCGCCTTCTGGCGGGAGGCGCTGCGCGGCGCCCCCGAAGCACTCGACCTGCCGGCGGACCGGCCGCGCCCGGCGGCGCCCAGCTACCGCGGCGGCGCCCACCCGTTCGAGATACCCGCGCCGGTGCACGCCGCACTGGTCCGGCTGGCCCACGCCTGCGGCTGCACCCCCTTCATGGTGCTGCAGGCCGCGCTGGCGGCGACCCTGCACGCCCACGGGGCGGGCGACGACATCCCCCTGGGCACGGCGGTGGCCGGCCGCACCGACGAGGCCCTGGACGACCTCGTCGGGTTCTTCGTCAACACCGTCGTCCTGCGGACCGACCTGTCCGGCGAACCCACCTTCCGGGAACTGCTGCGCCGCGTCGCCGCGTTCGACCTCGCCGCGTTCAGCAACGGCGACGTCCCGTTCGAGCGCCTGGTCGAGGAGCTGAACCCCGACCGCTCCGGCGGCCGCCACCCGCTGTTCCAGACCATGCTGGTGCTGCAGAATCAGGGCCGGGCGGAGCTCGACCTGCCCGGCGTCACCGTGCGCGACCGGTCCCGGCACACCGGCGTCAGCAAGTTCGACCTGACCTTCTCGCTGACCGCGACCGAGACCGCGACCGAGACCGCGACCGGGACTGCGCCCGCGCCCGCCCACCGGCCGGCCGCGCAGACCCCGGCGGCCGCGCAGACCCCGGCGGACGGGCGGCCGCAGGAGGCGCAGGCGGCGGGCGACGCCGCACCGCGGTCCGCCCCCGGCGGCCTCAGCGGCTACCTGGAGTACGCCACCGACCTGTTCGACGAGGCCACCGCCCGCGCCCTGTGCGAGCGCTTCGTCCGCGTCCTGACGCAGGCCGTGGCCGACCCCGACCTGACCACCCGCCGCCTCGACCCGCTCGCGCCCGGCGAGCGCGCGGCCCTGCTCGCACGCGGCCGCGGCGAGGACCGGCCGCTGCCCGCCCTCACCGCGGCCGAGGCGGTACGCGAGCAGGCGCTGCGCACCCCCGACGCCCCCGCCGTGCGCGACGCCCGCACGCGCCTGACCTACGCCGAACTCGACGCCCGCGCCGACGCGCTCGCGCGCGTCCTGCGCGAACGCGGCGTGGCACGCCGGGACCTGGTGGCGCTCGCCGTCCCGCCGTCGGCGGACGCGGTGGTGGCGATGCTGGCCGTCCTGCGGGCCGGCGCCGCGTACCTGCCGGTCGACCCGCACTATCCGTCGGCCCGCATCCGGCACGTGCTCGACGACGCCCGGCCGGCGCTGCTGCTCACCACCGCGGCGCTGCGTCCCGCCCTGCCGGCCGACGGCCTGCCCTGGCACGCAGTCGACGCGATCGACGCGGGGGCCCAGGCCCCGGCCGATCCGGGGGCGCCGCTGCCCGGGCCGCCGCACCCGGCCGATCCCGCCTACGTCATCTACACCTCGGGCTCCACCGGGCGCCCCAAGGGAGTGGTGGTCCCGCACCGGGCGCTGGCCAACCACATGGCGTGGATGGCCCGGCACCTGCGCATGACGGCGGACGACCGGGTGCTGGCCCGCACCTCCACCAGCTTCGACGCCTCCGTGTGGGAGCTGTGGCTGCCGCTCATGAACGGCGCCGAGGTCTGCGTGCTGCCGGAGGGCGCCAACCGCGAGCCCGACCAGGTCGTGTCCTTCATGGAACGGTCCGCCGTGACCGTCGCCCAGTTCGTCCCCTCCCACCTGGCGCTCGTCCTGCCGGAGGCGGCCCGCCGCGGCCCGCTGCCCGCGCTGCGCGCCGTGGTCTGCGGCGGTGAGGCGCTGCCCCGCGCCCTCGCCGACGCCGTCGCCGACGTGTGGGGCGCCGAGGTGCACAACATGTACGGCCCCACCGAGGCGACCATCGACGCGACCGCCCACCGCGTCGGCGAATCCCTGCCCGGCGCCGGTGAGGAGGCCCCCGGCGCCGACACCGTGCCGATCGGCCGGCCCGTGGACACCATGCGCGCCTACGTCCTCGACCCGCTGCTGCGCCCGGTGCCGCCCGGTGTGGCCGGCGAGCTGTACCTGGCCGGGCCCAACCTCGCCCGCGGCTACCTGGGCCGGCCCGGGCTGACCGCCGAGCGTTTCGTGGCCGACCCGTTCGGCCCGGCCGGAACGCGCATGTACCGCACCGGCGACCTGGTGCGGTGGGACACGCAGGGCCGGCTCGGCTACCTGGCGCGCGCCGACGACCAGGTCAAGCTGCGCGGCTTCCGGATCGAACCGGGCGAGGTGGAGGCCGCGCTGCTCGCGGTCCCCGGCGTCACCGCCGCCTGCGCCCTGGTCCGCGAGGACCTGCCAGGCCAGCGCCGCCTGGTCGCCTACGCCGTCGCCGAGGGCGCGGCCGCGCACCCGGGCGCACTGCGGGACGCGCTCGCCCAGACGCTGCCCCAGTACATGGTGCCCGGCGCCGTGGTGCTGCTCGACAACCTTCCGTTGCTGCCCAACGGCAAGGCGGACCGGCGGGCCCTGCCCGCGCCGGCGGGGGACGCCGGCCCGGCCGCCGCCCCCGCGCGGCACGGCTCCCCGCGCGCGGAGCTGCTCGCCGGGCTCTTCGCCGACGTGCTGCAGCGCCCCTCGGTGGGGCCGGACGACGACTTCTTCGACCTCGGCGGCCACTCGCTGCTCGCGATGCGGCTGATCAGCAGGGTGCGGGGCGCACTGGGCGCCGACGTCGCCGTGCACACCCTCTTCGAGCATCCGACGGCCGCCGGCCTGGCGCGGGCCCTCGACGCGCCGGGCCGGGCCCGGCCCGCGGTGACGGCGGCCGAGCGGCGGCCCGACCCGCTGCCGCTGTCCTTCGCCCAACGGCGCCTGTGGTTCCTCGACCGGCTGGACGGACCGAGCCCCGCCTACAACATCCCGCTGGTCCTCGAACTGCACGGCGCCCTGGACGTGGACGCGCTGCGGGCCGCCCTGGGCGACGTGGCGGCCCGCCACGAGACGCTGCGCACGGTGTACCCCGAGCGGGACGGCGTGCCGTACCAGCGGATTCTGCCCGCGGGGGCGGCGCCGGCCTTCCCGGTCGTCGAGAGCGTGGCGCCCGCCGACCTGGAGGCGGCCGTGCTGGCCGCCGTGCGCGAGCCGTTCGACGTGGCGGTCGACCTGCCGCTGCGCCTGCGCCTGCTGCGCTGCGCGCCCGAGCACCACGTGCTGGTGCTGGTGCTGCACCACATCGCGGGGGACGGCTGGTCGCTGGCGCCGCTCGCCCGGCATCTCGGCGACGCCTACCGCGCCCGCCTGGTCGGCGCCGCGCCGCGGCAGCCGGCCGGCCCGGTGCTCCAGTACGCCGACTACACCCTGTGGCAGCGCGCCCTCCTCGGCGACGAGGACGGCGCCGAAAGCGGCGAAGGCGGCGGTGAGCCCGGCGGCGACGCCGGGACACAGGTGCTGCGCGAACAGCTCGACCACTGGCGCACCGCCCTGGACGGCCTGCCCGGACTCATCGACCTGCCGCTGGACCGGCCGCGCCCCGCGGTCGCCGACCCCCGGGGCGGCGTCCTCTCCTTCGACGTCCCGCCGGCGCTGCGCGGCGAGTTGGCGCGGCTGGCGCGGGAGTCGGGGACCACCGTGTTCATGGTGCTCCAGGCAGCGCTGGCGACCCTGCTGCACCGGCACGGCGCGGGCGAGGACATCCCGCTCGGCTCGCCGGTGGCCGGGCGCACGGACGAGGCGCTGGAGGACCTGGTCGGCTTCTTCGTCAACACCCTGGTGCTGCGCACCGACCTGTCCGGCCGCCCCACCTTCCGCGAACTGCTGCGCCGGGTCAGGGAGTTCGACCTGGCGGCGTACGCCCACCAGGACGTGCCGTTCGAGCGCCTGGTGGAGAGCCTGAACCCGGTCAGGGCACGCAACCACCACCCGCTGTTCCAGACCATGCTCGTCCTGCAGAACCAGGAGACCGCCAGGCCGGACATGCCGGGCCTGACCGTCGAGGACCGGCTGGTGCACAACGGACTGGCCAAGTTCGACCTCACCTTCGCCTTCACCGAGGACGGCGACGGCGGCGGGCTCACGGCCGGCATCGAGTACGCGACGGCGCTGTTCGACCGCAGCACCGTGCGTGCGCTGGCCGACCGCCTGCTGCGCCTGCTGGAGCAGGCCGCCGCCGACCCCGACCGTCCGCTGGCCGCCTACGACCTGGCCGCCCCCGGCGAGCGCGCGCGCATCCGCCGGTGGGGCGACGGGCGCGCGCTGCCCGCCCCGGCCGCGGACCTGGCCGCGCTGTTCGCGGCCCAGGCGCGCCGCACGCCCACCGTCGTGGCCGTGGCGGACGCCGGCCGGGGGACGGGCCACGGCACCGCCCCCGACGCCGGCGCCGGCGCCGACGGGAGCCTGACCTACGCGGCGCTGGACCGCCTCTCCGCCGACCTGGCCGGCGTCCTCGCGGCGCTCGGCGCAGGCACGGGCACCGGCGCCGAGACCAGGATCGGCGTGCTGCTGGAACGTTCCCCCGCCGTGGTCACGGCGTCCCTCGCCGCGGTGCGGGCCGGCGGCGCCTACGTGCCGCTGGACGCCCACTGGCCGGCCGAGCGCCTCGACCAGGTCGCCGACGTGGCCGACGTGCGCATGCTCGTCGTCGACGAGGGCGCCGCCGCCTCATCCTGGGCGGCCGCCGCGGCCCGCCGCATGCCGGTCGTCGTGGTCGACCGGGTCGGCAGGGTGCTGCGGACGGCCCCCGACCAGGCCCCGCCGCCGCGCCCCGCGGCGCCGGCCACCGCGCCGCACCCCGCGGCCCTGGCCTACGTCATGTTCACCTCGGGCTCGACCGGCCTGCCCAAGGGCGTCGGCGTCTGCCACGCCGACGTGGCCGCGCTGGCGGCGGACGCGGCGTGGGACGACGGCGCCGCCGACGCCGTCCTGATGCACTCCGCCTACGTCTTCGACGCCTCGACCTTCGAGATCTGGACGCCCCTGCTGCGCGGCGGACGGGTCGTGGTCGCGCCGCCCGGCGCGCTGGAGCCCGCCGTGCTCGGCGACACCCTCTTCGAGCACGGCGTCACCGCGGTCTTCTTGACCACGGCTCTGTTCAACGTCCTCGCCGAGACCGACCCCGGCGTCTTCACCGGACTGCGCGTGCTGTGCGCGGGCGGCGAGACGGCGTCCCCCGACGCCATGCAGCGGGTGGCCGGCGCGGTGCCGGACCTGCGCGTGCTGCACGTCTACGGCCCCACCGAGACCACGACGTTCGCCACCCGCTACCAGGTGCCGGCGGACCTGCCCGCGGGGCCGCCGCCGATCGGCCGCCCGCTGGACGGCATGCGGCTGCACGTCCTGGACGGTCAGCTCGGCCCGGTCCCGCCGGGTGTGGTGGGCGAGCTCTACCTGGCCGGGCGCGGCGTGGCGCGCGGCTACACCGGGCGGCCGGCTCTGACCGCGACGCGTTTCGTGGCCGACCCGTTCGGGCCGGCCGGATCGCGCATGTACCGCACCGGCGACCTGGTCCGCTGGACGCCCGACGGGCAGATCGGGTACGTGGGACGCGCCGACGGCCAGGTCAAACTGCGCGGCTACCGCATCGAACTCGGCGAGGTCGAGGGCGTGCTGGCCGCGGGCGAGGGCGTCGCGGACGCCTTCGCCATGGTGCGCGAGGACGTGCCCGGCGACCGGCGCCTCGTGGCCTACGTGGTGCCCGCGGCCGGCGCACACCCCGCGCCCGCCGACCTGGCCCGCGTCGTCGGCCGGTCGCTGCCCGCCTACATGACGCCGTCGGCCTTCGTCCTGCTGGACGCCCTGCCCCTGAACGGCAACGGCAAGGTGGACCGCCGCGCCCTTCCGGCGCCGGAGCAGCACGCACCGGCCGGCGGGCGGGCGGCGCGCACCGCCCGCGAGGAGATCGTGTGCGGCCTGTTCGCCGACCTGCTCGGCACCGCGGCGGCCGGCCCCGACGACGACTTCTTCGCGCTGGGCGGCCACTCCCTGCTGGCCACCCGCCTCGCCGCCCGGCTGCGCACCGCGCTCGGCGTGGAGGTCCCGGTCAAGGCGGTCTTCGAGCACCCCACGCCGGCCCGGCTGGCGGCCGCGCTCGACACCGCCGAGCAGGCCCGGACGCGGCTGGAGCGCGCCGCGCGGCGGCCCGAGCCGCTGCCGCTGTCCGCGGCGCAGCAGCGCCTGTGGTTCCTCAACCGGCTGGAGGGGCCCAGCGCCACCTACAACGTCCCGCTGGTGCTGCGGCTCGACGGCCCGCTCGACGCACAGGCACTGGAGAGCGCGCTGTGGGACGTCGTCGCGCGCCACGAGGTCCTGCGCACCGTCTTCCCCGACACCGGCGGCGTGCCGCGCCAGGAGATTCTGGACGCCCGGGCCGTCCACCTCGACCTCACCCCGCGCGAGGTCACCGCCGACCGACTGACCGCGACGCTGGAGGCGGAGGTCGCGCACGCCTTCGACGTGGCCGCCGAACCCCCGCTGCGCGCGAGCCTGTTCCGGCTGGCGCCGCAGGCCCATGTGCTGGTGCTGGTGCTGCACCACATCGCGGGCGACGGCTGGTCCTTCGCACCGCTGCTGCGCGACCTGGGCGCCGCCCACCGGGCCCGCGCCGGGGGCGGGGAGCCCGACTGGACGCCGCTGCCCGTCCAGTACGCCGACTACACCCTGTGGCAGCGCGACCTGCTGGGCGACGAGCAGGACCCGGACAGCCAGGCCGCCCGCCAGCTCGCGTTCTGGCGCCGGGCGCTGGCCGGCGCGCCCCAGGCGCTCGACCTGCCCTACGACCGGCCGCGTCCGGCCGTCTCGCACTACCGCGGCGACGCCTTCGGCTTCGCCGTGGACGCCGCCGCCCACCGGGCGCTGGCGGAACTGGCGCGGACGCGCGGGTGCAGCCTGTTCATGGTGCTGCAGGCGGCCCTGTCGGTGCTGCTGTCCCGGCACGGCGCGGGCGAGGACGTACCGCTGGGGACCCCGGTGGCCGGGCGCACGGACGAGGCCCTGGACGACCTGGTCGGCTTCTTCGTCAACACCCTGGTGCTGCGCACCGACCTGAGCGGCGACCCGACCTTCGCCGAGGTCCTGGACCGGGTCAGGGACTTCGACCTGGCCGCGTACGCCCACCAGGACGTGCCGTTCGAGCGGGTGGTGGACTCGCTCAGCCCCGACCGCGCCCAGAACCGCCACCCGCTGTTCCAGACCATGCTGGCTTTGCAGAACCAAGCGGGGGCCGTGGCCGACCTGCCGGGCCTGGCCGTCGCGGAGCAGCCGGTGCACACCGGCATCAGCAAGTTCGACCTCACGTTCACCTTCACCGAGGCCAGGGACGCGGCGGGCCGGCCCGCCGGCCTCGACGCCGTCCTGGAGTACTCCACGGAGCTGTTCGACGAGGCCACCGTGCGGTCCCTCGCCGCCCGGCTGACCCGGCTGCTCACCGCGCTGGCCGCCGACCCGGACCAGCGCGTGCACGCCTCGGCGGTGCTGGAGCCGGCCGAGGAGGCGGCGCTCGCTGGCGCCGCGCTCGGCGCGCGACGGCCGGTGGCCGCCCGCACGGCGCCCGCCGCCTTCCGCGCGCAGCGCCTGCGCACGCCCGCGGCGGTGGCCGTGCGGGAGGGGGAGCGCACCCTCACCTTCGCCGAGCTGGACGCCCGGTCCGACGACCTGGCGCACCACCTGCACGGCCGCGGGGTCGGCCGCGGCGACCTCGTCGCCCTGGCCATGCCCGGCACCGTGGACCAGGTGGTCGCCCTGCTGGCGGTCGCCAAGGCCGGGGCCGCCTCACTGCCGGTCGACCCCGAGTACCCGCGGGCCAGGATCGCCCACATGCTCGACGACGCGGCCCCGGCGCTCCTGATCACCGCGGGCCCGGCGCCCGACGTCCCGGCCGGCTCGGCCGTCCCCGTGCTGGACCTCGGCGACACCGCCGCCTGGTCCACCGGGGCCGAGGCCCCCGCGGTCGCCTGCGACCCCCAGGACCTGGCGTACGTCATCTACACCTCCGGCTCCACCGGGCGGCCCAAGGGCGTCGCCGTCACCCACGGCTCGCTGACCAACCACATGGCCTGGATGGCCGGCCACCTCGCGCTGACCGACGACGACCGGGTGCTCGCCCGCACCTCGCCGAGCTTCGACGCCTCGGTGTGGGAGACGTGGCTGCCGCTGCTGCACGGCGGCTCCACGTGCCCGGTGCCGCAGCAGGCCAACCACGACCCGGCCGACCTGCTCGCCCGGATGGGCCGAGCCGGCGTCACCATCGCCCAGTTCGTGCCCTCGCACCTGTCGGTCGTGCTCTCCGAGACCGCCTCGCAGGAGCCGCCTTCGCAGCTGCGCGCGGTGCTGTGCGGGGGCGAGCCGCTGCCGGCGCCCCTGGCCGAGCGGGTCGCCAAGACCTGGGGGGCCGAGGTGCACAACCTGTACGGGCCCACCGAGACCACCGTCGACGCCACCGCGCACCGTCACGCGACAGCGCGGACCGGGGCGGCCGCCGAGTGGACGGTGCCGCTGGGACGCCCGGTGGACAACACCCGCGCCTACGTGCTCGACGCGGGGCTGCGCCCGGTGCCGGCCGGCGTGACCGGCGAGCTGTACCTCGCCGGCGACGGCCTGGCGCGCGGCTACCTGGGCCGCCCGGGGCTGACCGCGGCGCGTTTCGTGGCCGACCCGTTCGGCCCGGCCGGATCGCGCATGTACCGCACCGGCGACCTCGTGCGCCGCGACGCGAGCGGGCTGCTCGGCCACGTCGGGCGCGCCGACGACCAGGTCAAGCTCAACGGGCTGCGCATCGAGCCGGCCGAGATCGAGGCCGCGCTCACCGCACTGGAGGAGGTCGCCGCGGCGTGCGTCGTGGTCCGCGAGGACCGGCCGGGCGAGCGCCGCCTGGTGGCGTACACGGTCGCCGAGCGGCACGCCGTCCCACCCACGGACGCCGAGCTGCGCGCGCTGCTGTCCGCGGCGCTGCCGCCGTACATGGTGCCCGCGCTCTTCGTGCCCCTGGACGCGCTGCCGCTGCTGCCCAACGGCAAGACCGACCGCAGGTCGCTGCCGGCCCCCGCCCGTCCCGCCGCCCGGTCGGGCGCGGCGCCGCGCACCGAGCGGGAGCGGGTGCTGTGCGAGGCGTTCGCGTCCGTCCTGGGCGGCGGCGAGGTCCGCGCCGACGACGACTTCTTCGCACTGGGCGGCGACAGCATCATGTCCATCCAACTCGTCAGCCGGGTCCGCGAGGCGGGCCTGCACGTCAGCCCGCGCGACGTGTTCGCCCACCGCACGCCCGCGGCCATCGCCGCCGTGGCCACGGTGCCGGACGGCGCCGCCGCGGCGTCCGTGTCGAGCGCGGAGCGGTCCGGCACGTTGCCGCCGACCCCCATCGCCGCCTGGTTCCTGGAGCGCCCAGGACCCACCGACGGCTACAACCAGTCCGCCGTGCTGCGCGTCCCGGCGGGCGCGACCGAGGACCTCCTCACCGCCTGCCTCCAGCGGCTGATCGACCACCACGACACGCTGCGGCTGCGCCTGGACCGCCAGGCCGGGCCGGAGGAGGCGCTGGAGATCCTGCCCCCCGGCGCGGTGGCGGCGCGCGAGCGGCTGACCCGCGTCGACGCCGCCGGGCTCGACGAGGCGGGGCTGCGGGCCGCGGTCACCGCGGCGGGGGAGCGGGCCCGCACCCGGCTGTCCCCCGCGCGGGGCCGCGTCGTCGAGGCCGTGTGGTGCGACGCGGGGCCGCGGGAGCGCGGCCGCCTGCTGCTCGTCGTGCACCACCTGGCCGTCGACGCGGTCTCCTGGCGGGTGCTCGCCGAAGACCTCGCCGCCGCGTGGCGGCAGGAGAGCGCCGCCGCGCCGCAGCGGTCCGCGGACAGGGACGCACCGGCCACGGCCGCCGGCGCCCCCGCGCAGCCGGCGCCGGCCCCCGTGGGCACGTCCTACCGGCAGTGGGCCCGCCTGGTGCGCTCGCAGGCCGGCAGCGCACGCCGCGCGGCCGAACTGCCGCTGTGGGAGCGCATCCTGACCCCTCCCGCCCGGCCCCTCGGCCAC
>JAJSZB010000390.1:0-6660 GCA_050613715.1 Streptomyces sp. IBSBF 3018
CCCCGCCCCCCCGGCGCCCCCCCCCCCCCGCGCCCCCCCCGCCGAGGAGCTGCGCCGGGTGGTGCCGGTGGTCCGCGAACTGGCCGCGGCCGGCGTGCTGGTGAGCGTCGACACGATGCGCGCCGAGGTCGCCGAGCAGGCGCTCGCGGCCGGCGCCACGATGGTCAACGACGTCAGCGGCGGCCTGTCCGACCCGGGCATGATCCCGGTGGTGGCCGCCGCGCGGGTGCCGTTCGTGGTCATGCACTGGCGCGGCCAGAGCATCGACATGAACAACCGCGCGGTCTACTCCGACGTGCTCGCCGAGGTCCTCGCCGAGCTGCGCGAGGGCCTGTACCGCGCGGTGGACGGCGGCGTCGACCCCGAGCGGATCGTGATCGACCCGGGCCTGGGCTTCGCCAAGACCGCCGAGCACGACCTGGCGCTCCTGGCCCACCTGGGCGAACTGCGCGGCCTCGGCCGGCCGCTGCTGGTCGCCGCCTCCCGCAAGCGGTTCCTCGGCCGCGTCCTGGCCGGCGGCGCCGGCACGCCGCCCCCGGCCCGGATGCGCGACGCGGCCACCGCCGCGGTCACCGCGATCGCCGCCCGCGAGGGCGCCTGGGCGGTCCGCGTCCACGAGGTGCACGCCAGCGCGGACGCGGTACGGGTCGCCCGCGCGATCGAGGCGGCGGGCGGCGCGGACCGTACGGGTCCCGGCGGTCCGGGGGGTCCCGGCGGTCCGGGGGGTCCCGGCGGTCCGGGGGAGTCCGGTGGTCCGGGCGATTCCGGCGGCGCGGCGGGGCGTACGGCTCCCGGCGGGGGAGCGCGGTGACGGCGCGTACCGCCGAGGCGCGCGCCGCCGAGCGGGCGAACCAGGCGTTCTACGACGCGATCGAGACCTCCGACCTGGACGCGCTGGAGAAGGTCGTGCTGACCGGGCCGCTGGCCGAGTCGGTGACCGTCGTCCACCCCGGCTGGCCCGCGCTGCGCGGCCGCCGCGAGGTGATGCGCTCGTTCGCGCTGATCATGGCGAACACGGAGTACATCCAGTTCTTCCTGACGGACGTGGAGGTCGCCGTGGACGGCGACACCGCGCTGGTCACCTGCACCGAGAACATCCTGACCGGCGGCCCGGCCGAGGAGGACGGCAGCACGGGACCGCTGGTCGGCGGCCTGGTGGTGGCCACCAACGTCTTCCGCCGCACCTCCGAGGGCTGGCGGCTGTGGGTGCACCACGGCTCGCCGGTGCTCGCGGAGGACGACGAGGACGAGGACGACGGGGTGCCGGCGGACGACGCCGACGACCTGGACGACCTGGGCGACCTCGACGTGGACGGTCTCGACGACCTGAAGGACCTGGGCGACCTGGACACGCTGGACGGCCCGGCGGACGGCGAGCCGGACGGCCCGGGCGACCCCGGCACGCGGCCCGGCGACCCCGGCCGGCCGGACGACCCGGACGCCCCGGCCGGTGGCGCGGACCGGTGACGTAGATTCGTCCACCCGGGCCCGGCAAGGGGGCGACCGGGCGGAGGCCAGGAGGCCAGGAGGCGAGGAGGAGTGGAGTCGTGGATCGAGTCGCGCTGCGCGGGCTGAGCGCCCGCGGGCACCACGGGGTCTTCCAGCACGAGCGGGAGGACGGGCAGACCTTCGTGGTCGACCTGGTGCTCGGGCTCGACACCCGTCCCGCCGCCGCGGACGACGACCTGGAGCGGACCGTGCACTACGGTGTGCTGGCCGAGCAGGTCGCGGCCGTCGTCGCCGGCGAGCCGGTCAACCTCATCGAGACGCTCGCCCAGCGCATCGCCGACACGTGTCTGGGGCACGAGGCGGTCGAGGAGGTGGAGGTGACCGTGCACAAACCGGACGCACCCATCGCCGTGCCCTTCGAGGACGTGACCGTCACCATCACCCGGAGGCGCCCGTGACCGCCCACGACGACCCGACCGTGCAGCCGGTGCCGCACGCCGTCACCGCCGCGGTGGACGCCGCCGACAGCACGCTGCAGAACCCCAGGACCGCGGTCCTGGCGCTGGGCAGCAACCTGGGCAACCGGCTGGAGACCCTCCAGGGCGCGGTCGACGCGCTGGAGGACACCCCGGGTGTGCGGGTCAAGGCGGTCTCGCCGGTGTACCAGACCGAGCCGTGGGGCGTGCCGGCCGGCAGCCAGCCCGACTACTTCAACGCCGTCGTGCTGGTCCGCACCACCCTGCCGCCCGAGGACCTGCTGGACCGCGGCCACGCCATCGAGGAGGCGTTCCTGCGGGTGCGCTCCGAGCGCTGGGGGCCGCGGACCATCGACGTGGACATCGTCGCCTACGAGGACGCGGTCCGCGACGACCCCCGGCTGACCCTGCCGCACCCGCGGGCCCACGAGCGGGCGTTCGTGCTCGTACCGTGGCACGACGTGCAGCCGGCCGCGGTGCTGCCGGGCCGCGGGAGCGTCGCGGAGCTGGCCGCTTCCGTGGACCGTGTCGGCGTGCGGCGGCGCGCCGACGTGGAACTCCGACTGCCGGAGTAGACGTTGGTCCGCGTGGGACCAGGTGAGATTCGTGTGTGGAGGCGGGCGACGCGGTGAGGACGCTGAGGATCAGGACGCTGGCGGGGCTCTTCGTGGTCGCGCTGGTGATCGCGTGGGCCGGCGCCCGGCTGTGGGACACCCTCGGCACGCTGCCGCGGGTGCCGGTGGCCGCGCCGATCGTGCTCGCGCTGATCGCGGTCGCGCTCTTCGCCACGGCGCTGTCGATGCGCGCGCGGCTGCGCGCGCAGCGCGAGCGGCGGCCCGGCGCCAAGGGCGTCGACCCGCTGGCCGCGGCCCGCGCGCTCGTCTTCGGCCAGGCCAGCGCGCTGGTCGCGTCCCTGGTCGCGGGGCTCTACGGCGGCGACGGGCTCTTCCTGGTCATGTACAAGCTCGACATGGAGCCCCGGCGCGAGCAGGCGATCTACGCGGGGCTCGCGGTCCTGGCCGCGATCGCGGTCGTCGCCGCGGCCCTCTTCCTCGAACGCGTCTGCAAACTCCCCGAGGACCAGTCGCCTCCCCCCGGCGTCCACCAGAACGCCGGGCGCTGACCTTCTCTCCCCGCGCCCTCCCCGCGCCCGTGGAAGGCGACGCCCCGGCGCCGAGTCGAACTTGACCGGGGGGCCGGGGGCGTGGTTCAGTCCGGAGCGTGAACGCATTCACGCTCCGCCTGCACCGGAGGGTCCACCTGGACCTCCTCCGTTACGCGGGCTGCGTGTGTACGGCCGCGCGCTGAAGCGCGTCTCAGGCCAACCGTTCGCACCGAGCACCAGGTGGTATCCATGTCCGCCGTACCCTCCAGCACGCCCGTTTCCCCCTCCGCAGGCGCAGCGTCCGGCGCGACCGGCGCGACCGGCGCATCCGGCGCGCGGACCGCGCCGACCGCTCCGACCGCCGCCGAACTCCTCGACTTCGCCCGTTCCGTCGCCGCCGACCGCGACCTCGTCGACAACCTCCCCCTCGACCCCGAGGGCCGCACCTGGGTGCGGCTGGAAGGCCCCGGCGGCGCCGAGGCGTGGCTGATCGGCTGGCCCCCCGGCGCCGAGACCGGCTGGCACGACCACGGCGGCTCCTACGGCGTGTTCGTGACCGCCGCGGGCGAGCTGACCGAGTCCTCGCTGGCCGCCGCGCTGCCCACCGAGGGCTGGCGCTCGCTGGAGCTGGCCGAGGACCTCGACCGCCGCCGGGTGCTGCCCGAGGGCGTCGGCCGCGCGTTCGGGCGCAACCACGTCCACCAGGTGGAGAATCGGTCGCCGAGCACCCACGCGGTGTCCGTGCACGCCTACTACCCGCCGCTGCCGCTGATCCGCCGCTACAGCCGCAAGGGCAGCACGCTCCGGCTGGAACTGGTCGAACGCCCCGAGGAGTGGTGATGCCCGGCCCCGCGCAGCCCGCGCAGCCCGTACCGCCCGGCATCGACGCGCACCTCGCGCGGGTGCGCGAGCAGCTGGACCGGCTGGATCCGGAACAGGCCGCGCGGGCCGCCGAAGAGGGCGCGCTGCTGGTCGACATCCGCTACGCCGCGCTGCGCGACCGCGATGGCACGGTCCCCGGCGCGGTCATCGTGGAGCGCAACGAACTGGAGTGGCGCCTGGACCCGTACGGCAGCCACCGGATACCCCAGGCCACCGGGCACGACCTGCCGATCGTGGTGTTCTGCAACGAGGGGTACGCCTCGTCGCTGGCCGCCGTCTCGCTGCACGCGCTGGGCCTGAGCCGGGCGACCGACCTCGTCGGCGGCTTCCAGGCGTGGCGGGCCGCGGGGCTGCCCGTCACCCCGCCGGACGGCCGTCCGACCGTTCCGACGCCGCCGGCCGCCTGAGAGGCCGAAACCCCCCGAAATTTAAGGGCCCCGCCGCCCCACGGACGCCCGTCGCACGCTAAATTTTGGCCATGCCCAGTGGACGCCACCGCCATATGCAGCCCTTGCACCGGATGCTGCCGCCGCTGACCGTGGCGGGCTCCGCCGCGGCCCTCGCCGTGGCCTCCTTGTGCACCGCCGATACCGCGGTGCTCCGCGTCCTCACGCTGGCCACGGCCGCCTCCGCGGTCACCGGCGCGGCCGTCGCGCGCACCTGGGACCGCTCGGCCGGCCGCCGCGTCGCGGAGCTGAACGCGGCGCGGGTGCGCGACGAGTGGCACGCCGACGAGCGGCTCGCCGAGGCCGAGACGGACCTGGAGGAGTCCAGGGAGATCCGCGGCCGGCTGGAGAAGAAGCTGCGGAGCAAGCGCGCCGAGCTCGCCCGGCTGCGCACCGAGCACGCCGACCTGCTGCGCCGCTACGCCACCGCGGAGAGCGAGCGGGCGCGGGCGCTGGAGTCGTACCGCAAGCTCCGCCTGGAGGGCGGGCAGCAACAGCTGGCGCTGACCACCGGGCCGTCGCCGGTCGGCCCCGCGGCCTTCCTGAGGGCCGCGCACGCGCTGCGCGACCTGCCGCGCAACGCGGCCAGGCAGCAGGCCCAGCGCACCGTCGAGGAGGCCCGCAGGCGCGAGGCCGCCGCGGCGGAGGAGCCCCAGGGCCGGCACGCGTCCGGCGCGCCCGCGCCGCTCCCGGTGCGCGAGCACGGAAGCGGGCTCGTGCCCGCGGTCGCCGCGGCGGTGCTGCCGTACGCCCAGCGGTCCGCGTCCGGCCAGCCGCACGCGGGCCACTCCGGGCACACCCGCGCGACGGGCGGCTTCGACTTCTTCGGCACGCAGCGCGCCGGCGCCAAGCCCGCGGACGACGCACCGGCCGAGACCGACGCGGCGCAGGACGCGGCCCGGACCGACGCGGCGCAGGACGCGGCCGACGTGACCGCGGCCGACGTGACCGAGGCCGTGGCCGCCACCGCCGGGACCGACGCGGACGAGCACGAGCAGTCCGCGGACGCCGCGGAGGAGTCCGGCGCCGAGGTGATCGACCTCACCGCGCACGACGACACCGAGCAGTTCGACGTCACCGAGCTGCGCGCGACCAAGGCGTAGAGGCCCGGCCGGCTACTTGTCGACGTCGCCCACGACGAAGAACATCGAGCCGAGGATCGCGACCATGTCGGCCACCAGCGTGCCCGGCAGCAGGACGCCCAGCGCCTGGATGTTGTTGTAGGACGCCGAGCGCAGCTTCAGCCGGTACGGCGTCTTCTCGCCCTTGGAGACCAGGTAGTAGCCGTTGAGCCCGAGAGGGTTCTCGGTCCACGCGTAGGTGTGGCCCTCCGGGGCCTTGAGCACCTTCGGCAGCCGCTGGTTGATCGGGCCGGGCGGCAGCTCGCGCAGCCGCTCCAGGCACGCGTCGGCCAGGTCCAGCGCGTTGCGGGTCTGGTCGAGCAGCACCTCGAAGCGGGCCAGGCAGTCGCCCTCGGTGCGGGTGGCGACCTTCAGCACGCCGGCCAGCTCGCCGTACGCCAGGTACGGCTCGTCACGGCGCAGGTCGAAGTCCACGCCCGAGGCGCGGGCGATCGGGCCGCTCACGCCGTAGCCGTGCACGTCGGCGCGGGAGAGCACGCCGACGCCGCGGGTGCGGCCGCGGAAGATCTCGTTGCCGAGCACCAGGTCCTCGAACCGGGGCAGCCCGGCGCGCACCGCGGCCACCGCGGCGGCGGCCCGCCCGGTCCAGCCGTTCGGCAGGTCCTCCTTGAGGCCGCCGACGCGGTTGAACATGTAGTGCATCCGGCCGCCGGAGACCTCCTCCATCACGTGCTGCAACTCCTCGCGCTCGGTGAACGCGTAGAAGATCGGCGTGATGCCGCCCAGCTCCAGCGGGTACGAGCCGAGGAACATCAGGTGGTTGAGCACCCGGTTCAGCTCGGCGAGCAGGGTCCTGGTCCACACCGCGCGCTCCGGCACCTCCATGCCGAGCATGCGCTCAACGGCGAGCACGACGCCGAGTTCGTTGGAGAACGCGGAGAGCCAGTCGTGCCGGTTGGCGAGCATCACGATCTGCCGGTAGTCGCGCGCCTCGAACAGCTTCTCCGCGCCGCGGTGCATGTACCCGACGATCGGCTCCGCGCTGCGGATGCGCTCCCCGTCCAGCACCAGCCGCAGCCGCAGCACGCCGTGCGTCGCCGGGTGCTGCGGCCCGATGTTGAGCACCATGTCCGTGCCCTCGGCCGCGCCCCCGATCCCGATCGTGGTCTCCGTCATGCGCCCATCCTCTCAGCCCCCGCACCCCGCGCCCCGGCCCGGCC
>JAJSZB010000391.1:0-6624 GCA_050613715.1 Streptomyces sp. IBSBF 3018
GGGCGGGCGGTTCCGTCGACGCGGGGCCCTCCGCGGCGGCGCAGCAGCCGGCGGCGCCCGCGGAGGCCGGCGCGCCGACGACCCGGCCCGCGGTCCGCCCCGCGCACCGGTGAGCGCACCGGACGCGGCGCGCGGGGCGGCCGGCTCCCCGCGGGCGGCGCGCGGGGCGTGGCTGCAGGTCGTGCGGTTCGCGATGGTGGGCGTGGTCAACACCGGGACGTTCTACGGCTGTTACCTGGCGCTGCGGCCCTGGCTGCCGTACTTCGCCGCGTACACCGCGGCGTTCGTGCTGAGCATGACCGGGTCGTTCTTCCTCAACACCTACTTCACCTACCGCACCCGGCCGACCTGGCGGAAGTTCCTGCTCTTCCCGCTGACCAACCTCACCAACTACGTGGTGACCGGCGCGGGCGTCTATGCGCTGGTGGAGTGGGCGCACATGAACGACCGCGTCGCCCCGCTGGCCGCCGCGGCCGCCGCGATCCCGTTCACGTACGTCCTCTCCCGCCGCATCCTGACCCGGCCGGGCTCACCCGAACGGGTCGAAGCCGTGGGCTGATCCTCCTCCGGCCGCCCCTACGCGAACGGGTCGAAGCCGTGGTACTCCTGCTCGGCCTCGTCGCGTTCGGCCTGGCGGTCGCGGCGGCGGGTGACGGCCGGGCGGGGCGCCTCGAAACGGTGGTCCTCGCCGCGGCGGCCGAGCATCTCCGCGCCGGCGGCGATCGTCGGCTCCCAGTCGAAGACGACCGCGTCGTCCTCGGGACCGATGGCGACGCCGTCGCCGGGGCGGGCGCCGGCCTTGAGGAGCTCGTCCTCGACGCCGAGGCGGTTGAGCCGGTCGGCGAGGTAGCCGACGGCCTCGTCGTTGGAGAAGTCGGTCTGCACCACCCAGCGTTCGGGCTTCTCACCACGCACCCGGTACAGGCTGTCGCCCTCGCGGGTGACGGTGAACCCGGCGTCGTCGACCGCCTGCGGGCGGATCACCACGCGGGTGGGCTCCTCCGCGGGCTGCGCCGCGCGGGTGTCGGCCACGATCTTGGCCAGCGCGAACGACAGCTCCCGCAGCCCCTCGTGGGAGACCGCGGAGACCTCGAAGACCTGGTAGCCGCGGGCCTGGAGGTCCGGGCGGATCATCTCGGCCAGCTCCCGGCCGTCCGGCACGTCCACCTTGTTGAGCACCACGACGCGCGGCCGGTCCTCCAGGCCCGCGCCGTACGCCCGCAGCTCCTCCTCGATCACGTCGAGATCGGTGGCCGGGTCGCGGTCGGACTCCAGCGTCGCGGTGTCCAGCACGTGCACCAGCACCGAGCAGCGCTCGACGTGCCGCAGGAACTCCAGGCCCAGGCCGCGCCCCTGGCTCGCGCCGGGGATCAGGCCGGGCACGTCGGCGATGGTGTAGACGGTCGCGCCCGCGGTGACCACACCGAGGTTGGGCACCAGCGTGGTGAACGGGTAGTCGGCGATCTTCGGCTTGGCCGCGGACAGCACGGAGATCAGCGAGGACTTGCCGGCGCTGGGGTAGCCGACCAGCGCCACGTCGGCGACGGTCTTCAGCTCCAGCACGATGTCCTGGGCGACGCCGGGCTCGCCGAGCAGCGCGAAGCCGGGGGCCTTGCGGCGGGCCGAGGCCAGCGCCGCGTTGCCCAGGCCGCCGCGGCCGCCCTGGCCGGCCACGAACCGGGTGCCCTGGCCGACCAGGTCGGCCAGCACGTTGCCGTCGCGGTCCAGCACCACGGTGCCGTCGGGCACCGGCAGCACCAGGTCGGTGCCGTCCTTGCCGGAGCGGTTGCCGCCCTCGCCCGGCTTGCCGTTGGTGGCCTTGCGGTGCGGGCTGTGGTGGTAGTCCAGCAGCGTCGTGACGTCCTGGTCGACCACCAGCACGACATCGCCGCCGCGGCCGCCGTTGCCGCCGTCCGGGCCGCCCAGCGGCTTGAACTTCTCCCGGTGCACGGAGGCGCAGCCGTGGCCTCCGTTACCCGCGGCGACATGCAGCTCGACGCGGTCCACGAAGGTGGTCATGGTGCTTCCTCCATCTGCGTGACGGTTCTTCGAACAGACCGAGGGCGGCCCCGCGTCCCGTTGCCGGGAGCGGAGTCCGCCCTCGAAAAGATCCTCGGCTGTGCCCGACCCGGAGGGTCAGGCCGCCGGGACGATGTTCACGACGCGACGGCCGCGCTTCGTGCCGAACTCGACCGCACCGGCGGACAGCGCGAACAGCGTGTCGTCCTTGCCGATGCCGACGCCGGAGCCCGGGTGGAAGTGGGTGCCGCGCTGGCGGACGATGATCTCACCGGCGTTGACGACCTGGCCGCCGAAGCGCTTGACGCCGAGCCGCTGAGCGTTGGAGTCGCGGCCGTTCCGGGTGGACGACGCGCCCTTCTTGTGTGCCATCTCGAAAGTCTCCTAAAGTCCGTTACTTCGCGGCCGCGGGGATGCCGGTGATCTTCAGCGCCGTGTACTGCTGGCGGTGACCCTGACGGCGGCGGTAGCCGGTCTTGTTCTTGTAGCGCAGGATGTCGATCTTCTGGCCCTTGTGGTGATCGACGATCTCGGCCTCGACCTTGATGCCGGCCAGCACCCAGGGGTCGCTCGTGACGGCCTCGCCGTCCACGACGAGCAGCGTCGACAGCTCGACGGCGTCGCCGACCTTGCCGGTGGGAATCTTGTCGACCTCGACGATGTCGCCGACGGCCACCTTGTGCTGGCGGCCACCGCTACGCACGATCGCGTACACGCGGAACTCACTCTCTGCTCGATGCGGACCCCTGATGCCAGCGCCCCGCCTCGTGTGCGGTGCCGCACATGATCGGGGGCCTCTCCCGTCCGACTCCGCCGCTACGGGCCGCGGTCTGCGGGAGGAAGGTGCTCAGGCGTATAGGCGCACAAACGCCGGAGGTCAAGATTACGGACTGCGTCCACCCCCGGTCAAATCGCCCGGGGGCGGTACGGGAGGGCCACCGGGGGCGGCCCGGGAGCCTGGCGGTACGGGGCGGTACGGCGGCCCGTGGCCGGGGCCCACAGCCCGGGGCGGGGTTCCCCGCGGCGGGGGGGGGCGGGCCCGGGGGGGGGGCGGGGGCGGCGGGCGGCGCCCGCCCCCCCCCCGCCCCCCCCCCCCCCCCCCCCCGCCGCGGGATCACCGCGCGGCCGGGTGCCCGGTCACTCCGCGGGGGCCGCGGACTTCTGGGCCGCGGCCTTCTTCGTCGTGGCCTTCTTGGCGGTCTTCTTCGCGGCCGTCTTCTTGGTCGCGACCTTCTTCGCGGCGACCTTCTTGGCCGCCGTCTTCTTCGCGGTCTTGCGGGCCGCCCGCTTGGCGGCCGGGGCCGCCTCGCCCTCGGAGCCGTCGGCGCCCTCGGCCGGGCCCTCGGCGGCCGCGGAGCCGTCGCCCGCGGACGCGGCCGGGACGACCACGACGGCCGGCTCGTCCGCGGCGGGGGCGGCGACCTCGCGGGTGACGCGGCGGCGTGCCCGTACCGGCGGCTCGGTGGAGACCGGGGCCGCGGGCGCGGCGGCGTCCGGGACCGGCGCGGCGGGCGCGTCGGCCGGGACGACGACCACCGCGGCCTCCTGCGCGGCCGGCGGCGATCCGGCGGGGGCGGTCGCCTTGCGGGTCGCGCGCCGCCGGGTGCGGGCGGGCGGCTCCGGGGAGACCGCGGCCGGCTCGGCCGCTTCCGCCGTCACGGTCGCCTCGCCCGCCTCGACGTCCGGCTCGCTGACCGGGACGACCACCACGGCGGGCTCGGGCTCGCGGCCGGCCTGCGGGGCGCCGGCCGGGGCGGTGGCCTTGCGGGCGCCGCGGCGCCGGCCACGGCCCCGCGCGTTCGCGGCGGCCTCGGCCTCCGCGGCGCTGCCGAACCACTCCTCCTCCGGGTCGCCCACCGACGGCACCAGATCGGACTCGCCGACCTCGATCGGCTCCAGCTCGGGCAGCTGCTCGACCTCCGGCACGCCGGCCGCCGCGGGCTCGGCGGTCTCCGCCGTCTCCGCGGGGGCGGCCTCCACGTGCTCGTGGCCCTCGGCGCCGCTGCCGCGGCCGCCGCGCCGCTTGCGCTTGCCACCGCCGCCGGACGTCGTCGCCTGGTCCATGTGGACGATCACGCCGCGCCCGTTGCAGTGCACGCAGGTCTCGGAGAAGGACTCCAGCAGACCCTGGCCGACCCGCTTGCGGGTCATCTGCACCAGGCCGAGCGAGGTCACCTCGGCCACCTGGTGCTTGGTCCGGTCCCGGCCCAGGCACTCCAGCAGCCGGCGCATCACCAGGTCGCGGTTGGACTCCAGCACCATGTCGATGAAGTCGATCACGACGATGCCGCCGAGGTCCCGCAGCCGCAGCTGGCGGACGATCTCCTCGGCCGCCTCCAGGTTGTTGCGGGTGACCGTCTCCTCCAGGTTGCCGCCCTGGCCGGTGAACTTGCCGGTGTTGACGTCGATGACCACCATGGCCTCGGTCTTGTCGATCACCAGCGAACCGCCGGACGGCAGCCACACCTTGCGGTCCAGCGCCTTGAGCAGCTGCTCGTCGATCCGGTACGACGCGAAGACGTCCACCTCGGAGGTCCACCGCGACAGCCGCTCCACCAGGTCCGGCGCGACGTGCGAGACGTACTCGTGGATGGTCTGCCAGGCCTCGTCACCGCTGACGATGACCTTGGAGAAGTCCTCGTTGAAGATGTCCCGGACCACCCGCACGGTCATGTCGGGCTCGCCGTAGAGCAGCGTGGGGGCGTTGCCGCCGCTGCCGCTCTTGGACTTCTTCCTGATGTCCTCCCACTGCGCCTGCAGCCGGGCCACGTCGCGGCGCAGCTCGTCCTCGCTGGCGCCCTCGGCGGCGGTGCGCACGATGACGCCCGCGTCCTCGGGGACGATCTTCTTCAGGATGGTCTTCAGCCGGGCCCGCTCGGTGTCCGGCAGCTTGCGGCTGATGCCGGTCATCGAGCCCTCGGGCACGTAGACCAGGTAGCGGCCGGGCAGCGAGACCTGGCTGGTCAGGCGGGCGCCCTTGTGGCCGATCGGGTCCTTGGTGACCTGGACCAGCACCGGCTGGCCGGACTTCAGCGCGGACTCGATGCGGCGCGGGCCGCCGGAGACGCCGAGCGCCTCGAAGTTGACCTCGCCGGCGTACAGGACCGCGTTGCGGCCCTTGCCGATGTCGACGAACGCCGCCTCCATGGACGGCAGCACGTTCTGCACCTTGCCCAGGTAGACGTTGCCGACGTAGGAGGTGGCCTGCTCCTTGTTGACGTAGTGCTCGACGAGGACGCCGTCCTCCAGCACGCCGATCTGGGTGCGCTCGCCGTTCTGCCGGACCACCATCACGCGCTCGACGGCCTCGCGGCGGGCCAGGAACTCCGCCTCGGTGATGATCGGCACCCGGCGGCGGCCCTGCTCGCGGCCCTCGCGGCGGCGCTGCTTCTTGGCCTCCAGGCGGGTGGAGCCCTTGATGGACTGCACCTCGTCGGCGCCGGTGCCCTCGGACTTCGGGCGCGGCTCGCGGACCTTGGTGACGGTGCGCTCGGGGTCGTCCGCGGCGTTGTCGTCGGAGCCGGCGTCGGAACCGCGGCGACGGCGGCGGCGCCGGCGCCTGCTGCTGGAGCTGGAACCCGAGGAGCCGTTGCCGTCCTCGTCCTCGCCGTCCTGGTCCCGGTCGTCCTCGTCGCGGGTCTCGTCCTCGTCCTCGCCGGACTCGTCCTGCTCGTGGTCGGCGGACTCGCCCCGGCGGCGGCGACGGCCGCCGCGGCGACGGCGGCGCGACGGGCGGTCGTCGCCGGACTCGTCCGCGTCGTCCTGGCCGTCCTGGCCGTCGTCGCCCTCGTGCTCGGCGCTGTCGTCGGTGGTGTCGGCGACGGCGGTCTCGGTCTCGGCCTCGTCGGCGGCAGCGGCGGTCTGCTCGGGGGCTCCTCCGCGGCGGCGGCGACGGCGACGCGAGCCGCGGCCCTCGTCGGCCTGCGCCTCGTCGCCGTCGTGGCCGTCGTGGCCGTCGTGCCGGCGGTCGTCGGGCTGCTCGTCGCGGTCCTGCCGGTCCTGGGCGTGGTCCTGCTCGCCCGCGGCGGCCGCCGCGGCGGGCTGCCCGGGCTCGGGGGCCTGGAAGACCGGCGGCTGGAAGACGGCGACCGCGGGGCGGGCGGCCCGGCGGCGGCCGCGCGCGGGACGCGGCTCCTCCTCGTCCTGGGCGTCGGTGCGCACGTCCAGCCGGACGGAGGCCGCGG
Organism: Streptomyces sp. IBSBF 3018; assembly: GCA_050613715.1. Taxonomy (GTDB): domain Bacteria; phylum Actinomycetota; class Actinomycetes; order Streptomycetales; family Streptomycetaceae; genus Actinacidiphila. The sequence goes on from JAJSZB010000391.1 coordinate 6,204, forward strand.
GCAGGCCGAACGCGTCGGCGATCGCGGTGACCGCCTCCGCGGTCGCGTCCTCCAGCGTCTCGCCGTAGCCGCGGATCTCGTACGCGTCGTCGATCTCGACGCCCCAGCCGTCGCCGTCGCGGAAGGCGCGGCCGGTGTAGCCGCGCTCCTCCTCGGCGGCGTCGGTGCCGTCCGTGCCGTCGGCGACGTCCTTGGGCGCGAGGGCGCCGGGGCGCAGCCGGCGCGAGCCGTCTCCCGCGGAGAACGTCGGGATCGCGGCGGCGCCCCTGCGGTTGCGGCCGCGGCGGGAGCCGGTCTCCTCGGGCGCGAGGGCGGACTCGGCCTGCCTGCTCTGACCGGTCTGCCGGGCCTGCCTGGCCGCGGTACGGCCGCGGGCCGGGGCGTCGGCCTCGGCGGCGGGGGCCTGCGCGGGGGTCTCCTC
>JAJSZB010000392.1:0-6611 GCA_050613715.1 Streptomyces sp. IBSBF 3018
GGGGCCGCCGGGGGCGGCGGGCCACTGCACGGGCGCCTCGCGCAGCCGCTCGTAGCTGACGCCGCGCAGGTCGTAGCCGGTGGCGGGGTTCGCGGCCCGCCGGATCTCCTCGAAGACGTCCTCGGGGCCGGCGTGGTCGAAGCCGTCGCCGTAGCCCATCGCGCGGGCCATGTCGGCGATCAGCCGCCAGTCGGGGAGCGCCTCGCCGGGCGGGTCGACGGCCTTGCGGGCGAGCGTCACGCCGCGTTCGCTGTTGACCAGGACGCCGTCGCCCTCGGTCCACAGCGCGGCGGGCAGCACCACGTCCGCGTAGGCGTTGGTCTCGGTGTCGGCGAACGCGTCCTGGGTGACGACGAGTTCGGCCGCTTCCAGTCCCTCGATGACGGTCTTGCGGTTGGCGACCGAGGCGACCGGGTTGGTGCAGATGATCCAGCACGCCTTGATCTCGCCCGCGGCCAGCCGCCGGAACATCTCGACGGTGCCGCGCCCTGCGCCGTCCGCGGGTATCGCCCCGGGCGGCAGGCCCCACAGGCGTTCGGTGAACGCGCGCTCCTCGGCGACGAGGGTGGAGCGCTGCCCGGGCAACCCCGGTCCCATGTAGCCCATTTCGCGTCCGCCCATCGCGTTGGGCTGGCCGGTCAGGGACAGCGGGCCGCTGCCGGGGCGGCAGATCGCGCCGGTGGCCAGATGGAGGTTGACCAGGGCGTTGGTGTTCCAGGTGCCGTGGGTGGACTGGTTGAGGCCCATGGTCCAGCAGCTGGTCCACTCCCCCGCCTCGCCGATCAGCCGGGCCGCCTCGCGGATGTCCTGCTCGCGCAGCCCGGTCAGGTCCGCGACCGTGTCCGGCGGGTAGTCGGCGAGGAAGCCGGGCATCTGCTCCCAGCCCTCGGTGTGGTCGGCGATGAACCGCTCGTCGGTGTGCCCGTTCGCGTGCAGCAGGTGCAACAGGCCGTTGAGCAGGGCGAGATCGGCGCCGGGGCGGATCTGCAGGAACAGGTCGGCCTTCTCGGCGGTCGCGGTGCGCCGCGGATCGACCACGATGAGCTTGGCGCCTGCCTTGACCCGGTCCATCATCCGCAGGAACAGGATCGGGTGGCAGTCGGCCATGTTGGAGCCGATGACGAGGAAGACGTCGGCGCGGTCCAGGTCGTCGTACGAGCCGGGCGGGCCGTCGGCGCCGAGCGACAGCTTGTAGCCGCTGCCCGCGCTGGCCATGCACAGGCGGGAGTTGGACTCGATCTGCTGGGTGCCGATGAAGCCCTTGGCGAGTTTGTTCGCCAGGTACTGCGCCTCCAGGCTCAGCTGTCCGGAGACGTAGAGGGCGACGGCGTCCGGGCCGTGCTCGTCGATCAGGGCGCGCAGCCGGCGGCCGGCGGCCTCGACGGTCGCGGCGACCGGCGCGGGTTCGGCGGCGGCGCCGCGTTCCGGCCTGACCAGCGCGGTGGCCAGCCGGCCGGGCGCGGCGAGCATGTCGGCGGTGGTGGCGCCCTTGGTGCACAGCCGGCCGCGGTTGGCCGGGTGGTCGCGGTCGCCGCCGGCCTTGAGCACCGCGGGCCGGCCGTCGGGGCCCGGCCCGATCTGGAGCACCATCCCGCAGCCGACTCCGCAGTACGAGCACACGGTGCGTACCCCGGTGGTCGTGGTCACGGGCGGCCCCCTGTGTCGTTGCGGCTGCGGTGATCCCGCCTGGTGCTCCGGCGAGCCTGCGGCGTCGCGGCACGGCCCGCGCGTCGTCGCGCGGGTGCGTGCCAGGGCGTGCCGGTCGCGTCTGCGTGCGACGCGTCGACGGTATGCGGGAGCCGTTACGCGGTCGTCACGCCGACGCGGCGGCGGGGGTTAAGCGGTCCACACAGCAACCGCCGGGCGGGTGTGAGGGCGGGAGGCCCCCGCCCGCCGGGCAGCGTAACTCCGGGCCGGGACCGGGCCGCAGGGGCGGCGGCGATCTCCGTCAGGTCCGGCCCGGAGCGGGCCCGCGGCGCGGCGCCGTCCGCCGGGATCACCGGCCGGCGCCACGCACGGGCCTTGCGTTGCGGCCGTACGCGGCGGCGCCGTTCGCCGGCGCCGGCGGCCGGCGCTACTTGCGGCGGGCCAGGGTGAGGCCGTCGGCGACGGTGAGCAGCACGTGGTCGACCCGGTCGTCGGCCTCGACGTGCTCGTTGAACGCGCGGATCGCGGCGGCGCCGCCGGTCGAGCCCTCGTGGACGACCTCGCCGTGGAAGAGCGTGTTGTCGGCGACGACCAGGCCGCCGGGGCGCAGCCGCGGGACGATCTCCTCCCAGTAGTCGACGTAGCCGCCCTTGTCGGCGTCCAGGAACGCCAGGTCGAGCCACTGGCCGTCGGGCAGCGCGCGCAGCGTCTCGATCGCGGGCGCGATGCGCAGGTCGATCCGGTCGGCGACGCCGGCCCTGGCCCAGGCGTCGCGGCCCAGCGCGGTCCACTCCTCGGAGACGTCGCACGCGATGATCCGGCCGTCCGGCGGCAGCGCGAGGGCCATCGACAGCGTCGAGAAGCCGGTGAACGTGCCGACTTCCACGATCTGCCGCGCGCCGGTCAGCTTCACCAGGAAGCCGAGCAGGGGGCCCTGCTCGGGGGCCGTCTGCAGGCCGGCGTCGGCCGGCAGCGAGCGGTGGGTGGTCTCCACCAGGTCGCGCTGGACCGCTTCCAGCGCGGGGTTGTGGTCCAGCACGTACTGGTACAGCTCCGCCGTCAGCTCGGGGTTCTTCGTCTCGTACACGTTCCGCTCCGCTCCGGTTCCGCGATCAGGGGTGCGCGCCCCATTCTCGGCCCCGCCCCGGTCCGCCGCCGCGACGCCGGGCGCCGAGTCGCCCCGGGGGCGCGGGGAACGGCTCCCCCCGACCGGCCCGGCGGCCAGCGCTATGTGGAGGCGCGGACGAGGATACGGCGCAGGATCTCCTCGCCCGCGGCGATGCCGGACGCGCCGAGGGGGGCGACGTGGGGCGCGGTCCAGCCGGTGTCGGCGAGTTCCCCGTGACCGGGCGTCCAGCCGGCGTCCGCGGCCATGAGGAGGTCCACGTCGAGCAGCGAGTCGCCGGCCGCGAGCACCTGGTCGACCCCGGTGCGGCGCACCACCTCCGCGAGCGCCGCGCTCTTGCTGAGCGGCTTCGGCACGGCGTACACCTTGCGCCCCTGGAGCGACACCGCCCACCCCCGCGGCTCCGCCCACTGCGCGAGGTCCTTCACCCACTGCTCGGGCAGCCGCTCCCGGTCCACCACGAGGTACGCGAACAGGTCCTCGGCGATGCGCTCCTTGCGCAGCCACTCCGGGTCCGCGGTGGCCGCCAGGTGCGCGCGCACCTCCTCCAGCGGCGCGGAGCCGTCGGCCAGCCGGCGCCGCATCTCGGCGTTCCAGTCGTGGTCGGTGCGGCCGTCGACCAGCAGGTGGCCGCCGTTGGCGCAGATGGCGTAACGGGGCTGCCGGCACGGCAGGTTGATCCTGCGGTACTGCTTGCGGGTACGGGTGGTGGCGGGCACGAACCGTACGGTGTCGGCGAGTTCGACCAGCAGCCGGCCGGCCGTCTCGGTCATGTACGACAGCGGCCTGGACTCGTGCACCTCCACGCACAGCAGCCGCGGCGCGCGTTCGTCCTGCATGGTGAGGGCGAGCGCGGCGGTGGAGTAGATCAGCGTGCGGTCCAGGTCGCTGGCCACCAGCGTGCGGCTGGTCGCGGACAGCGGTCTGGGGTGCTTGGCCTGCTTGTGCCGGGGCGGCACGGCGGGCTGCGCGGGCGGCGGCGCGAGAGGCCGTACGGGCTCGGGCGCGGTCTGGGCGGGCAGGTGGACCTCCGGGCGGTTCACAGCGCGGTCACCGCCGTGCCGTCGGCGCCGGTCGCGCCGCGGGTGTAGCGGGGGTGGATCAGGCCGACGCACGAGTACGGCAGGTCGTCCACCTCCTCGACGGGCACACCGCGCTGGTCGGCGAGCATCCTGACGTGGGCGAGGTCGGCGGCGGCGCCGCGCCGCGCGAGGATCTTCCACGGTACGCGGCGCAGCAGCACCCGGGTGGTCTCGCCGACGCCCGGCTTGACCAGGTTGACGTCGCCGATGCCGTACTCCTCGCTGATCCGCGCCACCGCCGCCCAGCCCGCCCAGGTCGGCGAACGGTCCTGCGAGCGCAGCGACTTGACGTCCTCGGCGACGCCGGGCGCGGCCTGCTCGAAGGCCGCGGAGACGGTGTCGAGGAAGACGCCGGACAGGTCGGAGGGGAGCAGCTCGCGGTAGAACTTCGCGCCGTGGAAGTCGTCGGGGCCGATCAGGTCGGCGCGCAGCACGGTGCGCGAGATGAGGCCGGAGACCGTGGAGTTCAGGCACGCCGAGGGGATCAGGAAGTCGTCGCGGGTGCCGTAGGTGGACACGCAGCCGCCGGGGTCGGCGAGGACCGCGACACCGGGGTCGAAGCCGGGGAAGTCGGCGACGGCGTCGGCGAGTTCGCGGGTGATCGCGCCCTTGCCGGTCCAGCCGTCGACGAACACCGCGTCGGCGGGCCGGTGGTGGGCGGCGAGCCAGCGCAGTGCGTTGCGGTCGATGCCGCGGCCGCGGACGATCGAGACGGCGTAGTGCGGCAGTTCGAGACCGTGCGCGTGCCGGGCCCAGCGGCGCATCAGCACGCCGACGGGGGTGCCGGCGCGGGCGAGGGAGACCAGGACGGCGTCGGGGCCGCGCTCGGCGAGCACGAGTTCGGTGACCGCGCCGACCGCGCGGGCGATGCGGACCGCGGAGTCGCGCAGCGCCGCGTGGAACAGCTCCTGGTACGCCGCGCTGGGCTGGTACTCCACCGGCAGCGACTCGGCGTAGTGCGCGCCGCCGCTCTGGATGGCCTCCTCGCGCTCCTCGGTGGGCGCCTCCAGCTCGACCCCGGACAGGTCCTTGAGCAGCCAGCCCACCTCGTGCGGGGCGTAGGAGGAGAAGTCGGGTCCGCGCAGCGGCTCGCTCATGCTCGCGTCGGTGCCTTTCGTGGGGCCGGCGCGGCGCGCGCCGGTCGTCGTCTCGTTCGTGTCGCCCGGCTCGTTCGTGCCGTCCGACTCGTTCGTCTCGTTCGGCTCGTTCGTCTCGTTCGGCTCGTTCGTCCGGTCCGCGGCGGCGTCCGGGCTGCCGGCCGGGGGCCGGTAGGAGGGCACGACGGCGAGCAGCAGCGCCGGCGTGTGCGGGGCGAGCGCGGCGAGCAGGCCGCCCGGGCCGTGCAGCTCGGCCGTGTCGCCGGCGGAGTCCACGACGCACACCACCGCGTCGAAGCCCGCGCCGGCCACGTTGTACGCGTACCGCTCCCTGGACCCGTCGTCGGTCGGGCCGTCGTGCGCGGCGAAGACGATCCGGCTGCGGATGGCGTACCCGGGGTCGTCCACGGCCAGCACGGGCGAGCGCGTGGTGGTGGAGAACCGCACGTCGGCGACGGCCGGCGTGTTCTGGAGCGCCTGGGCCAGGCGCAGCGGCGCGTACATCAGCTCCTCGTTGCCGAGGACGAGGACGCGGCGGGCGTCCGGCGGCAGCGCGGCGGCCAGCCGCGCGCCCATCGCGGGCAGCGCGGCCTCAAGGCGGCGCCGGTGCTCGGGCAGGAAGCCGTGCCGGCCGCCGTCCGGCAGCCCCTCGGGCCAGCCGAGCGCCACCCGCCGCGCCACCGGGCCGGAGCCGGCACCCGCATCCGCATCCGCCGGTACGCCGCCTGCATGCGTATCCGTATCCGTATCCGCCGGTACGCCGCCCACGCCCGCCGCGGCCCCGCCGCCCGCCGCCACGGACACCGCACCCGCCGCCGCACCCGCCGCCACACCCGCCGCCAGGGACTCCGCCTCGTGCGCCGCGACGAGCGCCTGGCCGGCCTCCAGGACCCCGTCCGGGAGGACGACCGTGCCGGTGGCCAGGGCCAGGACGTCGACGCGGGCGCCGAGGCCCTCGGCGAACGCGGCGAGGCGGGCCCGGTCGGCGGCCGACCGCACGTCGGTGAGGGCCACGACCACGTAGCGGTCGCGCGGATGGCGGGCGTGCAGGTCACGCACGGTGTTCAGCACGGTGCGCCCGGTGGAGAACTCGTCGTCGACCAGCACCAGCGGCCCGTCCCCGGCGAGCAGCGCGGGGTCCTCGGGCAGCAGCAGGTGGCCGGTGGCGTGGCTGTGCTCCTCCTCGAAGCCGCCGCCGGGCGCGATGCCGGGCACCTCGCGGCGGGTGGAGTGCAGATACGGCGCCGTGCCGAGGCCGTCGGCGACCGCGTGCCCGAGCCCGGTGGCGGTCTCCGCGTAGCCGAGGACCACCGCGCGTGCGGCGTCGCGCGGGCCGAGCAGCTCGCCGACCCGCAGCCCGAGGTCGCGGCCTGCGGCGTAGACGACGTCCGGGCGCTGTGGGACGTGCTTGCCGAGCACGTGCGAGACCAGCAGGTGCGCCCGCTTGGGGTTGCGCCGCAGCGCCAGGCCCAGCAGACCGTGCAGGCCGCCGGACACGACGCCGTGCCCGTCGCCGGGCCCGTCGCCGTCGCCGTGCAGCGCGACGCCCAGCCGGTCGGCGACCCACTGGCCGGACCAGGGGGTGGGCGTCGCCGCGGGGTTCGTAGCCATGGAGTGCGGTGCTTCCTTACGTCGGTGCGGGGGGGATCAGGGGGAGCC
>JAJSZB010000393.1:0-6591 GCA_050613715.1 Streptomyces sp. IBSBF 3018
GCCGCCCACCCCCGCCTACAACCTGGCGCCGAGCCCGGCGCCGATCCCGCAGCAGCGCTCCGGCGGTGGCGGCGGGCGCGGCCCGAACACCTCGGTCGTGGTCGGGTCGGTGGTCGCCGTCGCCGCCATCGCGGTGATCATCGTGATCATCGTCGCCATGTCCGGCGGGGGCGGCGACGACAACAAGGCCGGCGGCGGCTCCAGCACCGGCCCGGCGACCCCGTCCGCCTCCGCCTCGTCCCAGCCGACCAGCACCACCGGCGCGAACGACGTCGTCCAGGGCGACCAGAGCCGCACCATCTCCACCGACCAGTGCACCAACGCCCACAACAGCCTGATCAACCCCGACAAGCCCGACGTCGTGACGATGCCGAACGTCAGCCTCATCTACGTCGACTCGGTCGTCGCCTGCTTCCAGGCCGCGAACTGGCCCTACCAGATCAAGTCCGTCAACGAGCAGCAGTGGGGCAAGGGCACCGTCACCGACCAGAACCCCAAGTACCTCGACGACTACGACCCGAAGAAGGACGGCAAGATCACCATCTGGGTCTCGACGGGCAAGGGCGCGAACTGACCTCCGGTCCGGTCCGGCGGGGTCCGGCCGGGTCGGCGGGTCCCGCGGGTTCGGCCTGACGCCGGGCGGTCGGTTGGACGCGGTCGGCTAGAGGTAGGGGCCGGAGCGGGTCTGCGGGGAGTCCGCGGCGTCGTCCTCGTGACCGCCCATGCCGGGCGGCAGAGCCCTCCGCATCTGCTCCAGCTGGGCCCGCGCCGCCATCTGCTGGGCGAACAGCGCCGTCTGGATGCCGTGGAAGAGCCCTTCCAGCCAGCCGACGAGCTGGGCCTGGGCGATCCGCAGCTCCGCGTCGGAGGGAACGCTGTCGTCCATGAACGGCAGCGACAGCCGCTCCAGCTCCTCGACCAGCTCCGGCGCCAGCCCGGCCTCCAGTTCCTTGACCGAGCTGGCGTGGATCTCCTTCAGCCGCACCCGGCTCGCCTCGTCCAGAGGCGCCGCGCGCACTTCCTCCAGGAGCTGCTTGATCATGCTGCCGATACGCATCACCTTGGCCGGCTGCTCGACCATCTCCGTCACCGGCACCTCGCGCGGCTCCTCGCCCTCGCCCCCGGGAGCGCCGCCGAGCGCCATCCCGTCCGGGCCGACGACCAGGACGTGCGCGTTCTGCGGATTCTGAGCACCTTCAGGCGAGCGTTCGTTCATCGGCATCTCCATACGCCCATTGTCCCGCACCGGGTGGCTAGGCTTCCGCCCGGCGGGCTATTTCGGTGCGCGAGCGCGTGACCAGCGCCGCCAGCAGCGCGGCACCCACCGGCACCGCGACGACCAGCATGGCCATGGTCGTCCAGGGCAGCACCACCGGGACGTGCGGGATGTCGCTGCCGCTGCCCCAGCCCCTGTCGACCATCTGGTGGTAGTAGTCCCACTCGTGGTGCCGCTCGGCGCGGCGCAGCCCCACCGCGGGCACCACGCCCGCGACGGTGCCGAGCACCACCCCCATCGCGGCGACCACCCCGGACTGGAAGCCGGACAGCGTGCGCCGCACCCGCGGCTCCGCCCCGATCGCGGCCAGCGTGCGCAGGTCGGGCTCGGCGTCCGCCTGGGCCAGGCCGGTGGCGATGCCGGCCGCGCCGACCGTCACCAGCCCGGCGAAGATCGTCAGCGCCAGCAGCACCACACCGCTGTTCGGCTGGTAGCCCCGTTCCAGATAGGTGTCCGCGTCGGTGCCGATCTTCGCCAGGTCGGAGCTGAGCGCCTGCCGCTGCTCGCCGGTGGGCATCCGCGAGGTGGTGAACAGCGAGCCCAGCGGCACCGAACGCAGCCCGGCCGCGGTGACGGCCCGCTGCGGCAGCACCGCCGCGATGCCGTACGGCCGGTGCGCGGCGCTCAAGTGGACCGGCAACGCGACGATCCGCGCCCCGGGCGGCAGCTTCCCGTCCTGCGACCCGCCCGCGTTCTCGTCCGGGTCGATCCGCAGCCGCAGATCGCCGTGGTCGAGATCGGCGCGGTCGAACAGCACGCTCTCGCCGCGGGCCAGCGCGCGCTCGGCCGCCCCGTCGTGCACGCCCAGCGCGTGCAGCACGGCCGGCCCGCCGACCAGGATGCCGCTCTCGGAGGTGATCGCCGCGTCCCCCGCGTCGAACGTGCAGCGCCAGTCCGACACCAGCGCCCGGCGCTGCGCCAGGCTCAGGGACTCCACGCCGTCCTCGGCCTGGCTCGGGCACTGGTTGGCCTTGGGCACCAGCGCCTCCACGGCGCCGCAGCCGGGCTGCGAGCTGTACATGTCGCAGATCCGCGAGCCGACCGCGAGCCGCGAGACGTCGGCGCGGCCCGAGACCGGCAGCCGCTTCTGCACCGCGGCGCGCACCGCGGGCAGGTCCCTGCCCTGGTTGGTGCCGGTACTCACCACGTACACCCCGCGCGGCGCCCGGGCGTGGTAGTCGTCCCGGTCCTGCCGGTCGGAGCTGGCCGCGTAGGTGGCCACCGCGACCGTGCCGGCCACCGCGGCCAGCACCGCCGCCACCGCCGGCGCCGTGCGGCCGCGGTTGCGCACCGCGTCGCGCAGCGCCAGCCGCGGGGACAGCGGCAGCCAGCGGCCGAGCCGGCCGGCCATCCCGACCAGCGTCGGCGTGACCGCGACCATCCCCAGCTCGGCGATCGCCGAACCGGCCGCGACCACCAGATTGTCGTCGGTGCGCAGCGACCCGTAGAGGGCGATCGCACCGCCCAGCACCATCGCGCCGATCCCGATGAACGGCAGCACCCGGTTGGCGTGCCGCACGCCACGGCGGCCGGTCAGCGAGGACAGCACGCTCTGCCGGGACGCGGTGATCGCGGGCGCGATCGCCGCGAGCACACCGGTGAGCACCGCGAGGGCGGAGATGCCGAGCAGCTCCAGCGGCCGCAGGGTGAGCCCGCCGAACCGCGAGCCCACGTAATCCTCCAGCACACCGCGCAGCGCCACGGTGAGCAGGAGCCCGAGCAGGGTGCCGACCACCGCGGCGACCGCGCCGATCACCAGGCCGCCGGAGAGCACGATCGCCCTGATGTGCCTGCGGTCACCACCGTTGGCGCCGACCAGGCCGAGCTGGCGCCGGGACCTGCGGGCGCCCACCGCGAACGCCGGGCCGGCCAGCAGGCAGATCTCCAGCACCGACAGACCCGCTATGGTCGCCGCGATCGCCACCGCCGCGGCCCGCTCCGCACCGCTCTGCATCACCAGGTCCTGTGTGCCCTGGGCCTTGTACAGCGGCACCTGGTCGCGGGCCGGTGGGTGCAGCAGGACCGCGCGCGACACCACGGTCACGCCGCGGGTGTTGGCCTGCTCGACCATCGGCCAGCTGAAGTCGCGCCCGACCGAGACGAGGTAGCTGAGGTCGTTCGAGGACGCGTCGGCGCCCGCGGCCTTGCGCGCCGCCTCGTAGGGCTTGATGAACGAGCCGGGCAGCGCGTCGAGCTGCGTCGCCTTCAGGTCGCTGGGCAGTTCGTACGCGCCGACGATCCGGTAGGAGTGGTCGAACCCGTAGGCGCTGACCGGCGAACCCACGTGCAGCCCGCTGGACTTGAGGAACCCGCCGGTGGCCATCACCTCGCCGGGCGCCGCGGGGAAGCGACCCTTGGTCAGGTGCATGATGCCCTTGGCCGTCGGGTCGTCGGCCTTCAGCTCGCGGACCTCGGTGCTCAGCAGGCCGCTCTTGGTGTGCATCTGCACCCAGCTCTGCTGGTCGGTGATCCAGTGCGCGCCGGCCGGGATCGCCGTCGTGAGGTCGACGGGCGGCGGTTCGCTCGCGTTCGCGCTGTCCGAGTCGTCGCCGCTCTCGTGCGCGGGCCGCGTCTCGTTGCCGTCCGGCGACTGGAACACCGGCTGCGGGCCCAGATACGCACTGGTCAGCCGCGCGTCGGCGGCCCCCATGTCCCGGGTGATCTTCTGCTCCGCGGTCAGCTGGGAGCTGCGGATGGTGACGTCGGCCGCGCTGACCCCGACGATCGGCAGCGCGATCATGGCCAGCACCATCAGGCTGCGGCCCTTGTTCCGCCAGGCGTCGCGGCGGGCGATCCTGATCGCCACCCGCCAGGACGACAGCCCGCCGCCGCCGGGCCGGAAGGCGCTGCCGCCCGGCCGGAATCCGCTGCCGGGGCCGCCGGCCGCCGCGTCGCGCGCGGCCTCCTCCTCGGTCCGGCTCATGACGTCGCCCCGCCGGTGAGCAGCGACTCCGCGGAGGAGCGCAGCGTCATGTCGACGACCGCGCCGTCCCGCAGGAAGACCACCCGGTCCGCCCAGGCGGCGAACCGCGGCTCATGGGTGACCAGCACCCCGGCGGCCCCCGCGTCGCACCGCGTGCGCAGCAGCGCGAGCACCGCCTCGCCGGTCTCGGAGTCCAGCGCGCCGGTCGGCTCGTCGGCCAGCACCAGGCGGCGGTCACCGACCAGGGCGCGGGCGATCGCCACCCGCTGCTGCTGGCCGCCGGACATCTCGTCGGGGAAGCGGTCGGCCAGGTGGCCGAGGCCCATCTCCTCCAGCGCGGCCAGCGCCTCCCGGCGCGCCCGGCGCGCGCTCATCCCGTCCAACTCGCGGGGGAGCGCTACGTTCTCCGCCGCGGTGAGCGCCGGGATCAGGTTGTAGTCCTGGAAGACGTAGCCGATGCTGCGCCGTCGCAGCGCCGCCATCTCCTTGCGGGTGGCGCGGGTCAGATCGGTGCCCTCGACCACCACGTGGCCGGAGGTGGGCAGGTCGAGTCCGCCCGCGATGGTCAGCAGGGTGGACTTCCCCGAGCCCGAGGGACCCATCACGGCGACCAGTTCGCCCGGGAACACGTCCAGGTCGATGCCGCGCAGCGCGTGCACCTCGGTGGCGCCGCTGCCGTGCACCCGGGTCAGCCCGGCCAGCCGGAGCACCGGCTGCGGGCCCGCGCCGGCCGCGGGCGGCGTCGCCCCCGCGGGCTCCGGCGCCCCGCGGGGCGTGGGCGGTGTCGGCTGTGACGGCGGCGTGGACTGGCTGGACATGGGCGGTTCCCCCTGCGATGGCCTGCGGAGTTGGTGCGTGACGCGCGATGGTCGGTCGGTCGGTTGGTTGGTCGCTACGTGGGTCGGCACGTAGGCCGGTAGGTAGCTCGGTAGGTCGGTCGGGTGGCCGGTAGGTCGGTAGGCACGGAGGTCGGCCGGGTGGTCGGGTGGCCGGTCGCCTGGTCGGGGCGCCGGTCAGTCCGGGCGTCCGGCTCGGCCGCCGCGCCGGAGGCGTCCCGGCCCGGTCGACGCGGGCGCGGACAGTGGTGGTGCGGCGGGCTCGGGTGGCGTCGCCGGCGGAGGCGGGACGGAACCGGCGGCCGACGGCCGGACCGGTCCCAGCGCGGCGAGCCGGGCCAGCCGGGTCTCGCAGTGGTCGAGCCAGCGCGCCTCGGCCTCCGCCTGGAAGATCAGCTGGTCCAGGACCAGCTGCCAGGCCACGTCGTCCCGGTCGAGGGCGGTGTCTCCCCGTGTCACCGCCTCCATGGCCTGCGCCTTGAGCCGGGTGTAGTCCTGCATGGCCTTGATCGTGTGCATGCGCTGCGCCTGGATGACCGCGCGCACGTCCACATCGGGCGAGCCGACGGCCATCGCGAGCTTGATGGCCAGCTCGTTGCGCGGCGGGTTGGCCCGGTCCACGGGACTGGCGTACCAGTCGCGCAGCTCGGCCCGTCCGCGCTCGGTGATCTCGTAGAGCGCGTGGCCCGCTTCGTCCTCCCCGCCGGGCACGACGAGCCCGTCGCGCTCCAGCCGGGAGAGCGTGGTGTACACCTGCCCCACGTTCAGCGGCCAGGTGGAGCCGGTGCGGGACTCGAACTCGGTGCGGAGCTGGAAGCCGTAGCGCGGCCCCTGTTCGAGGAGGGCCAGCAGGCCGTGACGGATCGACATACTCAGTATGTATACCGAGTATGGTCCGCCCCCACAAGCCCGATCGACCCACCGATCCCCTCTTTCACTCGAACGAGCGATCGAATACCGCGTCTCGCACGGCTCGTCGGGGAGGCCGGGCACGGACGGCGCCACCCGTACGGACCGGCCCGAGATGCCGGACCCGTGACCGCGTGTGACGCTGGGCCGACGGACAGTCCGGCGGGAGGCGGGGTCGCGTGCGGTGGGCAGCGGGCGGTCGTACGGCGACCGCGGCGGGGGCGTGGACCGTGGTCGCGGCGGTGTTCGTGCTGGCCCTCGCGTCCCCCGCACACGCCGAGCACGCGCCCGCCCCCGCCGCCGACGACGCCGTGCGCCTGTCCCGTCCGGCCGCCCTGCCGCACCCGGACGCCGAGGGGAGCGCCGGGCGCGCGGGCTCCGCCGACCGCACCGACCACACCGACCGCTCGGATCAGCCCAGCGGGCCGGGCAGGCCGAGTGGGCCGAGCGCTTCGGCCCAGTCCCAGGGTTCGGGTTCGGGCTCGGCGGACGGCTCCGGCTCCGGCCACTCCGACGATTCGGGGCATCCCGGCCCCTCCGCGCCGCCCGCGGGACCGGGGCCGGAACCGCCGGACCCGTCAGGCTCCTCGGGCCCGTCGCGCCCCTCCGGTTCCGCCGGTGCGACGCACCGCCCCGGGCCCCCGGAC
>JAJSZB010000394.1:0-6529 GCA_050613715.1 Streptomyces sp. IBSBF 3018
GTCCTTGGCACACCCGCCGTCCCCGCCGCCCCCGCCGTCCCCGGGGCGCGCCGGCCCGCGCCCGGCAGCGCTCCCGCGCGCGGACGGCATGCGCGGGGACGTCACGGGCCGATCGCGCGCGGAGGCGGGCGGCGGGCGGAGCAGCGGGCCGGGAAGCAGGCCGCGCAGCAGACCGGGAAGCAGACCGGGCAGCAGACCGGGCGGCGGGCCGGGCACCATGCCGGGCGGCTGGTGCGCGGGTGCGTGGCGGTCGCCTTCGCCGCCGTGTGCTGCCAGCCGCTGCACGCCTGCGGGGTGCGCGGCGCGCCGCTGGCCGCCGGGTACGTCGCCGTGCTCGGCCTGGTGGGGCTGTGCGACGCGGTGGTGGCCGCGGCGCTGGGCAGCACGCCGTTCGCCGCCGCGCTGCGCGACGAGATCAGAGGGCTGGCCGCGATGGGCTCAGCGGTCTGCGCCGGGGGCGTCGTCCTCGCGCTCGCCGTCGGCGGCGCCGGGCTGTGGGCGGTGCCCGTGGTGGCCGTGCCGCTGCTGCTGACCCAGCTGGGCCTGCGCGGGCACGCCGCCGTCCGCGCGACGTACCGGCAGACCGTGACGACGCTGGCGCGGGCCACCGAGGTCGCCGGGTACACACCCGAGGGCCACGCCCGCAGGGTCGGCGAACTGGCCGCCGCCGTGGGCCGCGAACTGGGCCTGCCGCCGCGCCGCGTGCTGCTGCTGGAGTACGCCGCGCTGATGCACGACATCGGGCAGCTCTCGCTGGTGGACCCGGTGCCGCGCGGCGCCACCCAGCCGCTGGACGCCGACTCCCGCCGGGCCATCGCCGAACTCGGCGGCGAGGTGGTCCGCGCGACCGGCGCGCCCGCCGAGGTCGCGCTGATCGTGGAGCGCCAGGCGCACCCGTACCGCGAGCAGCCGCTCGCCTGCCGGATCGTGCGCACGGTCAACGACTACGAGGACCTGACGGGTGACGGCGCCCCGGAGCGCCGTCCTGCGGCCGTGGAACGGCTCCGGCTGGACACCGCGCACACCTACGACCCGCGGGTCGTCGCCGCCCTGACCAGGGTCCTCGCCCGCGAGCCGGCCGGGGCATGGTTGGATGCGGTCGAGGATGGCAATGAGGGGGGTTGACGGCCGGGGCCGCCGACCGGTCTGCTGCTGTCAGGCTGAGACAACGGCCGAAGTGTGCAAGGTTGGTGTCGTAGGGGTTGCTACGGGGGGAGGCGGGAAACGACGGTGAGGATCTTCGGCAGAGTGCGGCACCGGCCGTCGCCCACGTGGCGGCAGGCCACCGACCGCGCGTTCTCGCTGATCGACGACGGCCGCTACGAGGACGCGGGCGCCCTGTTGACCCGTGCCGCGGACCTGGAGCCGTGGCTCTCGGAGTCCTGGTACAACCTCGCGCTGCTGCACAAGTTCCGGCACGACTGGGCGCAGGCGCGCATCGCCGGCCTGCGCGCCGTGGCCCTGCTCGACCGCCCGGTCGGCGCACCCGACTGGTGGAATCTGGGCATCGCCGCGACCGCGCTGCAGGACTGGCCGCTGGCCCGCCGCGCCTGGCAGGCCTACGGACTGCGCCCGCCGACCGGGACCGCGGCCGCGGAGCTGGCGGCCGGCGAGGAGTCGGTGCGGATGCCGCTGGGCAGCGCCGCGGTGCGGCTGTCGCCCGAGGGCGAGGCCGAGGTGGTGTGGGGGCGCCGGCTGGACCCGGCGCGGATGGAGGTGCTGTCGATTCCGCTGCCGTCCTCCGGGCGGCGCTGGGGCGAGGTGGTGCTGCACGACGGCGTCCCGCACGGCGAGCGCGCCACCGAGGGCGCCGCGCGCCGCGCGGTCTACCCGGTCTTCGACGAGATCGAGCTGTGGGCGCCGTCCCCGGTGCCGACGTGGCTGGTGCTGCTGG
This sequence comes from Streptomyces sp. IBSBF 3018, assembly GCA_050613715.1. Taxonomy (GTDB): domain Bacteria; phylum Actinomycetota; class Actinomycetes; order Streptomycetales; family Streptomycetaceae; genus Actinacidiphila. The sequence continues at coordinate 1,895 of JAJSZB010000394.1, forward strand.
AGGCCGCCACCGAGGCCGACCGTGACGCGCTGGAGCGGCTGGCGGCCGACGCGGGCTACGCCGCGGAGGACTGGTCCTCCTCGGTCCGGCTGCTCTGCCGCACCTGCTCGGAGAGCCGGATGCCCACCGACGACGGCTCGGTGGTCACCCGCGACCCGCACGACCACGGCGAGCCCGGCCACCCCGGGCACCTGAGCCATCTGGGCCGCGGCGCCGAGGCGTTGCACTGGACGCCGGAGCGCGAGTGCGGCATCGCCGCGCCCGCCGCGCTGGTGCGCGGCCTGCTGGACAGCTGGGTCGCCGACAGCCCGGGCAGCCGGGACTGGCGGGATCTGGAAGAGGTCTGCTGAGTCTGCCGGGGAGTTTTCCCGCGGGCGTCCGCCGCCCCGTACCCTTGGAAAGGTTCACCCAAGGTTCCGGGAAGGCATACCGCGCAGATGTCCCAGCAGCAGACCGAGCAGGGCCAGGAGTTCCTCGACGACGTGACGGACGCCGAGGAGCGCGAGGCGGCGTACCGCGCGCGCGGCACGGTCCGCCCGATCACCGTGGTCGGTAATCCCGTGCTGCACCGCGAGTGCAAGGACGTGACGTCCTTCGACGACGAACTGGCCGCGCTGGTGGACGACATGTTCGCCTCGCAGCGCGCCGCCGAGGGCGTGGGCCTGGCCGCCAACCAGATCGGCGTGGACCTCAAGGTCTTCGTCTACGACTGCCCGGACGACGAGAACAAGCGGCACGTCGGCGTGATCTGCAACCCGGTGCTCGAGGAGCTGCCCGCGGACAAGCGGCGGCTGGACGACTCCAACGAGGGCTGCCTGTCGGTGCCCGGCGCCTACATGGAGCTGGCCAGGCCCGACTACGCGGTGGTGCGCGGCCAGGACGCGCAGGGCAACCCGATCCGGGTGCACGGCACCGGCTACTTCGCGCGCTGCCTCCAGCACGAGACCGACCACCTCTACGGCCGGCTCTACATCGACCGGCTGTCCAAGCGCGACCGCAAGGACGTGCTGCGGCAGATGGCCGAGGCGACGCCGAAGTTCGAGACGGTGCCCAACGACTGAAGCCGGCCGCGGGACCGGTCGGGGCCGACGCGCGCCGGTGCGGGCGCCCCGGTCAGGACCGGGGCCGGGCGCCGTCCGCGCGCGCCCGGCCCCGAAGCGCCGGCGGGCCGCCGGCTAGAAGTCCTCGTCCAGCGCCACCGTGCCCTCCACGGCGACCTGGTACGCGGACGGCCTGCGCTCGAAGAAGTTCGTCAGCTCCTGGACGCCCTGCAGCTCCATGAAGGAGAACGGGTTGCGCGAGCCGTAGACCGGTTCGAAGCCGAGCCGGGCCAGCCGCTGGTCGGCCACGCACTCCAGATACGCGCGCATCGACTCGGTGTTCATGCCCGGCAGCCCGTCCCCGCACAGGTCGCGGCCGAACTGCAGCTCCGCCTCCACGGCCTCCTTGAGCATGTCGGTGACCTGCTCGCGCAGCCGGTCGTCGAACAGCTCGGGCTCCTCCTTGCGCACGGTGTCCACCACGTCGAAGGCGAAGCTCATGTGCATCGTCTCGTCGCGGAACACCCAGTTGGTGCCGGTGGCCAGGCCGTGCAGCAGCCCGCGGGAGCGGAACCAGTACACGTACGCGAAGGCGCCGTAGAAGAACAGGCCCTCGATGCACGCGGCGAAGCAGATCAGGTTGAGCAGGAAGCGCCGCCGGTCGGCCGGCGACTCCAGCCGGTCGATCGACTCCACCGAGTCCATCCAGCGGAAGCAGAACCGCGCCTTCTCGCGGATCGACGGGATGCTCTCCACCGCCGCGAAGGCCGCGGCGCGGTCGTCGGGATCGGGCAGGTAGGTGTCCAGCAGGGTCAGGTAGAACTGGACGTGCACCGCCTCCTCGAACAGCTGCCGGCTCAGGTACAGCCGCGCCTCGGGGGAGTTGATGTGCTTGTAGAGCGTGAGCACCAGGTTGTTGGCGACGATCGAGTCGCCGGTGGCGAAGAACGCCACCAGCCGGCCGATCAGGTGCTGCTCCGCGGCGGTGAGCCGGGCCAGGTCCGCGACGTCGGAGTGGAGGTCGACCTCCTCCACGGTCCAGGTGTTCTTGATGGCGTCCCGGTAGCGCTCGTAGAAGTCCGGGTAGCGCATCGGGCGCAGCGTGAGCTCGAAGCCGGGGTCGAGCAGGTTCTTCGCGGCGGTCGTGGTGGCGCTGGTCGTCACTGGCATGCCTCGCAGGACTCGGGGTTCTCCAGGGAGCAGGCGATGGCGTCGGCGTCGACGGCCTGCAGCACGGGTACGGGGGCGGGTACGGACGCGGGCGCCGGGGCGGCCGCGGGTGCGGACGCGGGCGCCGGTGCGGAGCCCCTCGCCGGGGCGGCCTCGTGGGCCGGGCCCTGGGCGGCGCGGGCGATCCGGGTGGCCGGCCGCGACCGCAGGTAGTACGTGGTCTTCAGGCCCTGCTTCCAGGCGTAGGCGTACATCGAGCTGAGCTTGCCGATGGTCGGCGTCTCCAGGAACAGGTTCAGCGACTGGCTCTGGTCCAGGTACGGGGTGCGCGCCGCGGCCATGTCGATCAGGCCGCGCTGCGGGATCTCCCAGGCCGTGCGGTACAGCGCGCGCACCTCGGCGGGCAGCCGGTCGAAGCCCTGCACCGAGCCGTTGGACTCGCGCAGCGCCTCCCGGGCCCGCTCGTCCCACTCGCCCAGCCGCTTGAGGTCGGCCACCAGGTAGGAGTTGACCTGGAGGAACTCCCCGGACAGCGTCTCGCGCTTGAAGAGGTTGGAGACCTGCGGCTCGATGCACTCGTACGCGCCGGCGATCGAGGCGATGGTCGCGGTCGGCGCGATGGCCAGCAGCAGCGAGTTGCGCAGACCGTTCACCGCGATCCGCCGCCGCAGCCGCTCCCAGCGCTCCGGCCAGGTGAACGTGACGCCGTAGTGGTCCGGGTGCAGCACGCCGTCGGCGGTACGGGTCTGCTCCCAGGCCGGCAGCGGGCCGTTGCGCTCGGCGAGGTCGCAGGACGCCTCGTACGCGGCGAGCATCACCCGCTCGGACAGCCGGGTGGACAGCTCGCGCGCCTGTGCCGAGTCGAAGGGCAGCCGCAGCTTGAAGAACACGTCCTGCAGGCCCATCACGCCCAGACCCACCGGCCGCCAGCGGGAGTTGGACCGGCCGGCCTCCTCGGTGGGGTAGAAGTTGATGTCCACCACGCGGTCCAGGAAGGTCACCGCGGTGTGCACGGTGGCGTCCAGGCGCTCCCAGTCGATGTCGCCGCCGGGGGTGACGAAGGAACCGAGGTTGACCGAGCCGAGGTTGCACACCGCGGTCTCGGAGTCGTCGGTGACCTCCAGGATCTCGGTGCACAGGTTCGAGGAGTGCACGGTACGGCCGGGGCGCGCGGTCTGGTTGGCGGTGCGGTTGGCCGCGTCCTTGAACGTCATCCAGCCCTGGCCGGTCTGCGCCAGCGTGCGCATCATCCTGCCGTACAGCTCACGCGCCGGCAGGGTCTTCCTGGCCAGGCCCGCGGCCTCGGCGCGGCGGTAGGCGGCGTCGAACTCCGCGCCCCACAGGTCGACCAGGTCGGGCACGTCGGCGGGCGAGAACAGCGACCACGGCCGGTCCTCCTCGACCCGCCGCATGAACTCGTCGGGGACCCAGTGCGCGAGGTTGAGGTTGTGGGTGCGGCGCGCGTCCTCGCCGGTGTTGTCGCGCAGTTCGAGGAACTCCTCGATGTCGGAGTGCCACGTCTCCAGGTAGACGGCCGCGGCGCCCTTGCGCCGACCGCCCTGGTTGACCGCCGCGACCGAGGCGTCCAGCGTCTTCAGGAACGGCACGATGCCGTTGGAGTGGCCGTTGGTGCCGCGGATCAGCGAACCGCGCGCGCGGATGCGGGAGTAGGACAGGCCGATGCCGCCGGCGTGCTTGGACAGCCGGGCGATCTGGGTGTAGCGCTCGTAGATCGAGTCCAGCCGGTCCAGCGGCGAGTCCAGCAGGTAACAGGAGGACATCTGCGGGTGCCGGGTGCCCGAGTTGAACAGCGTCGGCGAACTGGGCAGGTACTCCAGGCGGTTCATCAGCCGGTAGAGCGCGGCGACCTCGTCCGCCGCGCGGGTGGAGTCGTCCTCGGCGAGCCCGGCCGCGACCCGCAGCATGAAGTGCTGCGGGGTCTCCACGACCTGCCGGGTGATGGGGTGCCGCAGCAGGTAGCGGCTGTGCAGGGTGCGCAGGCCGAAGTAGCCGAAGCGGTCGTCGGCGCCGTCGGCGAGCGCCTGCTCGACCAGCGCGTCCAGGCGCGCGGCGTGCAGCGCGGTGAAGGCGGCGGTGCGGTCGGCGATCAGCCCCTCGCGGTGGCCGACCGCGATCGACGCGGAGAAGGACACCGCGCCCTGGCCGGCCGCCTCCGCGGCGATCGCGCGGGTCAGCAGGCGCGCGGCGAGCCGCGAGTACGCGGGGTCCTCGGAGATCAGGCCGGCCGCGGCCTCGCAGGCCAGCGTGCGCAGTTCGGCGGCGTCGGCGTACGCGCTGCGGCCGCGCAGCGCGGCGGCGGCGACCCGGCCGGGGTCGGCGTCGGGCAGGTCGGCGGTGAGCGCGAGCAGCTCGTCGAGCAGTTCCTTGCCCGCGGCGCCGGCGTCGGACCCGGGGACGGCGGGGG
>JAJSZB010000395.1:0-6526 GCA_050613715.1 Streptomyces sp. IBSBF 3018
GCCCACCCCTGCCCCCCGACGTCCTGGACGCCCCTGTCACCGTCCACGGAACGCACCGTCCGACACAGCATCGTCCGTAAAACGCCGTACGGCCCGCGAACCATCACGGGCCGTACGGAGGAAACGGAAGGAACAAAGGGACAACAGCCGACCGGCCGGCCTGTCTGTCAGGCGGACACGGAACCGCCACCGGGGAACCACACCGACGGGTCGTCGGCCGCGACAGCCCCGGGGAACCAGACGCTCGCCTGCGCGGGAGCGACGCCCTCGGGGAACCACACGTCCGCCTGCTGGGCGGTCGCGGTGTCGCCCCCGGGGAACCACACGGAGGGCTGATCGGCAATGACGTTCTCCGGGAACCACACGGCGGGCGCGGCCGACTCGGCCGCGGCGGACGTGGTGGCGGAGGCGGGCGCCGACGTGTGGCCGTCGGCGGCGACCGCTGCGGTGGTTCCGGCTGCCGATGACAGGATCAGAACCAGCGCGGCGACTGCGGACATGTGAGTCGTGTGCCGGATACGCGACATCGAAATCCTTAGTGGGACTGAGAAGGGGTAGTGCGCTCGCGAGGGCATGCAGCCACACTTAACTCCGCCAATGGTGGCAAAATCAGACAGTAGAAGACCAGACTCCGGTTGTGCGCATCCACGCCATGGCGTGTATGCGAACGTCAGATCAAGCCATGGGCCGAGGCCAGTACGCCTGCCTGGAAGCGGCTTTCCGCCTGGAGATACCTCATGATCTCCGACACCAACCGGCTCACAGTGCGCAGTGATACCCCTAGTTTGCGCGCGATCCGCTCGTCTGTCAGCCCGTTCGCGAGAAGTCGCATCGTCGTGCGGTGTTGCTCGGTCAGTTCGCCGTCGATGTCGAAGCTCCCCGCCGACTTGGCCGAGTACGGCACCGAGCGCAGCCAGCAGTCCTCGTACAGGGCCACGTAGGAGCGGACCAGGGCCGGCCCGCGGACCACCACGGCGGCGCCCGCCGGGTCCTCCGGATTGGCCAGCACGAGAGCGCTGTGCGAGTCGGCGATCAGCAGATCGAAAGGAACGTGGGAAGCCAGCCGGACTTCCACCCCCGTCGTCGCCAGGTCGGAGAGATATTTACGCTGCCGTGGTGCGGAATTAATGCTCTGGCTGTAAATGGACCGTACCCGGATTCCGCGGTCGATGAGCCTTTTGTCTTCTTCCAGCGCGCCCGAAAGAATTTCGCTCGGCGGCAGCGGACCGGGATGCATCGAACCGATCGACTCGGTCACGGTGGCGTCGAAATCCTGCACGAACTGCCGCCGCCGGTCGTCCTGCGTGATGAGTTCCACCTCGATCTCGGCGGTCTCACGCAGCACGGCGGGGCGGTAACGGTCCATCAGCGACTCGGCGGCCTCCACGATCGCGGTCAGCTCGTCGCGCTGGGCCCGCAGCGCCTCGCGCTGCCGGGCGAGCAGCCCGATCAGCGCGGTGTCCGGCTCCACCGGGGTGACTTCCTCGGGCAGCCGGCCCGGGCGTATCAGTCCCAACTCCTCCAGCTCGGCCCAGCCCGCCGCGGCCTCGGCCTCGGTCAGGCCCAGCCCGGCGACCGCCTTGTCCGGCGCCGTGGAGCCGCTGGCCCGCAGCGCCTGGTAGAGCGCGAGCCCGGCATCCGCCGCGTCCGCCCCACCACTTCGAACAACACTGGCCACGGCTTCCCCCTTTCGTCACCGCTCGCGGACCCCCGTCCGTGGTGCGGTTCCGCGACCGCCCCGAAACGACTTTAGCAACGGTTCTGGCAGCTGCCAGCAGTCGAGTCGGCGCTTGTCCCCAATAGGAGGGCGCGTTCAGGACACCGGGTGTCCGAAGACGCCAAAGTGCCGTTACGGTCATTGCGGTTTCCAGGCCCAGGACGCCGCATTCCCTCGCTCCCACGACCATAATCGATCATCGGCGCCGGAGAAGCCAGCGTCCGGCTCGGACCAGGGGAGCGGACCACGGACGAGAAGAAGCGACCGGTGGCACGGAGCGCGGCCGCGCACGCGCCTGCGCGGACGCACGCGCCGCTGCCGGTGGTGCTGGTGGGGGCGGGCAAGGTCGCGCACGCCGCCCACCTGCGGGAGATCCGCGACCTGCCCGGCGCGCTGCGCCTGGCCGCGGTGGTGGAACGCGACCCCGGCCGCCTCGCCGCGGTGCGGGCCGGCTTCCCCGAGGCGGCGGTCTGCGCGGATCCGGCCGAGGCGGTACGCGCCGGCGCGCGCGCCGCGCTGGTGTGCACGCCGTGGTGGACGCACGCCGCCGTGCTGGCCGAGTGCCTGGACCTCGGGCTGCCGGTGCTGTGCGAGAAGCCGGTCTCCCTGGACCTGGCCGAGATCGACGCGCTGATCGCCGCGGAGCGTGCCGCGGGCGTCCCGGTCGCGGCCGGCTACATGAAGCGGCACGACCCGGTCGTCGCCCTCTTCGTCGCGCACTGCCGTGAGCACCTGGACCGCGCCCGCAGGCTCGCCGTCGACATCCACGACCCGAACGCGCCGCACCAGGTCGCGCACCTGCTGCCGTACGAGCCGCCGCCGTTCGGCCCGCAACCGCCGGCCGCGCGGGAGGCGCTGGCTGCGGCACTGGGTCCGCAGGCCGGTCCGGCGCGGCACGAGGCGTACGCGCGCGGGCTCGGCGGCTCGCTGATCCACCAGGTCAACATCGTGCACGCGGCGCTGGCCGGCAGCGGCCTGGCGCTGGCCGGGCGGCTGCTGCACGCCGAGAGCTGGGCCGGCGGCGACTCGGTGAGCTGCCGCTGGCGGCCCGACGACGCCTTCGTGGTGGACCTGGGCCATGCCCGGCTGCCGGCGCACCGGCGCTACCGCGAGGTGCTGGAGCTGACCGCGGCCGACTCGGTGGCCACCCTCACGCTGCCCTCGCCGTACGCCAGGGACGAGGCGGCGACGCTGACGGTGGAGACGTGGGACGCGGACAGCGGCCTGGGGACCCGCACGGTGCGCACCGCCGAGCCGGGGCACACCGGCTTCCGCCGCCAACTGCTGGCGTGGTCGCGCGTGCTGACCGGCGGCGGGCCGCCGCTGCCGGGCCTGGACGAGGTGCGCGCCGACGCCGCGGCCGTGCGCGAGGCGGCGCTGGCGCTGGCGTGAGGCGGGTCTGATGCGGGTCCGAGGCGGGTCCCGAGCTGGTCCGGGGCGGGCGCGGGTGCGGGGCCGGGGGCGTGTTCCTCGCAGGTCGGCGCCGGTCCGGGGCGGGGGCACGCGATCGCGGCGGAAGCGGTGTGCGTGCCCGCGCGTACCGGGGGTAGCCGACCAGGCAGCAGAGCAGCGACTGCGGAGGTGAACGCCATGCTGATACTGGGACTGCTGCTCCTGGCCTGCACGGCCGCGTTCGTCGGGCTCGCCATCGCCGACAACCTCGGCGGCGGCGCCGATCACAACGTGACCGTGCTCGGACACCACATCGCCACCATGAACGGACTGGCGATCTTCTGCGCGGGCCTCGCCCTCGCGCTGATCTTCGGTCTGGGCCTGATGATGGCCCTGGGCGGCGCGGCGATGCGCCGCCGCAGGGGACGCCGTCTGCGCAGGGCACGCAAGGACGTGGACGCCGTCGCCAGGGAGCGCGACGAACTGGCCGCCCGACTCGACGCCATCCACGCCGAGCACATGCAGGGCGCCGAGGGCGCACAGGGCGCCGCGGTCGACGACCGGACGCTGGCCGCCGACCGGGAGGGCGCGTTCCGCGCGAACCAGGAGGCGGATCTGGCCGACGAGCGCCACATGGCCACGGCGGGCGGCGGATCGACCGTCGACGGCCGGCCGGCCGACACCGCGGCGGACGCGGGGGAGACCCCGAAGCACCGCCACGCCCGGCACCTCTTCGGGCACTGACGCCGCCGCGGCGGCGGGCCGATCCGCCGGCGCTCCGGCACAGCGCGAACGCCCCGGCCCGGGGTCCCGTTCGGGGTCCCCGGGCCGGGGCGCGTGTGCGCCCGCGGGCGGCCGGGTCAGCCGTCGATGCGGTGCTGGGTCCAGAAGGACGTCAGGTCGGTGCCGCCGGCCGCGGCCTGCGCGGCGGCCTTGAACTCGGCGGTGGTGGACACCCCGTACCAGTGCGCCTGCGCGTAGGTGCGCAGCAGCGTGGTCATCGCGGTGGTGCCGATCAGCCGCCGCAGGTCGTGCAGCGTGCACTTGCCGTAGCCGTAGACCACGGTGGAGTAGCGCGAGGGGTGCGCGTCCCAGTACGCCATCGAGTCGGTGATCTTCTCCGCGGAGGACGCCCAGGAGACGCTGTTCCAGCAGTTCGTGCCGGTCTTGCCCTCGGCGATGTCGGTGGAGTAGTCGGCGAACGCCTCGTCCAGCCAGGGGCTGTTGTACTCGTCGTCGCCGACGATGCCGTACCACCACTGGTGGGCCAGCTCGTGGGTGAGCGCGTTGCTGTCCACCAGGTCGAGCACGAAGCCCGGGTACTCCATCCCGCCGAACCAGAAGTTGTTGTCCAGCACGGCGTCCACCTCGCCGTACGGGTACGCGCCGAAGCGCTGCGCGTGCGCGTCGATCGCCGACTCGGAGGTGGACAGCATGGACTTGGCGCTGGAGGAGGAGATCCCGCTCACCGCGTAGACGTTGACCTTCACCCCGCCGGGCGAGGTGCCGGAGACCTTCGAGAAGGGCCCCGCGGCCCACGCGAAGTCGCGCACCTGCGTCGCGGTCGCGGTGGTCACCGTGCGGCCGGAGGCGCCGGGGGTGTCCACCGAGGTGCCGGTCGCCGGGACCAGCAGGCTGCTCGGGTGGTCGAGCGTCACCGAGAAGTCCGAGGCCAGGCTGTAGAACGACTCGCCGTTGTCCGTGTACGGGTCCAGGTGCCAGCCGGAGCCGTCGCGGACCGCGAGCACCGGCAGCGCGTTGCCGATGAAGGAGAAGGAGCCGTCCCGGCCGAACCGGTCGGCGCCGCTGGGCACCGCGATCTTCAGGTCGAAGCCGATGGTGCCGCTCTGGCCCTGCGCGAGGGGCGCGGCCAGCGTCACGTCGAGCGCGGTGCAGCCCACCGACAGCGCGGAGGCGGTGCCGCCGGTCACCTTGCTGACGGTGATCGGGGTGGTCGGGCAGGAGCCGTGGTAGTTGTCCCACAGCCGCAGGTAGACGTCGCCGAGCGGCGCGTCGGAGGCGTTGGTGAACGTCACGCTCTCGTGGCCGGTCCAGGTCGCGCCGGTGGCGTCGCTGCTCAGGCTGACGGTGTACGAGGGCGCGGCGGGAGTCGCGGGCGGTGCGGCGGCGGCGGCGGACGCGGTCGGCGCGGCGTGGGCGACGCCCGTGAGGGCTGCGGTGGCGGCGAGGCCCGCGGTGGCGGTGGCCGCGAAGAGAGACAGGAGTCTGCGTCTCATCGGAATCCTCTCGTGGAGGCGACGCGACGGCCTCGCGGCCGTACGCGGTGGGGGCGGAACCGTTCAGACGGACTCCGGCAGTCTGCGTCATCAGCCGCCCCGGCGAAACCACGCGTCACGCTCGCGCTGTGCGTCACGCCTTTCTCCCCGTCAGCTCCGCGCTGGGCGCCGGCACTCGGGGCCCCGGCCCGGAGGGGCGGTTGCTGCCGCCTCCGGTCGACCGGTCGATGACGGCTGGTGGGGGTACCTCCCGGACGGAGTTCGGGGGAGCAGTCCCCCGCGCCCCTGGGGGCAGCGCTCGGCGCTGTGCGTCGCGCCAGGGGGTCGCGGGTGCGCTGGGGGTGACCCGTTTGTCAGGGGCGCGGGGAACTGCGCGACCAGCCACGACGAACCCGCGGGTCGTCTCCGGACCGGAGGGGCTGTTGCCGGGGCGGCTCGGCGCGTTGCGGAGGCCGGGGCGCCGGGCCGGCTCCCGGAGTGTGGCGGCAGCGTAAACTTCCTCCCATGGAGGAGGTTCCCGCCGTCGACCCGCAGACGCACCGGTCGGGTGCGCTCCTCGACCATCTCTCGCGCCGGATGCGGCTGCGCGCCGAGACCGTGCTCGCGCCCCTCGGGCTGCGCCCGCGCCATCTGGTCGCGCTGACCGTGCTGCGCGCCACGCCCGGCACCACCCAACAGGCGCTGGCCGGCACCCTGATGATGGACGGCACGAACGTCGTCGGCCTGCTCAACGAGCTGGAGGCCGACCGGCTGATCGAGCGCCGGCGCTCCCCGGAGGACCGCAGGCGGCACATCGTGGAGCTGACCGGGCGCGGCGCGGCGACCCTCGCCGAGGCGGAGTCGGCGCTCGCCGGCGCCGAGGACGACGTGCTGGCCGCGCTCGGGCCCGAGCAGCGCGAGACGCTCTTCCAGTTGCTGCAGCTCGCCGTGGGCGGACCGGAGTGCGCGGAGGTCGTGGCGGAGGCCGCGTGCGTCGAGGGCGCGACGGAGGCGGTGGCGGCGGGGGACGCGGGCGGCGAGTGCGCGGGCGAGGACGCCGTGGCCGGCGTGACTCCCGGCACTCCCGGCAGTGCGGCTCCCGGTGGCGTGGCGGCGGAGCCGTGCGTCGAGGCGCTCGTCGACGCGCACCTGCGTCAGGACGCCTGAGCGCTTGATCGTCGGGCCGCCCGGTCCGTAGGCC
>JAJSZB010000396.1:0-6510 GCA_050613715.1 Streptomyces sp. IBSBF 3018
GCCCCGGGCATCCGCCCCAGTCACCCGCCCCGGGCGCGCGGACATCCGCCACGCTCACGCACCCGGCGCCGTCATGACGCCGGGGCGGCCCCGGCGTCGGCGATCGGCGCGGCGGTGTAGACGGTGCCGGCGCACACGTTCTGGATGACGGGGCCGACGACCACCGGGGCGCCCGCGGCCGGGGTGTGGTTCAAGGTGACGCTGCCGGACGCCGGTGTGGTGGGGTCGCTGCCGGAGTCCGGCGGGGTGTCGGCCGCGCCGGCGCCGTCGGCGGAGTTGGCGGCGCCGGTGTCGGCGCCGGTACCGCCGGCGGTGGTGCCGGTCCCCGCGTCGGTGCCGCTGCCCACGGTGGGTGTGTCGCTCGGCGTCGGGGTGGTGGGCGGCGTGGTCGGCATGGTGCAGCCGCCCGGGCCGTCACCGGACGGCACCCACGCGAAGTCGACCTTGTAGTCCTCGCCGGGCTTGAGGACGACCGGGCCGGCCGTGGCGGGCAGCGCGGCGGCCGCGTCGCCGGCGGTGTGCGTGACGACCTGGATCCGGGACTGGTCGGCGTCGCCCTGCGCCAGCGCCTGCACCAGGCCACCGCTGGGGATGGTGCAGGGGGTGTCGGAGACGTTGGAGACGCGGAACCAGCCGTAGACCGTGCCGTTGCCGTCCGGGCTGTCGGCGCTGCTGGCGCCCTGCCCGAGCTGGTCGCCGGTGCAGTCCGGTACCGGTGCGCCGGTCGGGGTGGGCGTGGTCGGCGCGGCGGCCGGGCCGCCCGAGCCGGTGCTCGGGTGGGGCTTGCCCGGTGAGCTGTCGGGCCCGGCGGAGGTCTGCCAGGTGGGGTGGCCGGGGAGCTGGGCGTGCCCGTCCTCGCCGAGTCCGTCGGTGGCGGTGGGCCTGACGCCGGCCGCGGTGGTGGCCGGGTCGCCGCCACTGCCGGCCGCGTGCACCAGCGCGGGGACCGCCACCACCGCGAGCACCAGGGTGGCGGCGGCGCCGACCATCGCCTGGCGGCGGCGCTGGCGGCGCTGCGGAACGGCCCGGCGCAGATAGTCCAGGGCGTCGGGCGAGCCCTGGAGGTCGCTCACGGCGTCGCGCATCAGGGCGCGCAGGGCCTCCTCGTCGGCCGTCTCGCCGTTCAGCGGCTCGGCGGGCGAGGGGATGTCGTGGGAGGAGATCTGCTGGTCCATCTCGAATGCGTCGTCTGTGCGGGTGTCGTCTGTACCGGCGGCGTCCGGTGTAGCAGCGGCGTCCGGGGAGACGCCGCGGGTTGCCGCGTCGCCGGAGAGGGTCGCGTCGGACGGGGAGGCGCCGTCCGGTGGGGTGGCGTCGCCGTCGAAAACCCGGCGATCGTCGGGCGTGGTCATGTCGCGGCCTCCATCGCGACGCGCAGCGCCGCGAGCCCACGCGAACCGTACGCCTTCACCGAGCCGAGGGAGATGCCGAGCGTCTCGGCGACCTGGGCTTCCGTCATGTCGGCGAAGTAGCGCAGCACCAGCACCTCGCGCTGGCGGCGCTGCAGGGCGCGCATCGCGGCCTTGAGCTGGTCGCGCTCCAGGATCTCGTAGGCGCCCTCCTCCGCGCTGGCCATGTCGGGCATCGGCTTGGAGAGGAGCTTCAGGCCGAGTATCCGGCGGCGCAGTGCGGAACGGGAGAGGTTGACCACCGTCTGGCGGAGGTAGGCGAGAGTCTTCTCGGGGTCGCGGACGCGGCTGCGCGCGGAGTGCACCCGTATGAAGGCCTCCTGGACCACGTCCTCGCAGGAGGCCGTGTCGTCCAGCAGCAGCGCGGCCAGGCCCAGCAGCGAGCGGTAGTGCGCGCGGTAGGTCTCGGTGAGGTGATCGACCGTGGTGCCGACTGCCATGGGGGTGTCGGCGTCCTCACTGCCGGTGCTGCTGATACTGCCGTTACCGCTGTTACCGCCGACGCCCTTGATGCGGCCGGCGCCGTCGGTGGTGTCGGTCGTCGTGCCGACCCGCACCGGCCACGGCGCGATCACCGGGATACCGCCGACAGGGCCGTCGGCCGTGCGCGCCCGCCGGACGCGCGGCGGAGCGACGGTGCCGCCCCGCACGCCGAATGCCGTCTCGATACCCAGTGCCTCCGCCACGCCAGTTGGACACGCATCCCCCCACCAGGGTTGTACGCGCATGACACTTCGCCGGACCGCGGGCCGAATATCCCCATGTGCGTACCAGCTCTTCCTCAACGCCCCATCGACACCGACGCCCCCTGACCGCGCTCGGTGTGCAGCACCCTAGGGCAGTGCGCTGACACAAAGACGCTCCCCCGGGGCCGTCGGTTGCAGCCGCGGGGGAGGTGATTGTCCAACGCGCGGGCGACGCGGATCAAGTGGTCCAGACCAGCCACCCGCCGGGGGCTCGGCGCCCCGCGGCTCAGCGGCCCGTGCCGCCGTACACCACTGCCTCGTCGCTGTCGCTGTCCAGGCCGAACGCCGAGTGCACCGCCTGCACGGCCGGCTTCACGTCGTCGACCCTGGTGACGACCGAGATCCGGATCTCGGAGGTCGAGATCAGCTCGATGTTCACCCCGGCGTTCGACAGCGCCTCGAAGAACGTCGCGGTGACCCCCGGGTTGGTCTTCATCCCCGCGCCGACCAGCGAGATCTTGCCGATCTGGTCGTCGTAGCGCAGCGAGTCGAAGGCGATCACCGACTGCGTCCTGGACAGCGCCTCCATCGCGCGGTGCCCCTCGGACTTGGGCAGCGTGAAGGAGATGTCGGTCAGACCGGTGGCCGCCGCCGAGACGTTCTGCACGACCATGTCGATGTTGATCTCGGCGTCCGCGATGGCACGGAAGATCGTCGCCGCCTCGCCCGGCTTGTCCGGCACCCCGACGACCGTGATCTTCGCCTCGGAGGTGTCGTGCGAGACACCGGAGATGATCGCCTGCTCCATCGGCTTCTCCCCTTGCGGTGGTTCGTTGCTGACCCAGGTGCCCGGAAGTCCGGAGAACGAGGACCGTACGTGGATCGGGATGTTGTAGCGGCGGGCGTACTCGACGCACCGGTGCAGCAGCACCTTGGACCCGGAACTGGCCAGTTCCAGCATGTCCTCGAAGGCGATCCACTCCATCTTGCGGGCCCGCTTGACCACCCGCGGGTCGGCGGTGAAGACCCCGTCGACGTCGGTGTAGATCTCGCAGACCTCGGCGTCCAGCGCCGCGGCCAGCGCCACCGCGGTGGTGTCCGAGCCGCCGCGGCCCAGCGTCGTGATGTCCTTCTTGTCCTGCGAGACGCCCTGGAAGCCTGCGACGATCGCGATGTTCCCCTCGTCCAGCGCGGTGCGGATGCGGCCGGGCGTGACGTCGATGATCCGCGCCTTGTTGTGCACCGAGTCGGTGATCACACCGGCCTGGCTGCCGGTGAACGACTGCGCCTCGTGGCCGAGGCTTTTGATCGCCATCGCCAGCAGCGCCATGGAGATCCGCTCTCCTGCGGTCAGCAGCATGTCGAACTCGCGGCCCGCCGGGATCGGCGAGACCTGCTCCGCGAGATCGATGAGCTCGTCCGTCGTGTCGCCCATCGCGGACACCACGACGACCACCTGGTGGCCGGCCTTCTTGGTGTCGACGATCCGCCGGGCGACCCGCTTGATGCCTTCGGCATCGGCGACGGAGGAGCCGCCGTACTTCTGCACGACAAGGCCCACGTGCGCTCCTCGCTCAGGGGTGGATGCGGTCGCCCCAGTCTAACGAGCAGGCCGAACACGCCCCGGGCCGGTCGCATGGTGAGACGGGACGTTCAGTACGTGATCATGGGCCTACGTCCGCGCGACGCCCACGCCTGCCTTGGCCTGCCCGCCCGCGCCCGCGCGGCGCGTACACCTGCCCGGGCCCGCACGCCCACGCCGCCCGCACGCCCACGCCCGCGCGGCGCCGCACCCGCGCGACGCCCACCGCCTCAGGAACGCCGGCGGCGCAGCCCCATCGTGCCCAGCTCCGCCTCCATCACCTTGCCGGCCTCGCGGGCGAGCTGCTCCTCGTCGTCCTCGTCGTTGCCGGTGTCCAGCCCGTCCAGCTCGTCCAGCGGGCTGTCCAGCCGTACGTGCGCCACCAGCGACTGCAGCGCGCGCAGCGAAGCGCTCGCGGTCGGCCCCCAGTTGGACAGGTACGAGAACTGCCACCACCACAGCGCCTCGGAGACCCGCCCGGCCCTGAAGTGCGCGATGCCGTGCGTCAGGTCGGCGACCACGTCCGCCAGGTCGTCGGAGATCCGGCAGGCCACCGGGGTGGACCGGGGCACGTAGGGGTCGAAGACCTCGGAGTAGACGTCGATCGGCTCCAGCAGCGACGCGAGCCGCTGCCGCAGGTCGTCCTCGTCCGGCTCGGGCCCGGCGTCCGGCTCGTACCGCTCGTCCGGGACGATGTCCTCGTGCGCGCCGAGCCGGCCGCCGGCCAGCAGCAGCTGCGAGACCTCCAGCAGCAGGTACGGCACGGCGCTGTCCGGGTCGTCGCCCTTGGCCACCTCGCGCACCGACAGCACGAAGCTCTCGACCTGGTCGGCGATCTGCACCGCGAACTCGTCCGGCTCCTGCGGGACAGCACCCCCGACCGCGCCGGCCGCCTCAGCCGCTCCGATCGCCTCAGCCGCTCCGACCGCCCCGGTCCCCCCGGCCGTCGCCGCCGCCCTGCCCTGCTCCTTCGCCCCGCCCTGCTTCTTCTCCACCGACTTCCTCTTCACCTGCTGCTTCTTGTTCACCACGGCCTCAGACATCCAGCAACCGCCTCCCTTCGAAGGCCCGCCCCAGCGTGACCTCGTCCGCGTACTCCAAGTCGCCGCCCACCGGCAGCCCGCTCGCCAGCCGGGTCACCCGCAGCCCCATCGGCTTGACCATCCGGGCCAGGTACGTCGCCGTCGCCTCGCCCTCCAGATTCGGGTCGGTCGCCAGGATCAGCTCGGTGACGGTGCCGTCGGCGAGCCGGGTGAGCAGTTCCCTTATCCGCAGGTCGTCCGGGCCCACGCCCTCGATCGGGCTGATGGCGCCACCCAGGACGTGGTACTTCCCCCGGAACTCCCTCGTACGCTCGATCGCCACGACGTCCTTCGGCTCCTCGACCACGCAGATCACCGCGGGGTCCCGGCGCGGGTCGCGGCAGACCCGGCACTGCTCGTCCTGCGCGACGTTCCCGCACACCGCGCAGAACCGCACCTTCGCCTTGACCTCGGTCAACGCGTGCGCGAGCCGTCGCACATCGGTCGGATCGGCCTGCAGGATGTGGAAGGCGATCCGCTGCGCGCTCTTGGGACCCACGCCGGGCAGCCTGCCCAGCTCGTCGATCAGGTCCTGAACCACGCCTTCGTACACGCCGGCGGCCTTCCTCGAAACGGTGCGGTGGGTGTGTGGATGAGTGAGCGGGTGAGTCGTCGGTGGGGGGCGGGCGGTGCGTCCGCGGGGTCGGCGTCGGATACGGATACGGGTGCGGGTGCGGGTGCGGATATGTGTGCGGCTGCGGATGCGAGTCCGGCTGCGAGCTCGGGTGCCGATACGGATACGGGTTCGGTCGGGGATACGGGCCCGGGTCCGGTCCCGCCTCGCTCACCCCCCGCCCGTGGGGCCGCCGCCGGAACGTCGGCCTACGGGCCGTGGGTCAGAACGGCAGGCCCGGGATGCCTCCGCCGCCCAGCCCCTGCGCGAGCGGGCCGAGCTTGGCCTGCTGGAGCTGCTGCGCGGCCTCGTTCGCATTGTGGACGGCGGCCACCACCAGGTCGGCGAGGGTCTCGGTGTCCTCCGGGTCGACCGCCTTGGGGTCGATCACCAGCGCACGCAGCTCACCGGCGCCGCTGACCGTCGCCTTGACCAGGCCGCCGCCGGCCGAGCCCTCCACATCGGTCTCCGCCAACTCCTGCTGAGCCGCGGCGAGATCCTGCTGCATCTTCTGGGCCTGCTGGAGCAGCGCCTGCATGTTGGGCTGACCGCCACCGGGGATCACGGGATTCGCTCCTGCCTGTGCCGTGCCGTCGCATTCACGCGTTCACGCGTTGACGTGGTCCACGTGATGTCGCACGAGGTTTTCATGTGACAGGGCGAGCCTACGTGCTCGTACGGCGGATCGCCCTACGCCGTACGGAGGATCGGCGTGCCGCGTCGTGCACCCCGAGGCGTACGGGGTGTGTTCCACGTGAAACACCAGGTCACGGCAAGGTTGCCACCGGGGTGAAACCCGAGGTGGGAGGCAGTGCGGGGCGGGGTCCGGCGGCAGGGGCGACGCCCGGGATCACGAGAGCGCAGGGTCGCGGGATCGCGAGGTCGCGGAGCCACGAGACCGCGAGGTCACGGGGCCGCCGGGCCGCCGGGGTCACGGGATCACGGGATCACCCGTGGTCGATCTCCTCGATCACGGTCGCGCCCAGCTCCCTGATGAAGAGGTCGTGGCCGCTGAGCGCGGAGTCGACGAGGTCCGGGTCGTCGTCCTCGGGGATGTCGTCCTCCAGCGGCGGCGGCTCGTCCATCGCGGGCGGCGGCCCGCCGTACGGCTCCGCGCGGGGGGCGGGAGGTCCGGAGC
>JAJSZB010000397.1:0-6467 GCA_050613715.1 Streptomyces sp. IBSBF 3018
GGGTTGGGGGATTGCTCTCGCGGGCGCGGGGTCAGTGAGGGGTGATCATTCTGCGGAGCAGGTCGCGGAGGGTGGCGCGGTCGGCTTCGGAGAGGCCGGCGAGGGGTTCGCGGGCGAAGTCGAGGGAGGCGCGGAGGTGTTCCGCGGTCGCGCGGCCCTCCGGGGTGGCCGCGGCCAGCTTCACCCGGCGGTCGGCCGGGTCCGCGCGGCGCTCCGCCAGGCCCTGGGCCTCCAGCCGGTCCACGATCCCGGTCACGTTGGACGGCTCGCACTTCAGCTGCTGCGCGATCTGCCGCATCGGCAGCGGCTGCGCGGCCAGCAGCGTGAGCAGCCGCGCCTGCGCCCCGGTCAGGTGGTGCGCCGCGGCGGCCGCGTCGTACTCCCGGTCGTAGCGGGCCACGAACGTGCCGACGAGGTCGACCACCTCGGCGGTCAGCGGGTCCGTGGGGTCGGGCGGGCTGCCGGAAGACATTGCGCCAGCGTACTGCGGCGTTCCGGGCCCGGATACGCCGAGGGCGAGCACGACCGGAAGCCGGCCGACGCCGGACCGCTCAGCCCGCCGCGGGACCTTCGACATCTCCCCGGCGGACGGCCCGCCGTACCTCAACGGCGGACGTCCCGCCGTACCTCCGCGGCGAGCGACTCCCACGGCCCCGCGCACTCCCGCGGTCGGGCCAGGCCCGCTGGCCTGCCTCACGCCCGCGGCCCCGCGCGTTCCCGTGGCCTGGGCCACGTCCGTGGCCGGTGTCACGCCCGCGGTCCGGGCCAGGCCCGCGGCCCCGCCTTACGCCCGCGGCCCCCGCGCTCCCGCGGCCGGTGTCACGACCGCGACCCGGGCCACTCCCGTGGCCCGCCTCGCTCGGGGCGTGGCCCCGCGTGCTCCCGTGGCCCGGGCCCGCCGGTCCGCCTCATGCCCGCCGGTCGGCGTCCCGCTTCTTCGCCGGGCCGGGGGCCGGCGTCTCCGCCGCGTCGGCGGGCGGCGTCCCCGTCGCGTCCGTCCGCGCCCGCGCGGACCCCGCGGGCCCCGCCGTCCCCTCCGCCGGAGGCGCAAGCGGTGCCAGCAGCGCCAGGAAATCGCGGAACGCCGCCGGCATGTCCACCGCGTCCGGGTCCAGCAGCCACTGCACCTGGAGGCCGTCCATCACCGCGGCCAGCAGCGTCGCCGCGCGTTCGGGCGTGAGTCCGCCGGGCAGCCGGTCGCCGTACTCCGCGCGCAGCGCCTCCGCGCCGCCCTCGCGCACATGGGCGTAGCGGTTCCTGAAGTACGCCTGCGCCGGGTGCCCCTCGGTCACGCTGTCGCCCACCAGCACGGTGAACGCCTGGACGATGCCGGGCCGGGTGGCGTTGTAGTCCACCAGATTCGCCACCACCTCCAGGGGCCAGGAGCGGCCGTGCAGCGCCGCCGACGCCATGTCCCACTGGTCCCTGGCCTCCAGGACGGCCACCAGCAGCGCTTCCTTGGTCGGGTAGTAGTGCATCAGCCCCTGCTGGGTCAGGCCGACCCGCTCGGCGACCGCCGCCAGCGTCGCGCCGCGGTAGCCGCGCTCGGCGATGACCTCCGTGGCGGCCTGGATGATCTCCGCGCGCCGCTCCGACGAGCGTTCGCCCCGCGTGCGTGCCACGTCCCCCACCCCCTTTCCGCCCTCGGGCCCGACCCTACAAGCCCGGGCAAGATGACGAATCGATAACTATACCTACCGTACGGCAGGCGTCCCGATCGTGCCGCGCCAGGATGTCCAGCGCCTCGCATCCGCCACCACACCAGGGAGCCGGACATGACGCCGCACACCCCGTACGCCCTCGGCGCGGAGACCGAACGCGAACGGGCCGTCGAGCAGGCGCTCGGCCGGCTGGACCTGGACTCCAAGGCGCGGCTGCTGGCCGGGCAGGACATGTGGTCGCTGCCCGCGGTCGGCGCGATCGGCCTGGCCCCGCTGGTGATGTCCGACGGCCCGGTCGGCGTCCGCGGCCGGCGCTGGACCACCGACGATCCCTCGGTCGCGCTGCCCAGCCCGACCGCGCTCGCCGCCACATGGGACCCGGTCCTGGCACGCCGGGCCGGCCGGCTGCTCGCCCAGGAGGCCCACCGCAAGGGCGTCCACGTGCTGCTCGCGCCGACCGTCAACCTGCACCGCAGCCCGCTGGGCGGGCGGCACTTCGAGGCGTACAGCGAGGACCCGTACCTGACCGGCGTGATCGGCACCGGCTACGTGCGCGGGGTGCAGGACGGCGGCATCGGCGTCACCCTCAAGCACTTCGTCGGCAACGACGCGGAGACCGACCGCTTCACCGTCGACAACCGCATCCCGCCGCGGGCGCTGCGCGAGCTCTACCTCGCGCCGTTCGAGGCGATCGTCGCCGACGCCCGGCCGTGGGGCGTGATGGCGGCCTACAACGCGGTGAACGGCGTGACCATGACCGAGCACGACGCGCTGGTCAACGGCGTGCTGCGGGGCGAGTGGGGATTCGACGGCGTGGTGGTCTCCGACTGGTTCGCCGCGCGCTCGACCGCCGGGGCGCTGCGCGGCGGCCTGGACATCGCGATGCCCGGGCCGCTGACCGTCTACGGCGACGCGCTGGCCGCGGCGGTGCGGGCCGGCGAGGTCGCCGAGGCGCTGGTCGACGCCGCCGCGCGCCGGGTGCTGCGGCTGCGCGGGGTGCGCCGGGGGCGCGGGTTGGCGTACGGGCAACTGGCCGCTGTCGGGATCTGCCTGCGGGTGCTGCCGCGCCTGCGTCTCGCCGCCGGGCGTCGGCTGACCGGCGGGGGCCGGCTGGCTCGGCACGCGCGGCAGGATCGAGCCGTTGCTCTGCTGCGGCGCTCCCAGCCTGCGGCGGCGGCCGGAACCGCCGCTCCCGGCCGGCGCGGGCAGCTCGGGCTGGCCGGCGTAGGGGACGACGCCCTGGCCGAGCGTCCGCACGCTGATCGCCCGCCCGTGGCTCTGCCCCTGGGCCTGGGCCTGCGCTTGTGCCTGCGCTTGGGCCTGGTGGGGCTGGGCCTGCTGCCGGACCTGTGCCTGGCCCTGTGCCTGGCCCTGGTCGTGGGCGGGACCCTGCTCCGGCGCGTGCGGGTCGCGCGGATCGCCGGCCTGCGCCGCGGCGGCGGCCGGGCCCCAGGCGTCGGGGGAGTTCCCGCCGCCCTCGCCGGCGTGCGGGCCGGGCCACTGCGCCGCGCCGCCCTGCCCGCCGGGCTCCGGCCAGCCACCGGCCGCGCCGGACCCACCCGGCTGTCCGGGCTGCTCCCCCGGCGCGGACGTCCCCGGCCGCTTGATCGCCGGCCGCCGCCGCCCGCTCTGCCCGCCGGCGTCCTCGCCGCCCTGTGCACGCGGATCGTCGCGCGGGTCCAGCCACTCGCCGTCCGGCGCGGACGTGCCGGGCCGGCGCGGCGCCGCCCGCCCGGGCGCCTCGGCCGCGGCGGCCTGCGGGTCCTCCCAGTCACCGTTCGGCGCGGTCGTGCCCGGCCGCCGCAGCGCCGGCCGTCCGGGTGCCGGGGCTTGCGGGTTCTGGCTGCCTTCGGCGTCCTGCCACTCCGGGTTCGGCGCGGACGTGCCCGGTCGCCGCAGCGCCGGTCGTCCGGGTGCCGGGGCCTGTCCGCCCTGGGCGTCCTGCCACTCCGCTGCCTGCGCCGCGGGCCCCTCGCGGTGGATCGCCGGGAGGCCCGGCTGCGGCTCCTGCGGAGCCGGCCACGCGGGCTGCGGCCCCGCGCCCTGCGGCGGGACCGCGGTCGGCCCCACAGGTCCCGCCGGTCCCACCGGGTTCGCGGGCTCGATCGCGCGGCGCGCGCGGCGGCCCGTGGGTCCGCCGCCGGAACCGGCCGGCGGCAGCGCGTTCGGGATCGGCGGCGCGGGCAGCTCGGCCCGCCCCGCCTGCGCGGCCCGCGGCGTCTGCTCCTCCTCGGCGGCACGTCCGCGCCGGGCCCGCCGCCCCGACGGCTGCTCGCCCTGCGCCGCGGGATCGCCCGGCCCCCCGGGGCCCCCGGGCTCGCCGGAACCGCCCGGCAGCGCCGGAGCCTGCCGGACCTGCTGCGGGTCGCCCTCCTCACGCGGCCTGCGCAGCGCACGCCGCCGTCCGCTCGGGGCCTCCTGCTGGTCGCCGTGCTGGTCGCCGTGCCGATCGCCGTACTGCTCGCCGTACTGGTCGCTCTGCCGGTCGCCGTACTGGTCACCGTGGTCGGTCAGGGCCGGCACCGCCCAGGGCGCGACCACCGTGCCGGTGTCGTCCGACGGATCGCGCGGCCCCGGAACAGGGCCCGCCTCCTCCTCCGCCGCCGAGCCGGAGCGCCCGCCGGAGCGCCCGGCGCCCCCACCCGCGCCCCTACGACCGTGCGAGCCCGTACGACCACCCGCGCCCGTACCCGCGAGGGACTCCGCACCGGCCTCCGGACCCGAGCCCGTACCACCGCCCGATCCCGTACCCGCGACAGCTCCCGCACCGGACCCCGCGCCGGAATCCGTACCCGTACCCGATCCCGCGCCCTCGCCGGCCCCCGCGCGCCCGCGCCCGCGGGAACCCGAGCCGCCGCCCGCGCCCGCGCGCCGGCCCGCACCGGAAGCCGACCCCGCAGCACCCGCGGACCCCCCGGAACCCGCGGCCGCCGCCGCGCCCGAAGCGGACCCGTCCGCGTCCTCCGGGCCGACCGGCACCTCCAGGACGTACGCGCTGCCCTGCCCCGGCACCTCGTGGGTCTGCAGGACGCCGCCGTGGCGTTCGACCACGCCGCGGGCCAGGGGCAGGTGGACCGGGTCGCCGCCGGCGCTCGGACCGTGCACGTCGATGCGGACGACATCGCCGCGCCGCGCCGCCGCGACCACGATCGTGGAGTCGCCGCCGTGCGCGATCGCGTTGCCCGCCGAGTCCACGCCCGCCACGTCGGCGATCAGGTGCGACAGCGCCCTGGCCAGCTGCTCGCCGTCCACCGACACCTCGGTCTGCGGCGCGTGCACGGCGTACTGCGCGCGCCCCGGCCCGATCAGCTCGACCGCGCCCTCGACCGCCGCGGCGGCCAGGTCGTCCAGGCCCACCGGCTCGCGCCGCAGCTTCTCCTCGCCGCGGTCCAGCCGCTGGAACGCCAGCACGTTGTCGATCAGCGTGGTGATGCGCGCGTAGCCGGCGGTGAGGTGGTGCAGGATCTGGTTGGCCTCGGGCCACAGCTGCCCGGCCGGGTCGGCCGCCAACCCGCCCAGCTCGCCGCGCAGTTCGGCCAGCGGCCCGCGCAGCGAGCTGTCGAGCAGCGCCCGCAGCTGCGCGGCCCGCGCGGCCAGCGCGTCGTACTGCGTGCGGTCGGTGAACGTCATCACCGCGCCGACCAGCTGGTCCCCGTCGCGTACCGGCGCCGTCGTCAGGTCCACCGGCACCGGCTTGCCGTCCTTGCGCCACAGCACCTGGCCGCGCACCCGGTGCTTGCGGCCGCTGCGCAGCGTGTCGGCGAGAGGGGTGTCCTCGTACGCCAGCGGCGAGCCGTCCGGGCGCGAGTGGTGCACCAGCGGGTGCAGCTCCTTGCCGCCGAGGTCGGTCGCGCGGTGGCCGAGTATCTGCGCGGCCGAGGGGTTGACCAGCACGACCTTGCCCGCGGTGTCCACGCCGACCACGCCCTCGGCGGCGGCGCGCAGGATCATCTCGGTCTGCCGCTGCTGGCGGGCGAGTTCGGCCTCGGTGTCGACCGTGCCGGACAGGTCGCGCACCACCAGCATCAGCAGCTCGTCGCCGGTGTAGTGCGGCATGCCGTCGCCGAAGTCGGCGTACGGGGTGCGGCCGTCCTCCAGGTTCGCGCTCGTCACCTGCGCGGGGAACGCGCTGCCGTCGGTGCGGTGCGCGGTCATCCGGGTCGGCCGGGTCCTGGTGTCCGTGTCCTGCGCGGCCTCGCGCGGGCTGCGCATCGAACCGGGGATGCGCTTGGGGTCGAACTCCGGCAGCAGGTCCAGCAGTCCGCGCCCGACCAGCGCGGTCCCGGGCGTCTCGAAGGTCTCCAGCGCGATCGCGTTCGCGTTCACCACCGTGCCGTTGGCGTTGACCAGCAGCAGCGCGTCCGGGAGGGCGTCGAGTATCGAGGCGAGGCGAGCAGCGCCTCGGGATGGCCTGCTGCTCACGGGACGCGTCCTCCTTGTGACCGCATGTTGCGTGGTGCTGGGTGGTGCGGGGTGGTGCGGGTGGTCTTGCGGGTCCGGGCCCGCGGGCCGGTGCCGTTCACGGTGTGCGGACGCCGGGGGAGGTGACCGCGGTTCCCGGGCCGGGGGCAGGGGTCGCGCCGCGCCGGCGCGACGCGCGTCGCGTGCCCGCGGCGTGTTTCGGTCACACGGAGCGGTCACGTGATGCGGTCACGCGGTACGGCCGGCGGTTGCCGTCGTCACGGGCCGCCCATCTTGCCGTTGCCCCCGGGCCATGTCACTAGACCGAGTGTACGGGTCGGGCTCTGCGCGGGGGCGGTGGATGCGTATGTGGCGCTGGGCGCCGGGGGGTTGAGGGTTGTACGC
>JAJSZB010000398.1:0-6461 GCA_050613715.1 Streptomyces sp. IBSBF 3018
CCCCCCCCCCCCCCCCCCCCCCCCCCCGGCCCGGGCGGGCGGGGGGCCCCCCACACCCCCCCCCGCCCCCCCCCCGCGCGGCCGCCCCCGCCCCCGCCGATCCGCCTCGGCCGCAGGGCGAGGCCGGCCCGCTGCTGGCCTCCGAGGCGCGCTTCGAGGTGCAGCGGATCATGACCGCGGGCGCCGGGGTGCTGCGCAGCGCCGACAGCCTCGCGGGCGCCGCCGGCGCGCTGGAGCGGCTGCACACCGCGGCCGTCGAGGCGTACGACCGGGACGGCAAGACCGCGGAGCCGTGCGTGGAGACGTGGGAGGCGACCAACCTCGGCCTGGTCGCCCGGGTCCTGGTGGCCGCCGCCCGGCGGCGCGAGGAGACCCGCGGCTGCCACTGGCGCGAGGACCGCCCCGAGCGCGACGACGACCAGTGGCGGCGGCACCTCGTGGTCCGCCTCACCCCGCACGGCACCCTGGACGTGCGCACCACCGAAGGGCCGGACTTCCCCCTCACACGCCCCGCCGGATTCGGGGATGATGGGGCGACCGCCGCAGCACCCTCGAAGGAGCTTTCGTGATCCCCCCGGAACGCCCGGACCGTACCGCCCCCGCCGACCAGGCGCCCGACGGCCGGGCCGCCGGCCGCCCCCAGCTGGTCGCCCTGCCGCTGCCGACGCTCGGCCCGCCCTCCCTCCAGGCCGACGCGGGCGGCTGCGGCGACGGCTGCGCCTGCGGGACCGGCGACGCCTACGACGAGCACGAGCACGGCGGGTACGGCCTGGACCCGCTGGAGTGCGGGCTCGACCCGGACCTGGCGCAGCTGCTCGCCGACGCCGGCCTCGACCCCGTCCAGGTCGAGGACATCGCCCACATGGCGATCGAGGAGGACCTCGACCAGGGCGTGGACGTCACCACCGTCGCCACCGTGCCCGAGGACGCCTTCTCCACCGGCGACTTCACCGCGCGCGAGGCCGGCACGGTCGCGGGCCTGCGGATCGCCGAGGCGGTGCTGTCGGTGGTGTGCACCGACGAGTTCGAGGTCGAGCGGCACGTCGAGGACGGCGACCGGGTGGCGGCCGGGCAGAAGCTGCTGACCGTGCGCACCCGCACCCGGGACCTGCTGACCGCCGAGCGCAGCGCGCTCAACCTGCTGTGCCGGCTGTCCGGCGTGGCCACCGCCACCCGCGCCTGGGCCGACGTGCTGGAGGGCACCGGCGCCCAGGTCCGCGACACCCGCAAGACCACCCCGGGCCTGCGCGCCCTGGAGAAGTACGCGGTGCGCTGCGGCGGCGGCGTCAACCACCGCATGTCGCTGTCGGACGCGGCGCTGGTCAAGGACAACCACGTGATCGCGGCCGGCGGCGTGGCGGCCGCGTTCAAGCTGGTCCGCGAGGAGTTCCCCGACGTGCCGATCGAGGTCGAGGTGGACACCCTGCACCAGGTGCGCGAGGTGCTCGACGCCGGCGCCGACCTGATCCTGCTGGACAACTTCACCCCGGCCGAGACCGCCGAGGCCGTCGCCCTCGTGGCGGGCCGGGCGCAGCTGGAGTCCTCCGGGCGGCTCACCCTGGACACCGCCCGCGCCTACGCCGAGACCGGCGTGGACTTCCTGGCCGTCGGCGCCCTCACCCACTCCTCCCCGATCCTCGACATCGGCCTGGACCTGCGGGCGGACGCGTAGATGCTCCTGACCATCGACGTCGGCAACACGCACACCGTCCTGGGGCTGTTCGACGGCGAGGAGATCGTCGAACACTGGCGGATCTCCACCGACGCCCGGCGCACCGCGGACGAGCTGGCGGTGCTGCTCCAGGGCCTGATGGGCATGCACCCGCTGCTCGGCGACCTGGGCGACGGCATCGACGGCATCGCGATCTGCTCCACCGTGCCGTCGGTGCTGCACGAGCTGCGCGAGGTCACCCGGCGCTACTACGGCGACGTGCCCTCGGTGCTGGTCGAGCCCGGCATCAAGACCGGCGTGCCGATCCTGGTCGACCACCCCAAGGAGGTCGGCTCCGACCGGATCATCAACTCGCTCGCCGCGGTGCACCTGTACGGCGGCCCGTGCATCGTCGTCGACTTCGGCACCGCCACCACCTTCGACGCGGTCTCCGCGCGCGGGGAGTACGTGGGCGGCGCCATCGCCCCCGGCATCGAGATCTCGGTCGACGCCCTCGGCATGCGCGGTGCCCAGCTGCGCAAGATCGAACTCGCCCGGCCGCGCAGCGTCATCGGCAAGAACACCATCGAGGCCATGCAGTCCGGCATCCTGTACGGCTTCGCCGGCCAGGCCGACGGCATCGCCGAGCGGATGGCCCGCGAGCTGGCCGACGACCCGGACGACGTCACCGTCATCGCCACCGGCGGCCTGGCCCCGCTGGTGATCGGCGAGGCGTCCCTGATCGACGAGCACGAGCCCTGGCTCACCCTGATCGGCCTGCGCCTGGTCTACGAACGCAACGTGTCCACGACGTGAGCGGGCGTGTCGGCGGTGTGAGCCGGCGTGTCGGCGGTACGGCCCCGGGTGTCGGCCGGATGAATTCCTGACCGACTCCCGATGCCCCCGGGCGGAACGCCCCGTACAACCAATGCCCGCACCCCGGTGTCTTCCTGGACACGGGACGGTCCGGCGTGACGTCGGGAACCGTGAGGGGGAGCGGGCGATGCAGCGGTCGGGGCGCGTGGCGCGTACGAACGGACCGGGACGGCGGCCGGCAGGCGCGCCGCTGGCGGCGGGGACGGTGGCGCTGGCCGCGGGTGCGCTGTGCGTGCTCGGCCCGGGCGCCGCGGCCCGGGCGGACTCCGCGCCGCCGCCTTCGTCGACCTCGTCGACCCCGTCGACCCCGGCGACCGGGACCGCTGCCGCGACGGCTTCCCCCACGGGGACGGCTTCCGCGACAGCTTCCCCCACCACGTCGGCTTCCCCCACCGGGACCTCCGGTGCGGCGACGGACCCGCCGGGCTCCGGCGGCGGCTTCACGGCGGACTACGCGGCCACGCCGTTCGTGATCAAGGGCGCGGTCGGCCAGTCGTGGATCGAGGTGCACGTGCCCGAGCCGACCGTGAAGATCATCCAGGGGACCACGTACTACGACAGGACGACGTGGCGCGTGGTCATGCCGCCCGGCGTGACCGCCCTGGTCGCGGACGACCAGGGCGAGGCCGCGATCTGCACGGCGCTGGCGGGCGGCCGGGCCGCGGACTGCGGGTTCGGCCCCGCGCCGTTCGGGACGGTGCTGTGGGTGCGCATCGACCGGAAGGTGCCGGGCGCGACCGGCACCGTCACCGTACGGCCCTCCCCGGCCGTCGACCCGAACCCGGCGAACGACACCGCGCCCGTGACGACGGACATCACCGACGCCCCCGGCGCCACGGCCGGCACATCCGGCGGCGGCGCGGGCGGTGCCGGTACGGGCGGAGCCGGTACGGGCGGCGCGTCCTCCGCCGGCGCTTCCGGCGGCACGGGCTCCGGCGGTACGGGCTCCGGCGGCACGACGGGCGGCGGCGACGCGAGCGCGAGCGGGAACGTGAGCGGGAGCGCCGGCGGTGCCACGACCGCGCCGGCCGGCCCGGGCGCCCTCGCCGCCACCGGCGCGGGCGGCGTCCCGGTCGCCGTGGGCACCGCCGCGCTGGCCCTGGCGGCCGGCACCGTGGCGACGGCCGCCGCCCGGCGCAGGCGCCGCGGCTCTCGGGGCGCGCCCACCGCCTGAGCGGCGCGCGGGCGGCCGGAGCGGCGAGGCGAACCGAACGACGGGCACGACCTGATCGACGTGATCGATCCGAACGACGTGTACGACGTGATCGACGTGCTCGACCTGAACGACTTCAGCCATCGGAACGACCAGGACACCACCGGAACAGCAGGGGGCGGCAGGAATGACGCGGACGGCGAGACAGCGCAACGACGGGGACGGCGGGAAACGGAGACACGCCATGACGCGGTGGTGGACGGGCGTCACGCGGGCGGGGCGCGGGACAGGGCGCGGCCCCGAGCACCCCGGACCGGCGCGCAGGGCGCCCATGGCGCGGGCCGCACGGGCCGGCCGGGCGCGGCGCCTCGCGGGACTGCTCGCGGCGGTCGGGGTGCTGGCCGGGGTGGGGCTGTCGGCCGCCGCGGCGCCGGCGCAGGCGGCCGGGGCCTCGATGCGTTTCAGGGCCGCGGACCGGTACTACATACCGACCGCGAACAGCGCCCCCGGCGGGGACCACCGCTTCCAGTTCGAGTTCATCGCCGTCAGCGGCCAGGGCGACAACGTCCCCGTCCACGACGTCAAGCTCGTCATCGACGTCTCCGCGCTGGCCGGCAAGGTCACCGTCGGCGACCTGGGCTACAACTGCACCGCCGGCGGTACGGACGGGCTCGTCGTCACCTGCGACCGCGGCGACGTCTACGGCCTGGACTCGTTGACCCTGCCGCTGACCATCACCCCCCTGGCGTCCGCCCCGATCGGCTTCGCCGCCGACATCACGGTGACCGCGAACGCCTCCGACGCGCCGTCCGCCACCCATGTGATGCACGCCGTGATCGGCGTCCCGCACCTGGTGACGCAGAAGATCCCGCAGGTCAAGGATCTGCCGCCGGGCGGCGTGGCCTCCTTCACGCCGATCTTCGGCAACACCGGCGAGGTCACCACGACGCACGGCTTCCAGGTGCTCTTCGACGGCTCCAGCTCGCTGGAGCTGGGCGGCCCGCGCTACAGCAACTGCCACTACTCGGCGGACCGCAGCGGCGCCTTCTGGTGCCAGTTCGACCAGGACATCGCACCGGGCACCGCGTACACGCTCGACCGGCAGCTGTCCTACATCACCACCGAGAGGTCGATGATCAGCAACGTGTCGTATCTGATGTTCCCGACCGACACGCAGGACAGCGTGGACCTGCTGGACCCGGTGGCGGGGCCCGGCTACCCGCTGACCGGCACCGGGCCCGTGCTCGGCCTGACCCCCTCCACGACCGACGGGCTCACCCAGCCCTCCGGCGGCTTCGGCATCCTCTCCGACGAGGAGGCGGACTTCCAGGCGGTCGGCGGCGCGATCAAGGGCAAGCCGGGCGACGTCGTGATGCTCCCGCTCGGCGTGCGCAACGCCGGGCCCGGCGGGTTCGACTTCATCGGCGAGAACCCGGGCGGCGGCTTCGACGTGACGATGCCCAAGGGCGTCACCGTGCTGTCGGTCTTCGAGCCCGACCCGGACGGCGAGTCGCAGGAGTGGATGTGCTCGCCGGGCAAGAACGCGCCGGTCTACCACTGCAAGATCCTGATGCCGCTGGACGTCGGCGCGGTGTGGCAGTTCCGCTTCCAGATCCGCATCGACCGGGCGGTGCGGGGCGCGGTCGGCCAGGTGAAGGTGGTCCCGCCGACCAAGTACTCCATCCACGACACGCACCCGGCGGACGACGTCGCGCCGATCACGGTGGACGTGGCGGGCGGCACGGGCGGCGCGACCTCGGGGTCCACAGCAGGGTCCACCTCGGGCTCCACTGCGGGGTCCTCGTCGGGCTCGTCGGGTTCCGCCTCGGCCGGTTCGAGCGGGGGCTCCGCGTCCGGCGGTACGACCTCGGGCGGCACGTCCGCGTCCGGCGGTACGTCCGCGGGCACGGCCTCGGGCGGCACGCAGCCGTCCGGCGGGAGCCTCGCCGCCACCGGCGCGGGCGGCACGACGCTGCTGGCGGGCCTCGGCGCGGCGGCGCTGCTGGCCGGCGGCACGGCCACGGCGGTCGTGGCGACCCGCCGCAGGAGGGCCTGACCGGCGGCCGGGCGCGGCGTGGTGGCCGGGTGCGGCGCGCCCGGCCGACGCACCGCGGATGGCCCATTGCGCGAAGTTTGTCCGCTTAGCACTTAAAGTCCATCCATGCCCACGCCACACGGAACCCGAGGCGGCATGGCGTTCAGCGCCGAGGAGCTGCGCGTGCTGCGGCGCGCGCTGGCCGAGGTGCTGCACCCCAGCCGCGGCGGCCTCGCGCCCGCCCTCGTGCCCCGCCCGGCGGAGTACGTCCAGGACTACCTGCGGCTGGCCAGGGCCGTCGACGAGGCAGCGGAGGAGGGCGGCAGGCTGCGCACCTTCGCGCTGGCCGAGCTGCGCCGCTATCGCGAGGCGCTGCCCGGCGCAGCGGCCGGCTACCTGGAGCGGCTGACCACCGCGCTGGCCGGCGGCTACGTGCCGGGCGCCGACGACCTGGCGGCGCTGCGCCGGCTGCGCGCCCAGTCCTGCGGCGCCCCCGAACACCTGCGCCGCACCGCCCTGCTGCACCACTGCGAGACCCTCGCGGAGAACGACGTCCGACTGCGCCTGGAGGCCCACATGCCCGCGCCGCGCCGACTGCTCACCCTTCCCGCGCTCGCCGACGAGCCCGCTCCCGCACCCTCGCCGAGCCCCGAGCCCGCGGATAAGCCGGCCGGCGAGCCGGACCCGCGGCCCGCGCCGCCCGCGACCCCGGCCGCGCCCACGGCGCCCGGCCGCCGCACCCCCAC
>JAJSZB010000399.1:0-6442 GCA_050613715.1 Streptomyces sp. IBSBF 3018
GGGCGCGGGGACGCGGCGGGGCGCGCGACCGGGGACGGGTGCGGGGCCGCGGTCGGGGACGGCGGCGCGCAGGTCCGGTGTGTGGCGGGCCGTCGCCGGGGTGGTCGGCGGAGGCGTGCTGCTCGCCGGGTGCGGGGTGCCCGCGACCGGGGTCATCGACGTGGGGGTGCCGGCCACAGGACTGCCGGCGGAGCCCGTCCCGGCCCAGATGACGGTCTTCTTCCTGGACGCCTCCGACCCCACCCGGCTGTACCCGGCCGGCCGCACGGTCGCGGGCGGCGCCGACCCGGTCGCGGCGGCCGTGCAGGCGCTCTTCGACGGCCCCACGGCGCGGGAGCGGGCCCGGGCGACCACCGCGCTGCCCCGGACGCCGGTCAAGGTGGTCCTGGCGGGTACGGGGGAGACGGTCGCGGTCAGGCTTTCCGGCGCGATCCCGCGGATCGGCGACCGCGCGCTGCGACAGATCGCCTGCACCGCCGCCGCGGCGCTGCGCCCGGCCGCGGACGCCGCCGGGACCACCGGTGGGGGGCAGGCGGGCCCGCCGACGAGGACGGTCGTCACCGGGGGCGGCTGGCAGCGCGAGAGCACCGGCGCCGCCTGTCCGGCCGACGCCGCGCCGACGGCCCACCCGGTATGGGTCCCCCCGGGCACTCCGCGCGCGCCGACTCCGCAGGGAGCCGCGCCGGACGGGGCGAGCGGGGGAGCGGGGACCGGCGCGGGCCCGGCGGGGTGACGCCTACGCCGCCGGCGCGGGCCCGGCGCAGTGACGCCTACGCGGCCGGCTCCTGCGGCAGGTCCGTCGCCGCGCCGTCCAGACCGAGGGCCCGCACCAGCGCCCAGTCCTGCGCGGAGTTGACGCTCCACGCCATGACGGCGATCCCGGCGTCGTGGCAGCGCCGCACCACGGCCAGCGTGAGCTGCGTCAGGTCCAGGCTGACCAGCCGCGCGCCCACCGCACGGGCCCGCGGCACGAGGTCGGGCCCCAGCTCGCTCGCGACCAGCACGGTCCGCACCTCGGGGAGCAGCGCGTGGATCTCCGCCAGCGCCTCGTCGTGGAAGGACAGCACGCTCACCCGGCCGGTCTCGCCGCGCTCGCGCAGCACCCCGGCGAGCACCCTGGCCGCGGCCACGTCCTTGATCTCCGCCTGGATCGGCAGGGACACCGCCTCCAGCACCTCCTGGAAGACCGGCACCCGCTCGCCGAGGCCGGCGTCCAGACCGCGGATCTCGCCGATGGTCAGCTCGCGGATCAGGCCGGAGCCGTCGGTGGTGCGGTCCACCTCCGCATCGTGCATGACGACCAGCTCGCCGTCCTTGCTCAGGTGCAGGTCCAGCTCGATCTGGTCCAGGCCCGCCTGCTCGGCGCGGCGGAACGAGCGCAGTGTGTTCTCCGGCTCGACGCCCATGACGCCGCGGTGCCCGACGGTGAGGAAGCTCATGGCCGATCAGCGTAGCCACCCCCGCCGCACCCGCAATTCTTCCTCCCTGTCCCCAGGATGAACGCAGGAAAAACATCGGTGATCTCGCCCGTCGACCGCACGATCTCCGCCTGTTGCCCTTGAAGGCTCGCCAAGATCCCGGTTACCGTGGGCGGGCAAGAGGTTCTTTCGTGGAGGTGGGACATGAGCGACGTTCTTTCGTCCGAGCTGCCGGCCGGGGACCGGATATCCGGTGACCGGGTCGTGGACCACCCCCAGTGGGCCGTACTGAAGCAGGCTGTCGAGGCGATCCGCCCCTGGCAGCTGAAGGACGGCTCCATCGACTTCGCCGCCGACGGCGCGCCCTCCAAGGACGACGCGGTGCGCACCGTGGGCCGGATCGTCGACGCGGTCGAGCAGCTGTCCCCGCTGCTCCCGCACGACGCCGCCTACCACCGCGCCCTGGTCGCGGACCTGCGCCGCTGGGCCGAGGAGGGCTTCGAGGTCCCCGACTTCCTGGACTCCCTGCTGGCCTTCCAGCCCGCCGCCGACCGCCGCGACGGCCTCCAGCACCTCGTCGTCTTCCCGATGTACACCCAGAACGGCAACCCCGACCGCAACCTCGAAGCCGTCGTGGTCCGTGTGGTCTGGCCCGACTGGCTCGCCGAGCTGGAGCGCACCCGCTACGACAACCCGCTCTTCGTCTCCATCACCTTCGAGGACTTCACCCCCGGCTACGACACCAACTCCGCCGTCCTCTTCCCGGAGACCGTCGCCGTCCGCCAGGCCCCCGAACGCTGGACCTGGGGCGCCATCTTCTGCGACCGGGAGGCCGCCCGCTTCCGCGCGGTCACCTCCGCCGCCGTCGACACCCTCGGCCTGGAACTGCCCGAGGACGCCGCGGAACTCGTCGCCGACCAGGACCTCGCGCAGCAGACCTTCTCGCTGTGGGACATGATCCACGACCGCACCCACAGCCACGGCGACCTGCCGTTCGACCCGTTCATGATCAAGCAGCGCGCGCCGTTCTGGATGTACGGCCTGGAGGAGCTGCGCTGCGACCTCACCACCTTCAGGGAGGCCGTCCAGCTGCAGGCCGAGGGCCACCCCATGGGCCGGCGGGTGCAGTACGCCATCCTCTTCGACCGGCTGTTCCGCTTCCCGGTCACCGGCGAGCGGGTCCGCAACTACGACGGCCTCGGCGGCCAGCTGCTCTTCGCCTACCTGCACAAGCACGACGCCGTACGCTGGACGGACAACACCCTGCACATCGACTGGGAGCGCGCACCGCAGGTCACCAACCAGCTCTGCGCCGAGATCGAGACCCTCTACCGGGACGGCATCGACCGGCCCAAGCTCGTGCACTGGTTCAAGGCGTACGACCTGGTCGCGACCTACCTCTCGCCGAACCCCGGCTCGGTCTGGGCCAAGGGCCCCGAGGCCCTGGACCTCACCCTTCCGCCGCGCAAACTGGTGGACGACGTGCTCGCGGACGAATTCCCGCTCAGCATGTTCTACGAGGCCCTTGCCAAGAAGCTGCGCCAGGTGATCGCCTCGACCAAGGGCGTCACCGGCCACGGCGCGCTGGGGGCCGCCGCGTGAGCGTCCCGGGCGGTCGGCGCGGCGGCGGCGCGGGCGAGGAGGCGGACATGACGACGGACACCTACGACGGAGGCCTCGACGGCGCGGTCATCGCGGTCGCCGGGGCCGGCGGACCGGCAGGCCGCGCGGTGCTCCAGCGGCTGGCACGGGCCGGCGGCCACGTGGTCGCCGCCGACGCCGACCCCGAACGGCTGGCCCAGGCGGTGGACGCCGCGCAGTACGACGCGGGCGGCGCCGACATCACCGGCGAGGTCGTCGACCTGCTGGACCTGGAGGCCACCCAGGACTGGGCCGGCCGGATCGAGAAGGACCACGGCCGGGTCGACGGCCTGGTCCACCTCGTCGGCGGCTGGCGCGGCTCCGCGTCCTTCCCCGAGACCGAGCTGGCCGACTGGCAGGCACTGCACGACCTGCTGATCCGTACCGTCCAGCACACCTCGCTGGCCTTCCACGACGGCCTCATGCGCAGCCCCGGCGGACGCTATGTGCTGATCAGCGCGGCCGGCGCCAGCGCCCCCACCGCGGGCAACGCCGCCTACGCCGCGGCCAAGGCCGCCGCCGAGGCCTGGACGCTCGCGCTCGGCGACTCCTTCCGCAAGCTCGGCGGCGGCGACGGCCCCACCGCGGCGGCCACCGTCCTGGTCGTCAAGGCCCTGGTGCACGATGAGCTGCGGGCCCAGCGCCCCAACGCCAGATTCGCCGGCTTCACCGACGTCCGCGACCTCGCCGAGGCCGTCGCGGACGTGTGGAACGCAAGCCCCAAGGAAGTGAACGGGACCCGACAGTGGCTGACGCCCCGACCGTGACAGAGCAGCTCGCCTCCGACGCCGTACGGCGCCACGACCCCGACGCCAGGGGATTCGCCAGTGACAACTACGCGGGTGTGCACCCCGAGGTGCTCACCGCGCTCGCCCTCGCCAACGGCGGCCACCAGATCTCCTACGGCGAGGACGTCTACACCGCGCACCTCCAGGACCTGTTCCGCGACCGCTTCGGCCCCGACGCCGAGGTCTTCCCGGTCTTCAACGGCACCGGCGCCAACGTCACCGCGCTGCAGGCGGTGACCGAGCGGTGGGGCGCGGTGATCTGCGCCGAGTCCGCGCACGTCCACGTGGACGAGTGCGGCGCGCCCGAGCGCGTCGGCGGCCTCAAGCTGCTCACCGTGCCCACCCCGGACGGCAAGCTCACCCCCGAGCTGATCGACCGGCAGGCCTACGGCTTCGACGACGAGCACCGGGCCCAGCCGCAGGTCGTCACGCTCGCCCAGACCACCGAGCTGGGCACCTGCTACACGCCCGAGGAGATCGCGGCGATCTGCGCCCACGCCCACCAGCTGGGCATGACCGTGCACATGGACGGCTCGCGGATCGCCAACGCCGCGGCGACCCTCGGTGTGCCCTTCGCCCGCTTCACCAGCGAGGCGGGCGTGGACATCGTGTCCTTCGGCGGCACCAAGAACGGGCTGCTGTTCGGCGAGTGCGTGGTCGTGCTCAGCCCCGAACGGGTCCGCTCGATCCGCTACCTGCGCAAGATGTCCATGCAGCTGGCGTCGAAGATGCGGTTCGTCTCCGTACAGTTCGAGGCGCTGCTCGCCGGCGACCTGTGGCAGCGCAGCGCCGCGCACGCCAACGCCATGGCCCGCCGGCTGGAGGAGGCGGTGCGCGCCGTCGACGGCGTCACGGTGAGCTACCCGGTGCAGTCCAACGCGGTCTTCGCGGTCCTGCCCCGCGAGGTCACCGAGCGGCTGCAGAAGCGCTTCCGCTTCTACACCTGGGACGAGTCCACCGGCCAGGTGCGCTGGATGTGCGCCTTCGACACCACCGAGGCGGACGTCGACGCCTTCGCCGCCGCCATCGCCGAGGAGATGGCGGCCTGAGGCCGGGGTCCGGCGCGCGGGGCCGGGCGGGCGCGGCCCGCGCGGCCCTCAGCGTGCCGGGCTCGTCGCCCGCCTGAGCAGCAGGTACATCTCGCAGCCCAGGCAGTACGCGAACGCCGCGTTGAGGAAGGCGGCGGCCAGGGCGCACCCGGTCGCCGCCAGGCCCAGCCACTGCGGCCCGGCCAGATCGCCGACCGTGCCGACGGCCGCGAAGACCAGACCCACACCCTGCGCGAAGCGCGGGGGCGCGGCGTCCTCGGTGGCCGGCGGCGGCCCCAGCCGGGGCCGGACCAGCGTGCGGAACACCCACCCGTACGGCGACCGCTGCACCCCGGCCACGGCGCCCACCGCGAACACCGCGGTCTGCGCGAGCAGCAGCCGGCCGCTGCCCGTCAGCAGGACGGCGACCAGCACCACGGTCGTGAGGGCGGCGCCGAATCGCGGCCCCCGGACATCGATCTCCATGCCGTGCATCATCCCCCGGGCGCGGCCCGCCGCCGCCCGGGGAATCATTGCGGTCGTGTGAACGCTGGACCTGCGGGGATGGACGCGAGGTCCGTCCCCGGGTTGAGGTGGACCGAGGCGCTCACGCACGCGCCCGTGACAAGGCGCCGCGGCGCGCGGAGAGGACGGCGATGACGGGACTGGTGGTCTGCGCAGCCGTGCTCGCCCTCGCCACCGCCTTCGGGATCGTGCACCGGCGCGGGAACGGGAGGGTTCGGGTGCGTGCCAAGGACAGCGGCGAGCGGCTGACCGCCGCGGAACTGGGCGGACCGCTGGGTGAGCGGGCCACCCTGGTGCAGTTCTCCACGGCCTTCTGCGCGCCCTGCCGCGCCACCCGCCGGGTGCTCTCCGACGTGGCCGGCATGGTCGACGGCGTACGGCACGTCGAGATCGACGCGGAGGCGCACCTGGACCTGGTACGCCGCCTCGGCGTGGTGAAGACCCCCACCGTCCTGGTGCTGGGCGCGGACGGCGAGGTGGTCCGCCGTGCGGCCGGCCAGCCGCGCAAGGCCGACGTCATCGCCGCGATCGCCGCGGCCCTCCCGGCTACCTGAGCCGACCGCCTGACCGGCCGCCTGAACCTACGGCCGGCCGTCGCCCGGCGTCGGGCACGTCACAGTCCACAGCCCTTGCACGTGCGGCGTCGCCTCGGTGTACTGGCGAGTAATATATCCGTCGGGGCACGCGCCGCGTCCCGGCCGGGACCCGCGGTGGCGGACGCCTATGCTGCCGATGACCGGGCAGTGGACGAACACGTGCAGGACGACGACGCAGTAGGAGCTGACGTGAGCTTGAGGATCGTAGTGGCTGTGAAGTATGTGCCCGATGCCACGGGTGATCGTCATTTCGCTGAGGATCTGACGACTGATCGTGAGGCTGTGGACGGTCTGCTGTCGGAGTTGGACGAGTATGCGGTGGAGCAGGCGTTGCAGATCGCGGAGTCGGTGGATGACGCCGAGGTGACCGTGGTGACGGTGGGTCCTGAGGATGCGCGGGATGCGGTGCGCAAGGCGTTGTCGATGGGGGCGGACCGGGGTGTGCA
>JAJSZB010000039.1:0-22095 GCA_050613715.1 Streptomyces sp. IBSBF 3018
GGGTCGGGGTCCGACGGCGCCCAGGCGGACCGCGGTGGCGACGGCCCTGGGGAGGTCGGCAGTCCGCGGCCGGCCGGTGCGCGATCCGCGGTCCCCGGCCGCCCGCCAGAGCCGGCTCAGGCCGTCGGCCAGGTCGCCGTCGATGTCCAGGTCTCCTGCGATGTACGCCTCGGCGAGGCCCAGCTCGCCCGGCTGCCACAGCAGCCGGCGCAGGGCGCGCCGGGAGCGTACGAGGACGGTCGGCGCCTCCGCGGGGCCGACCTCGCTGCCGTCCCAGGCCCGCAGCCTGACCGGCAGCCCGTCGGGGAACGCGATGTGCAGGAGCCGTTCCAGCCGTTGCGCGGTGGTGGTCATCGGCTCCTCCCTCCGCGGCGTCCGGCAGCCGTCGGCGTGGAGGGGGGCGTGGGTGTGGGCGTGGGCCTGGGCGTGGGCGTGGGCGTGGGCGTGAGGAGCATCTGCCGCACATCGAGGTAGCCGGACCGGAATCCCGCCTGGCAGTAGGCCAGATAGAAATCCCACATCCTGCGGAAGGTCGGGTCGAAGCCGAGGCGCGCCAGCCGACCGGCCTGGTCGGTGAACCGCTCGCGCCACAGCGCCAGCGTCTGCGCGTAGTGCTCGCCGAACCGGATCTCGCCGGCCACGCCCAGGCCGCTGCTGCTCGCCGCGTGCCGGATCGCCTCGGGAGAGGGGATGATGCCGCCGGGGAAGATGTACTTGCCGATCCAGGAGTAACTGCCGCGGGTGGCCAGCATCCGGTCGTGGGGCATGGTGATGGACTGCAGCGCGATCTTCCCGCCGGGGGCCAGCAGTGCGGCGAGCTTCTCGAAGTACACCGGCCAGTACTCCTCGCCGACGGCCTCGATCATCTCCACGCTCACCACGGCGTCGTGGCGCCCTTCGGCCTCCCGGTAGTCGCAGACCTCGACGTCGACCCGGTCGGCCAGGCCCGCCCGTGCGATCCGCTGCGCGGCCAGGCCGGCCTGTTCACGCGAGAGGGTCACCGTCCGCACCCGCGCGCCGCGGCGGGCCGCTCGCAGCGCCAGTTCGCCCCATCCGGTGCCGATCTCCAGCAGGCGGGTGCCCGGCCCGACACCGGCCAGATCCAGCAGCCGGTCGATCTTGCGGCGCTGGGCGCCGGCCAGGTCGTCCCAGCGCGCGGGAAGGGCGTCGAACAGCGCGGAGGAGTACGTCATGGTCTCGTCCAGGAACAGGGCGAACAGATCGTTGGACAGGTCGTAGTGCCGATGGACGTTCTCCCGCGCCCCCTGGGGGGTGTTGCGCAGTTCGTGCGGCAGGCGCTGAGACCACGCCCCGCGCAGCCGCTGCAGGATCGGCGGCACGAGGTCCGTGACGTGGGCGGCGAGCACGGTCAGCACTCCGACCAGGTCGTCGGCGTCCCACTCGCCGGCCATGTAGGACTCGCCGAAGCCGATCAGGCCGTCAGCGCCCGTCCGCCGGTGGAAGGCCCCCGGATCGTGCAGGTGCAGGACGGGGCCGTGATCGCCGGTGGTGCCCTCCGGCGTGCGCACCCGTAGCGGAAGCCGAGCCAGGGCCCGGCGCACGATCACGCGGGCGACGGCCGCGCGTGCCGCGCCGCAGGCCGGCCGGCGTGCCACGTCCGGCCACGCAGCGGGATCCACGGCCTCGGCGTGGGTGCCGGGGCGTCCGGCGTTGCCGGTGCGGTCGAAGACGAGTCCGCTCAACTTACAGACCCTCCTGGGGGTGGTGGCGAGGGCGGGTCAGCACGGGCAGACCGCGCAGGTACAGGTGGATGCCGTGCAGCCGGATGCCGGCCGAGACGGCCAGGGTGGACCACGGGTGGCGCAGGGCGGCCGCCAGCAGGCGTGGACCGGTCGCCGGACGCCGGGTACCGGTCACCGTCGCGGTGAACGGGCGCCCGCCGTGCAGGAGCAGCTGCACGCTCAGGGCGAGGCGCTGCGTGGGCACGGGCAGCCGCATCCGGTAGGAGCCGTCCACAGGGAAGAACGGCGAGACGTAGAAGGTTTTGGGCACCTCGGCCCGCCCCGCGGCGTCGGTGCGCATCAGATAGCAGTGGCGCTCGCCATAGGTGTTGTGGACCTCGGCGACCACGCACACCGGCGCGCCGTCGGCATCGTGGCACCAGTAGACCGTCAGCGGGTTGAAGACGTGGCCCAGGACGCGGGCATGCGCGAGCATGAGCACCCGCCCGCCCCGCAGGTCGATTCCCTGCGCGTCGAGGAACCCCTCCAGGCCGGCCCGCAGGTCCTCCTGCTCACCCGTGAAGTGGTCGCGCGCGTCGAAGCGCGCCAGCCACGCCAGGGGGCGCGGCCAGAGCGGCGGGTGGTCGATGTCGACCAGCCACATGTACGTGCGGTGCGTGAAGGAGTGACGCACGGGCTCCGTGCGGGCGTGCGCGATCCGGCACTCGTACAGGGCGGGTGTGTACGCTCCGCCGCGCGCGGCGATCGCGGCCGGGGTCACCAGCGCACCCCCAGCGCCGCGGCGGCCGCGACCCCGGACCGGCAGCCGTCCTCGTGGAAACCCCAGCCGTGGTAGGCCCCGGCGTACGCGGTGACCGTGGTGTTCAGTTCGGGCAGGTGCTGCTGGGCGGCGACGGATCGCGGGGTGTACTGCGGGTGCTCGTACTCCATCCGGGCCAGCACTTGGGCTTCGTCGACCAGGTCGGCGGCGTTGAGCGTGACCACGTAGTCCTCGGGGGTCTCCAGGCGCTGGAGCCGGTTCATGTGGTAGCTGACCCGCACGCTCTCCGCGGGGGCGGTGCAGCCGGGCATCAGGTAGTTCCAGGAAGCGCGGGCGCGGCGGGCCCGCGGCAGCAGCGAGGTGTCGGTGTGCAGCACCGTCGCGTTGCGCGAGTACCCGAACGCGCCCAGGGTCCGTCGCTCGGCGTCCGTGGGGTCGGCGAGGATCCGCAGGGCGTGGTCGGGGTGCAGGGCCAGCACCACGCTGTCGTAGGTCCGCGCCATGCCGTCGTCCGCGGTGATCTCCACCCGGTCGCTGAAGCGGCGCACGGACCGGACGGGGGTGCTCGTGTGCAGCGCGGTGAGCTGTTTGCCGATCCGCGCGACGTACTCCACCGAACCGCCGGTCACCGTCCGCCACGTGGGCGATCCGCTCACCGACAGCAGCCCGTGGTGCTCCAGGAACCGGAACAGGTACCCGGCCGGATACTCCATGGCCGTGCCGGGGGCGCACGACCACACCGCGGAGACCAGCGGGACGACGAAGTGCGCGACGAAGTACGGGGACAGGCGCTGCGCGGCGACGAACTCGCCCAGCGTCAGGCCGTCGGCGCTGTCGGAGGCCAGGGCCGCGCGGGCGGACCGGTGGAAGGCGGGGATCTCGGTGAGCATCCGCAGATAGCGGCCGCGCAGAACGTGACCGGGCCGGGGGAACAGCCCCGCCGCGCCGCGGGCGCCGGCGTACTCCAACCCGCAGCCCGCGCAGCGCACCGACATGCTCATCTCCGCCTCCTGCGTGGCCACGCCCAACTCGTCGAACAAGCGCAGCAGCAGCGGGTAGGTGCGTTCGTTGTGCACGATGAACCCCGTGTCGACGCGCACCGTCCGGCCGTCGGAGCCCGCGATGTCATGGGTGTGGGCGTGCCCGCCGAGCCGGTCCTCCGCCTCGTACAGCGTCACCTCCCGCGCACCCCGCAGGATGTAGGCGGCGGTCAGGCCGGCTATCCCAGCCCCCACCACGGCAACCCTTCGCCGGTCCACGACCTGCCTCCCTCACCGTTCGGTTCCTCAAGCGCGCTGTGTGCACGCCGGTGCTCCCGTCATGGGTGATTCGACGCCGCGGCAGGCGTGGATTGGTCGTGGATACGGATGCGCTCGGCGATCCGCGCCGCGGACTCCGGCTCCGCGGCGCCGGGTCGGGATCAGCGGGTGGTCGCGCTTCGGGCGCGGGTCCCTGACGCCCGGCCGGCAGGCGGCTCGCGTGTCGGGCGGGGCTGTGCGCTCCCTACAGCGGGAGGACCGCCAGGGGCGCGCCCGAGGGGGTGGCGGATCCGCCCTCGGGTTCGACGGTCAGGCCGACGCCGTCGGCCCCGCCGGGGGCTCCGCGCAGCAGGGCCGCGCCGCCGCTGCGGCCCTGGTCCAGCAGGCCGGCGGGCACCATGGTCCCGGCCCTGCTGTACCAGAGCTCGTAGACCTTGGCGTCGGGCAGCTTCGGCAGGTCGTGGTAGAGCAGGGCCGCCCGTCCCAGCCGTGCGGAGGACAGCACCGTCGCGGTGCCTCCTCCGGACACGGCGCCGGTGTGGAAGGCCGCGTCGGGTGCGGCGGCCAGAGCACTGAGGGCCTGCGCCTGCTGTTCGGCGCGTGCGGTGCGCGCGTGCTGGGTGTCCGCCTCGTGCTGGGCGTTCACGGCGACGCCGGTGGCCGCGGCGGCGACCGCCAGGCATGCGGCGGCGATCATCTGAGGCAGGCGCGTGCGCCGGCGGCGCGGGACGGGACGCGTCCCGGTCGGCGGCACGTCGGGTGGGAGCTGCCGAACGTCCGGCAGCGCCGACATGACCCGGGCGCGCATCGCGGCCGGTGGTGTCTCGGCCACGCCGAGCGCCAGGCGGGCGGCGGTCTCGCGCAGTTCGCCGACCTCCTGCGCGCAGGCCGGGCACTGGGCGAGGTGGCGGGCGAACCGGGCGGCTTCGACCTCCGTCAGGGCGTTGACCGCGTAGGCGCCGGTGAGCGTGTGCAGGTCGATCTCGGTCATGCTGCCACCCTCAGGCAGTCGCGGAGGCGGATGAGGCCGTCCCGCAGCCGTGTCTTGACGGTTCCCAGCGGAGCGCCGAGCACCTCGGCGGTCTGCTGATAGGTGTATCCCCGGTAGTAGGCGAGGTCGACCGCTTCGTGCTGGAGCTCGGTGAGCTGCGACAGGCAGCGCCGCACCTGCTCACGCTCGAGCCTGCGCTCGACCTGCTCGCTGACCTCGTCGAAGGCCCGGCCTCGGTCACGCAGTCCTGCCTTGTGCTCGCGCTCGGTCGCGGCCTGGACCGATCGCACCCGGTCCACCGCGCGGCGGTGGGCCAGCGTCATGATCCACGACAGTGCGCTGCCCTGGCGAGCGTCGAAGCGGGTCGCGGAGCGCCACACGTCGATCAGCACCTCCTGGGCCACCTCCTCCGACTGCGACGGGTCGCGCACGACACGCCTCACCAGCCCCAGGACCGAGCCGGCCACGGCCGTGTACAGGGTCTCGAAAGCCTGCTGATCGCCCCGTGCCACGCGGGCCAGCAACGCTTCCAGCACCCCTGAGCGGGGTTCTGGCGACTCCTCGTCTCGCGCCGCAACGCGCATGGACACCTCCGGACGGTCGGGCAGTCACCCGTGATTCGTCGCCACACGCTGCGCGGATTGGTCACCGGCCATGATCACATCACGGTCCGTCCGCTGCGGCGGACGCCTCGCAGGGCGTGCCGTCTGCTGCGGCCGGGCGGTGCGCCCCTGCCGGAGTGCACGAAGGGCGGTCGGGTCAGGCCCTGCGCCGCGTCAGAGCCAGTGCGGCGAGGACCGCGACCAGCCTTAGGAGCGGATGGCCGCAAGCCCCGGCGGATCGGTCCACGCCCGACGTCGTCGCCAAT
This sequence comes from Streptomyces sp. IBSBF 3018, assembly GCA_050613715.1. Lineage (GTDB taxonomy): Bacteria > Actinomycetota > Actinomycetes > Streptomycetales > Streptomycetaceae > Actinacidiphila. The sequence continues at coordinate 5,582 of JAJSZB010000039.1, forward strand.
CTGCGGCAACGCCACCGATCACGAGAGCAGGTAGGCGCCGACGGCGGCCGCTACCGCCGGCAGAGCGGCGGTGGACCGCCGAAGGGGGGCCCGCGGCACGGCCGCGGCGGGTGTTCCGCGCGCCGGGAGGGGGCCTGCCGATGCGGGCCCGGGCGCCGGGGGCGACGGGACGAGGCCTGCTGCCGGGGGCGACGGGATGATGCGGTACATGGCCCCTCCTCGACGGGCCGACTCGCTGCCGACGGTCCGCCGCGACGGCGGCAGGCGGCGTCAGTGGTCGGTGAGGTGGGCGAAGACGACGGTGTTGCCGTCGTAGCTGTGGGTGCGGCTGTTCCAGTCGCTGCACGTGATCAGCCGCAGCTCGGGATCCGCCGTGTTGCCGTAGACCTGGAGCGTCGGGAATGACGCCTTGGCGTAGGCGCGTACGGCGTCGACGCTGAAGACGACCTTCGAACGGTCGGCGCGGGTCACGGTGATCTGTTCGTGCGGGCGCATCGCGCCGAGCCGGTAGAACACCGCGGGGCCGGTCTGGTACGAGTCGACATGGCCCAGGATGACCGCCGGGCCCGGGCGACCGGGGGCGGGCGAGCCGTGGAACCAGCCCGCCTGGAGCGGCTTGCCGGGCACCTGGAGGGTGCCGTCCTGGTTCAGGCCGAGGTCGAGCAGCCGGGTGTGCACCTTGATCGCGGGGATGTCCAGCGCGACGGGCGGCGCGGCCGGGTCGGTCCGTGCCGGGCTCGTCGTGGGCGACGACCCGTGGCCGGACGGGGACATGGACGGTCCGGGCACGGTCATGGTGGGGGCGGGCAGGCGCCCTGCCGCGGCGGGCGAGGGCCGGGGTGGGGGTGCGCTGCCGCGGGTCCCGGCCCAGACGGCGATGGCACCGGCGGCCACGCAGGCCACCGCGAGCACGATGACGATCACCGTGCGCCGCGGCAGACCCGCGCGAGAAATGCCCCTGCTGCCGCTCATCGGCCGGTGGTGCTCCGGCGGCGCAGCGCATAGGCGCCCGCGCCGACGCCGATCAGCGCGGTGGCGCTGCCGCCGGCGACCATCCCGGTGCTGTTGTGGTGCGACTGCGTCGCACCGTCACCGGTGTCGGCGCCGCCGGAAGGCATGGACGCCATCTGCGAGGCGGTGAACGCGCCGCACAGCGCCGGGTCGGTGGCCTCCGCGGGAAGCGACTTGTCCAGTTCGCTGGCACCGAGCACGTTGTCGTACGTGCCGTTGTTGTTGTAGTCGACGCCGTGGACGACCAGGACCGCCTTGCCGGACCTGATGTTCTTCGCCACGTCCGACGTCACGGTCAGCGTGCGCGAGTAGTCGACGGTGCTTCCGGCGGGGAAGCGCTGGACCGCCAGGGCGCTCTTCGGGCTGCTGTCGCCGCTCGTGGTCAGCGAGGTGCCGATCATGCCGTAGTCCTTCATGGCGTCCGCGACGTTGATCGAGGAGTGGCCGTTGTGGTCCTTGGCCTCGGACGGCTTAGGACACACGCCACCGCCGTCGACGTGGATGTGCATCGCGTGCGGGGACGCGCCGCCGACAAGGCCCGAAGCGGTCACGGTGATCTTCGCGGTGTCCCCCGACAGCTGGATCATGGCTTTGCCGCTGCCCGTGACGTGGTTGGCGGTGACCGGGTCAAGCGTGGCCTGATAGGTCGTCCATCCGGAGCCGGAGTCGGCGGGTGCCGCAGCCCACGCTGCGGCCGGAAGGGCCAGCGGCACGGCTGCCACCGCTATCGCGGTCAGGACCCGAGCGTGTACGGAGTGCATGATGCTGCCCTTCTCGTTCGCGGAAACCGGCGGCCGGCGGCAGGGCCGGTACGACGGCCGGAGACGAAGCCTCCATGTGCGCTTCGGAGCGGATCGGGAAGCGGATTGGTCACTCGTCGACGGACACGAGCGCTCGTCGACAGCCGCGCACCGCCCGGCACCCGATCGTGCCGGAGGATGTGCCTGCAAGGCTGCCCTCCCGTACATCGCCCGGCCGTCGCCACCGCTCTAGGCTCGGTGGCGTCGACCGGAAGGGGCGGGCAGAGAGCGTGCACGAGTTACGGAGAGCGGCGGAGCCGCGGCCGGCGCCCCGGACCGCTTCCGGGCGTGGGGCGCCGCCCACGGGACTGGCCGCTCTTCAGCAGCAGGCGGGGAACGCCGCGGTGACCCGCTGGGTGCAGCGCAAGCCGGCGGGCGACCTGAAGGAGCACTACGCCACGAGGCCCACGGAGCACCCCGAGTGGGAGACCTACCAGAAGCTGACCGAGGCCGCGGGCATTCCCCAGGCGGAAGCCGACGACGCATGGCAGCTCCTGCTCGGCGGGATCGACTCACAGGGCGCGCTGAACGCCGAGGCGGCGGCGAGGACGAGCGACCGCCAGGCGCAGCGCGAGATCCGTGCGACGAACGCGTGGTACCAGGAGTTCGTCAAGCTCATGACCAAGCACCTGGAGATCAAGACGCCCACCATGGCCCTGTGGGCCGGCGGCATCGAGGTCAACGACTACGCGCATGCGAAAGGCCATACACCGCTGGCGCGGACCCGGATCGGCAGCGTGCTGAACGTCCTGGAACTGCATCCGGACTGGAAGCTGACCGGGCCGATGTGGAGCATCCTGTCCAAGGCGTTCGTGTCGCTGGCCACCGGCCCGGTGCACATCTTCGTACGGGCCTACGATCCCGACAGCATCCTCATCCGGCTGGAGGTCCCGGAGCTGCGGCTGGTCCAGCGGCTCAACCCGAACGTCCGGATGATCTGGCACCCCCTCTACACCGGTCCGGACGGGCGGACGCTGGAGATCTCCGAGGACTTCCACCTCGTGGACAGCGCCGAGTACGACAAGCGCGACACGTGCGTGCGGATCCTCTTCCAGTACCTCAGGCGTTTCCACGACGAGAGCAACGCCAAAGCCGCCCCCGCCCACAAGAGCATGGAGCAACTGCTCACCGCGAACGGCCACAAGGACGGCGTCTGACCCGGTGATCCGGTCCGGGTCTGTGCCCCGGCACGGATCTGTGCCCCGGCACGGATCTGCGGGACGAACGGCGGACGCGGTCCGAGTCGCCGGCGGCGCCCGGCACCGTCCGGGGCCATGAGGGCAGGCCATTGGGGCAGCGGTCTCTGCCCGCAAGCGCGCACGGCGGTCCCTTGTAGCGCCCCGGCACGGGTGCAAGGGTGAACCGGACATGATCACCCACACGTGCGGAGGCGGATCATATGCGGTCGCGGCCGGAGCAGTTGGACGGGGACGCGCCGGGCGCCCGGCAGAAGGCCGCCGGCCCGGTCCCGCCCGCACCCCATGCGCTCACCGCCGCGGGAGTGCTCTCGCTCCAGCGCCTGGCGGACCCCGGCGTCGTCGCCCGTGACGCCGGGCCGGACCAGCATGTCCACGACGCCGGCTGCGGACACGACGGAGGCGAGGGCGTCGACCCCGCCGCCCAGAGCGCGCTGCTGGCGTCCGCCCTCTCATCGCCGAGCCGGCCGCTGCCCGGGGCGCTGCGCGCCGAGGCGGAGTCCTTCTACGGCAACGACTTCTCCGGTGCCCGTATCCACGACAGCCAGGTGGCGCAGCGGGCGACCGAGGCGCTGGGCGCACAGGCGATGACGGTGGGGGCGCATGTCTTCCTGGGGCCGGGCGCGGCCGGTGACAAGGAGGTCATGGGGCACGAACTGGGCCACGTCGACAAGAACCTGAGGGGCATCCGGGAGACCGGCGACGACAACGGCGCGGGCCTCAGCGTGACCGACCCCGGGCAGGACTCCGAGCGTACGGCGGCGGCCGACGGCGCGGCGTTCGCGGCGGGTGCCGCAACGGCCCCGTCGGCCGGCGCGGGTCACCAGGAGGCCGCGCCGGCCGGGGCGGTCCAGCGATCGGCAGGCGCGGTCCAGCGATCGGCCGACGACGCCGCCATCGCCCGGATCCGCTCCTTGCAGGCCATCGCGGGCAACCACGCCGTCGCACGCCTTCTCCGTCCGGGTGCGGCTCCCGTGCAGCGCGCGGGCAAGGGCGACAAGAAGAAGACGCCCAAGCAGACGGCGAAGGAGATCGACGAGGCCGTCAAGGAAGAGTGGACGAAGGCTTACGGCGGCGGACGGCACGGCCAGGGCCCCGACGAGGTTCGGCGACGGTACGCGCGTTCCATGCAGGACAACGAGACGTCCCAGACCCTGTCCCACCAGGCCTTCCTGGTGTACGACGCCGTCGCGGGGGTCCAGGAGGCGGAGGGCGCCAGGGACGCCCGGGAGCGCGAGGTCCAGGGCATGCTGATCAACAACCGGCTGCTGTTCGCCTCGAACTTCAACGAGTCGATGCAGACGCTGAAGAGGTTCGAGACCAAGGGCGGCCGGGACGGCTACGCGGCCCTGGTCTCGACCCATCAGAGCCCGGCCGGCCGAGCGCAGGGGCTGCCGGGACCGGACGCCCACGAGTATGCGGACCGGATGAAACGGGCCGACGACAAAACCCAGGCGGTCATGGCGGGTCTGCGCCATACGTCCGGAAGCGACGCCACGGCCGAGGCGCTGCGCGAGCGCCACGGCAAGCCCGTGACCATCGTGGACATCAGCGATCCGCGGTTGCACACGCTGCTCACCAGCGAGAAGTACGAGGGCGCGATCTTCCTGCTCACGGTGCGGGAGGAGAAAGGGCTGCTGCACGCCGAGCAGAAGCTGCTGCTGGCGCTGCACAGGTCCGGGATCAGGCCCAAGGAGGTCCGCGGCGAGCACGCCGTCATGGGCCGGTACCGCGGCTGCCTGTGCTGCACCGCGGCCCTGGAGTACTACCGGTCGAAGGCGGGGTTCGGAAACCTCGACTTCGACCCGAACCCGGGCTTCTACTACTGGGAATCGCTCGAAAACCTGTACCGGCACCAGGCGCATGTCGTCAGCGACCCCGATTTCAAGACGTACATGCTGAACCTGGCGTCGCGGATGCCGGCCACCCCGGCCCTGTCCCGCATGAATCCGCCCGAGGACGCCTACTACGACAACGGCCCGGAGAGCGTCGTGCCGGCCGAACTCGCCGCACGCCGGAACTACCGCACTCCCTCCCTCAGCGACGTCGAGATGGGCACCGACGAGGACGGGCAGACGGTCTACTCGTCATACACCCGCACACAGGACATCGCGGACACCGAGCCGGGTCATGCCCCTGTCGGCCACGGGTCGGAGCACGTCAAGTCCAGGCTGGGCGCCAAGAACGTCATCACCGATACCGCAGACCAGCAGCGGATCCAGGAAGCCTGGCTCGGAGAAGACCAGGGCTACAGGAGGCAGCTCCTCAAGTACTGGGTGGAGCAGAAGGGGGCGAGTTATCCCGAGCTCGCCAGGATCATCAATGAGGTGGATACCGGGCCGGACGTGGGGGCGCTCAGAACCAGGGTCTACCGGATCGTGAAGGACAAGACCGGCCACAAGGAGCAGGACAACAAGCGCGAGGCCGGGGAGGCCGTCGTCCGCCGGCCGGACAAGGGCAAGTACGCCGCGAAGAAGCCGGACTCGGGCAAGAAGCCGTCCAAGCCCAAGCGCACGACGATGACCACGTCGTCCCCCGGCTGGGGCACGATCATGTCGGTGATGCAGACCGACCAGGCCTTCTACCACGCGTGGCGCCAGAGGGAGAAGGGCAAGCACACGTCGCACATCGCGCCCACGAGCATGTCCGCCGCCCTGGCCCAGACCGTGGCCGCGCTCAGCAACGAGTACACGGTCTCGTCGATGGCGCAGTTGCTGCACATGGCGGAACGGTCCCTCACCCGTCACGTCAACAGGGTGGAGGCGGCCAACGTGCCGGACGGTCGGGCGTCCGGGCCGGTGTACGACGAGGACGTTCCGATGTCGGCTCCGGCCTACGACGAGGACGTGGCGATGTCCGGGACGGGCGGCGAAGCCGCGGGCTACTCCTACTCGATGACCCCGGCCGCCACGGGCGCGAGCTACTCCTACTCCATGACCCCGGCCGCCGGGGGAAGTGCCTACACCCACCCCATCGCCGACGTGGGCACGTCCACCGGAACCGTCCGGTACCCCGAGATGCCGGGCTACACCCGCCAGGTCGACCGCATCGGGCAGGTGACCTACGTCGACGACGAGACCGGCTCCGTCAGCATCTGGGACGAGGACACCCGGCGCCTGGTCGTGATCAGGGAACCGGTCCAGTACAGCGGCGGCATGGACTGGAGCCAGTGAACGACCCTCGGGAGATGAAGTGCAGCAGTCGCTCCACGCCACCCTCACCTTGGCGATTGCGATGGATTCCTCCGGTCTGCTCGTGCCGCGGCTTGCGCACGACGATCACGGTGGGGTTGTACTCCTCACGACCAGCGACGATGGCGATGTACGGCGTTGGGACAGCGTGACGGGCGAACTGCTGTGGCACTTCCGCGGCACAGACCTGGTCTCCGAGGTCACCGTAGCCTGCCCGCCCGGCAGTGATCCTGTGGTGGGCGTTGCGACCGACATGGGTGTCGAGCGAGTCGACGCGGTTTCAGGCGTGCCGATCCCCGATGAGGATCTCGCGGACGTGGACACCATCTGGGACATCACCAGTGGGCTGCTGCCTGATGGGCGTGCCTACATCGCAGGTGCGGGTCACGTCAACGGTCTTGTCCATTACTGGGACGCAGCCACTGCCCGGCCCCTGGGGCCGCTGGTGGGCCATGACCGGCCGGTGAAGACGGTCACCTCGGCCACGCTCCCCGACGGCACCGCCCTTCTGGCGTCCCAGGACGAAGCCGGCGTCCTCCGACGCTGGAATGCTGCCACAGGACAGGCGATCGGAGAGCCGTCCCGTGGCCCCGCCGGCTACAACATGCGAATGAGCGCGCTCACGCTACCGGACGGCCGCGTTCTGATTGCCTCCTTGGACACGGACGGCCTGATCGACGTACGGGACGCCGTCACCGGGGACGTGGTGGCCGACTTCTCCGGAGTCAACCCGTCCGCTCTGATGCGCGCTGACGGGAGCGTTCTCCTCGCCGTCGGCGACCGGCCGAGCAGCGAGATCCGGCTCTACCGCCTCACCCCGGCATCCGGATGACCACTCGGAACATGGCCCGCCTTGTCCCGTCTCACGTCCACGGGTGCTGCCGTTCCCGGGATTTCGAGCTGGTCGTCACCGACCCGCGCAATCACCCGTCACCCGCGTCAACGACCCCACGGGTCGATACACCTAGGAGGAGCCCTCCTGGGTGGGGCCGAAGAACTCGATCTCGGCGACGGCCACCTGCCTGGTCGAGCTGGTGTTGTAGGCGGTGACCACCGTGAACCGCACCGATGTGACGTCGCGGAAGTCGAAGGCCCTCTTCTGGAAGCCGCTCGCCTGGTCCAGGAGGAGGGTCCTGGTGGTGACCTTGCCGTCGTCGGTGGTGACGCGGGCGTCGATGCGGTGCGGGATCGCGGACTTCGCGAGGGTGTCGGCGTGCGTGGACTCGCCGGCGGTGATGCCGACGTTCAGCAGATTCACCGGCTCCCTGAAGTGGGCCTCGATCCACTCGCCCTGGTCGGTCCCCGTGATGCCGGGTCCCCACCAGGTGTTGCTGAACTTGTCGAAGGCCAGACCGGGGCCGTGCTGGGCGTACGCGTGGGAGGCGGTGGCCGAGTCCGGCACCACCGGGACCCGCTTGGCAAAGTGGTCGCGGGTGGCGTCGATCCCGTCGCCGACGTGCACCAGGCCCGTCACCGCGAGCGCGGCGACCGCGGCCCAGGCGACCCAGCGCAGGATCCGGCCCAGGGTACGGCGCAGTCGCGGCCGGTCGCCGGCCCACGGCTGCTCCTGGTTCCGGTGGTCGAGAATCCGCCGCCACCAGGGGCGCCGTGCGGCGTCCGCGGGTCCGGCGGTCATGGACATCGCGCAGCGCGAGCAGAAGTGGCGCTCGGCCGGGTTGGCCGTCCCGCACCAGGGGCAGGTGAGGCCGCCGACGACGTCCTGCTCCCCCGGCACGCGGACCTCGGGCCGCACGGGTGCGGGCCGTCCCGGCAGCACCGGCGCGACCGTCGGCGGCCGGTCGGGCAACACCTGCGGATCGGCGACCGGTACGAGCAGCGCCCGGGCCCGCTCGGCGGCCGCGACGGCGGCCGCTTCCGGACCCGCGTCCGCTTCCGAGCCCGCGTCGGTTTCCGGACCCAGGTCCGAGCCCGGGGTCAGGTCCGAGCCCAGGTCCGGCGCCGTCCCGGCCGCCGGCAGCGGCGGGGCCTCCAGCGTGTCGTCCTCCTCCTGCTCACCGGCCGCCGCACCGGCCCACGGCTCGGCGTCCGCGAGGCCGGACGGCGGAGTCGACTCCGCGCGGGACGCCTGCGCGCCCCGGCCCGTGGACGCGGCTCCCGTGGGCGAAGCCGCCGTGCGCGCGGCCGCCGTGGCAGCGCCGCCGGCGGCCGGGCCCCACCGCAGCACCGCGTTGCAGCTCTCGCAGAACGCCTGGTGCGGATCCTGCCGCGTCCCGCACTGCTCGCACACCACGGTCCGCTCCTCCTGCGTACCGACCGACGGATCGGCCGGCGTACCGCCCTGCGGATCGGCCTGCAAACCGGCGGCCCGCGAACCGGCCTGCGTACCGGCCTCCACGGGCACCTGCGCCTGGGCCTGCGGACGGTCCCCGCGGTGGTCGGGCGCCTGACTGGCGGTCATGACTCGACGGTCCTCTCGACGGCGGTCACCTGGACCGTGTAGGGCATGTGCGCGGGACGGGTGGCGGCCACCAGGTCGTCCAGCCGGTACTCGTCCGCCGCGGTCGGCGCGGGCAGGCGGATGGCGACGTGCAGGCGGGGGCGTTTCTCGCCGGGCACCGGGCCACGGGGCCCGGCACTCCAGGCGGCGCCGCCGCTCTCGGTGATCTCGGGCTCGACGCCGAAGGCGAGCCGCACCGCCTCCGCCAGGCCGGCGCGGGTGCCGCGGACGCGGTGCAGGCGCGCGGCGGCGGCGACCGCGGCGCGCAGCCGCGCCTCGCCGACCGCGTCGTCGTCCTCGATGCCGTCGGTCTCGGCGCCGACCCACCAGCCGAGCCAGCGGGTGAAGTCGGCCGGCGCCAGGGACGGGGTGAAGTACGCCTCCAGGCAGTCCAGCACGTTCAGGAAGGGCGCGAGCACCTCGTCGAGGCCGCCGACGAAACGCTGCATCATGTCGTCGTCGGCGAAGACGGCGGGCAGCATCGTGCCCAGCGGCACGGCGGAGCCGAGGCCCTCGACGGAGCCCCTCACGACATACCCCCGATCACCCGGACGCGGTGGTCGTAGGAGAAGACCAGCGACGGCGGGTCGAGGTCGATGCGCTCGGTCCGGTCGCCGCGCTTGCCGGTCAGCGGATCGGCCGGGTGCAGCTGGACCTCGTCGACCAGTTCCACGCCGGGCACGCGCTGCAGCACCGCGAAGATCTCGCCGGACTGCACGGGCCGGCCGAAGGGCCAGCCGGTGCCGTCGGCGCCCCCGGTGAGCGGGTCGAGGTGGCGGTAGAGCGCGTCGTGCGCGTCGTGGCGGACGCGTTCGGCGTCGGCGCTGCGGAAGGCGTGCAGGGTGGCGACGACGGTCACGCCCTGGTAGTAGGGCGGCCCGACCGCCAACCGGGTGCCGATCAGCCGCCGTTCGTCGAGGTAGCCGGTGATGCGCCGCAACAGGGAGTCGGCGGGCACGAGTTGCTCGAAGCGCAGCCTGCCGCCCGGGTCGGGCACGGCGCGCGGGACGACCAGGACGCGGACCGCGTAGGCGCCGTGCTCCTCCCCGTCGCCTTCCAGGCAGGTGATGCGGGCGGTCTCCGGAGCGGCGTGCCGGGCGAGTTCCTCGTAGTCGCGCAGGGTCACCGCGCGGTCCTGGGCGCGCAGGGTGAGCGGTGCGCGGGCCTTGGCCTCCGCCACCGTCTCGCCGTCCACACCGCCGTGCGCGGCCTCGCGGTTGACGACCTCGGCGACGTAGGGAACGGAGTCGCGCAGCGTCCTGATGGCACCACGGGCGACGTTGCCGGTGCGGCCGCCGCCGGTGCGGTAGCGGACGGCCCGGATCACGGCGCCCTTGGGCGGCACGGCGCCGTACTGCCGCAGGCTGCCGTCGCGTTCGCGGACCGCGGGGCCGAAGGCGATCTCACCGGTGGCCGCGTCGAGGGTGACGTGCCGGTCCTTCGGGCCGGAGGCCGCGAAGTGCTGGACGACCTGCCAGTCCGTCCACCCCTCGTACTCGGCCACCTGGAGGTGCAGCGGCGGCACGTCGCCGACGACGGGCGCGTGGGCGAGGCGCAGCCGCTGCCCGGGCAGCCCGGTGGACTCGCCGAGCGCCTCGTCGCGGACCGTCTCGGCGTGCACGGCCGGCGCCGTGCCGCCCGTGGTGAACGCCTCGGCGGAGCGCACGGTCGGCGAGGTGGTGTAGAAGGGCTGGCCCGGCTCCGGCTCGGTGACCCGGCAGCGCAGCCAGCCCGCCTCGTGCCGGCCGGTGCGGGACAGGATGTGCCCGCCCGGCACGTGGAGCACCACGTCGCCGGGGCGGTTGAGGCCGCCGGTGCCGTCCTCCTCGACCTCGCACGCCGTCCAGCCGTCCGCGGTCCACGCCTCCCAGATCAGCGGCGGCTGCCGGGGGTCGACGCCGACGCCGTCGACCTGGCTGTCCAGCCGCAGCGCGACCGCGCAGTGCGGGACCGCGGCGCTGAGCCCGAGCAGCATGCTGTCGCCGGCCGCAGGCGCCTCGGCGAAGCACAGCACGTCCCGGCCCTCCGCCAGGTCCGCGGTCATGTCGGTCACCGCCTGCCCGCTGTGCTGGACGGCCAGATGCCGCAACTGCGAGGCGACGATGACCAGTTCGCGTTCGGTGCTGAAGACGACGGCTTCCTCGCCGTCCGCCCGGACGGTGGCGGTCTCGGTGCCGGCCTGGACGACGACCGGGTCGTCCTGCGGGGCCGACAGCCAGAACGTCACGTCGGTGCGGGCCGCGGACGGCGGGAAGAGGGTCACCCCGACCAGGTCCAGAAAGGCCAGGTGGTTCTTCTCCGGGACGCGGTTGAGCCGGTAGACGATCTGGTCGGCCAGGTGGGCGACGGTCTCCACGAGGGTGACACCGGGGTCGGACACGTTGTGGTCGGTCCACTCCGGTGCGCGCCGCTGGATGAAGCGCTTGGCGTCGTCGACGAACTGCTGGAAACGGCGGTCGTCGAGGTTCGGGGAGGGCAGTGCCATCAGCGGTCGCTTTCGGTGGCCGGCGTGCCGTCCGGCGACGGCGGCTCGGGATCGTCGTGGGAGGGGATGACGTAGAACGGGAAGACCAGGCTGCGCGGGTTGTTGGTGCCGCGGATGGCGTACCGCACGTCGATGAAGAGCACTCCCGGCTCCTCGCCCACGGTCACCTCCACCTCGTGCACCTCGATGCGCGGCTCCCAGCGGTCCAGGCTGGTGGACACCTCGTGCTGGATCCGGCCCACGGTGGACTCGTTGACCGGTGCGAAGACCATGTCGTGGATGGCGCAGCCGAACTCCGGCCGCATCGGCCGCTCGCCGGGCGCGGTGGCCAGCACCAGGTGCATGGCCTCCTCGACCTCCCGTTCCCCGCTGACCAGCGCGATGCCGCCGGTCGGGCCGATGCGCAGCGGGAAGGACCAGCCGGAGCCGACGAACTGCTCGGGCATCAGATGACCTCCATCCCGTTGGCGGTGACGTTGCCGAGCATGGCGATGTTGGCGGCCTCCAACTGCATGTTCAGCGCGTTGAAGTTCGCGTCGAGCGCGGCCGAGACGCTCAGCGCGGCCCGCGCGCCGATCTCCATGGCCGTGGAGTTGATCGCCATCGCCCCGGTGGCGCCGATGTTCATCACCCCGCCGGCGTTCAGGCTCAGTTCGCCGCCGGCGTCCAGGCTGAGCTTCCCGCCGGCCTTCAGGCTCAGGTCCGCGCCGGCCTCGACGGACACCGTGGTGCTGCCCTTGATCGAGACGCTGCCCCGGCTGTCGACGCTGATCTCGGTGTTCGTCCGGTCCAGGTGGATCACCAGCCGGTCGTTGCCGGTGCTCAGCCGTACCCCGCGCTTGCGCAGGCCGCTGCGCTGGCTGAGCAGGTCGATGCGGTTGTACTCCCGGTCGGCCAGGGTGTGGCGGTTCGCCTTGCCGCTGAGCCGGTCGTACAGCGGTACGTCGCCGGGCCGGAACCGGTCCTTTCCGTTGTAGAGGCCGCCGAGGACGTACGGGTGGTCCAGGGCGCCGCGGTCGAACGCCACCAGCACCTCGTCGTTGACGTCCAGCGGGACGATGCTGCCGCCGCCGACCCCGCCGAACTGCACGGTACGGGTCCAGTCGCTGACGTAGGTGTCGTCGAGCCACGGGAAGGTGAGCTTCACCCGGCCCAGCCGCAGCGGGTCCCTCACGTCGGTGACCAGCGCGTTGGCCACGCTCGGCAGACGCGGTGCGGCCGTCGTGCCGCCGGACGCGAGCCCGTACAGCGACCGCCACTGCCGCCCGCTGACGATCACCCGGGTCCGGTAGGGCTCGCCGCTGTCGAAGGTGTGCCGGACCCCGGTCACTGTGTACTTGCCCTCGAAGGGCTTGCCGACGTCCTCCAGCAGCACCGCGACGTCCGGGCGGATCTTCGGATTGCCGTGGACGGTGATCTCCAGCTCGGCGAAGGACGACGTCACGTCGTCGGCCAGTGCCTGCGCGGCCCGCTTGACCTGCGGCTGCCGGTCGTACGGAGTACCGGTCTCGACCAGGTCGCCGGCGGTGAACGCCGCCGCCATCCCGCCGGGCGAGGCGCCGTTGTCGATGGCCGGGTTGGCGGCCGCCCGCACCTGCTCCTTCAGCTTCCGCTTGGCCTGCACGTCCCAGCCGCGCACCTCCACCCGCGGGACCTGGTCGGCGGAGGTGACGGCGGCCCGGCAGCGCAGTACGTCGACGCCGCCCTGCAGGACGAACTGGCTCTTGTCGCTCTCGGTGCCCTCCGGTGGCGCGCCGAGGGCCCGCTTGCGGCTGACGAACCGGAACAGCCCGTCGGAGTCGAGGTACGCGACCTTCTCGTTCTCCTCGGCCAGCCGGCACACGAAGTCCCAGTCGGTGACGTTGTCCTGGGTGATGAACTCGTAGGCGGGCCTGGTGGGTTCGACGGCGCCGACCGGGATGCCGCTGTCGGCGACCAGCTTCGCCACGATCGCGCTCGCGGTCATCTTGGTGTAGCCGACCACCCGGCGCCGGCGCAGCATGCGGTGGCCGAGGTCGTAGCCGCGCACGACGGTGAAGGTGCCGGTGCCGTCGTAGTCCGCCTCCAGCCCGGTCACCTCACCGGTGAGCAGCGTGTCCTGCGCGCCTTTGCCGTCGGCGACCGGCGCCAGCTCGACCCTCGCGCCGACATCGATGCCGGCCAGGCCCAGCACCTCCCGCCGCGCCCTGTCGCGGAAGGCCAGGTGGAAGGCGCCGGGCACGCCGGAGGCGAGGTCGATCCAGGCGTCGACGAGGTGCTCGGCCACGGGCGAGCGCAGCGAGCGGCCGTTCACCTTGACGTCGATGACGCTGGAGAAGGCGATCCGGGTCATGGCGTGGTGACCTCCTCGGCCGCGGGCAGGACGAGTTCGGTGCCGGGCGTCAGCCGCGCCGGGTCGTCGATCCCGTTGGTCTCGGCGATGGTCCGCCAGGCGGCGGCGTCGCCGTACTCCCGCCACGCCAGCGACTGCAGGGAGTCGCCGGCGACCAGCCGGTGCACACGGCGCGCGGTGAGCGCGCCCGACGTCGGGTTCTGTCCCGCCGTCCTGGTCGGGATCTCGTGCAGTCGCAGCTGGCAGGTGGCACGGATCGGCATGCCGGACGTGCCGAAGACGGTGTACTGGGCCTCCACCGATTCGACGTAGGCGGTGAACCTGGCCGTCCTGAACGACCCCCACTCGAAGACCACCCAGGGCGTCGAGGGCTGCTTCGCCGCCAGGCTCATCGACGTCACCTCGCAGCACGAGAACAGCGACTCCACCATCTTCATGACGTCGTTGCTGTCCGGGTCGTCGGAACGGTCGAGGAACACCGTCACGCTCAGCTCGCGCGGCTCCGGCCCCAGGAACTCCGGCAGCACCCCGTCGCGCACCGCCGCGGCGGGCGTGGAGGTCCACTGCGCGCGGCGGGTCAGCGCCAGCTGGGAGGGGTTGAACTCGAAGCTGAAGGACTTGATCAGCGGGCCGGGGGTGGTGCTGTGCCCGAGCGGCGGCTCGTGGATCACCAGCATGGCGTGGACCAGGCTGCCGATGGCGTCGGCGAACTTGTTGCTCGCCTTGTTCCACTTGTGGTCCATCGAGTTCTCGAACTTCGACATCGCTACTCGCCCTCCACGTCGGTGAAGCCGTGGTGCGCGATCTCCAGGACCTCGGTGGCGACGCCGGGATTCGCCGGGTCGAGCGTGGGTCCCTGCCACCGCACCGGCACCACGTCCAGCAGCCCCCAGCGCACGACGACCGAGCCGTCCGCGCGCCGCGCGGCGATCTCGGCGGTCGGCCGGGACACACCGGTGGTCACCGACGAGACCCAGGCCGCCACGTTCGCCGTGTCGGCGGTCAGGGGACGGGTCAGCCGGATCGTCGAGAACGTGACACGGGTGGGGAGTTGCCAGACGAACCCGTTGTTGCCGCCCTCCTGGTAGTGCTCCACCTCCACCTCCGAGGCGAGCCCGTCGCAGCCGTTGAAGTAGCCCAGGTCCTCGCCGTCGATGGTCAGGGTGAAGAAGATCGAGGATCCCGGATCGAGATCGCTGCTCATCGCGGTCGGCCTTTCGCTTGCGGTCGGGGGTCTCGTGGCCCCGCGGGTGCGGTCGGGCGGGACGCCGGCCGCTGCGGCCGGGCCGCCCGGCTCCGGTCGCCCGGCTCCGGCTGCCCGGATCGGGGCGCCCCGGCTCGGGCAGCCCCGGCTCGGGCAGCCCCGGCTTCGGTCCACGGGCGCATGCGCCGCCCGCGGACCGGTCCCCGGCGCCCGGGTCCCGGTTCACGGTCAGGGGTTCGCGGTCACCGGCGCGCATCACGCTGCCTGCCGATGCGCTCGCGGTCGAGACGGAACTCGGTTCTCAGCAGACGGGCCAGCGGGCCGAAGAGTCGGCGGACCAGCTCGTCGGTCTGCGGCTCCGTCAGCTTGCGGGCGTCGAACCGCAGCCGCCGGGCCAGCGGCGCGCTCAACCGGTCGGCCAGAGCCTCCACTTGGCCGTCGCTGAGCTCTCGCGGGTCGAAGCCACCGCTCACCGGACGGGTCCGCCCGTCGCCGCCCCCGGCCGCGGTGTGCACGGCTCCCGATGGCGGGGTACGGCGCTGGACCTGGATGCGGGCGGGGCTCGCGGCGGGCGGCGCGGACGGCGCGGGCGGCGCGGACCGTACGGGTCTGCCGAGGGCCGGCGCCGCACCGGCCGCGGGTTTCCCGGCGGTGTGGTGCCGCGCGGACACGGCACCGGTGTGCGCGGCCGCGCCGCCGGAGCCCTGGGCACCCGCCGACCGCTGGACCGGCAGGGTCGCGGGCGGCGGCACCGGCAGCGGGGCCGCGGGCGTCGGCATCGCCGGACCGGCCGACGGGGTCGGGCCGCCGGCCGGAGACACGGAGCCGGGTCCGGAGCCGGGTCCGGAACCAGAAGCCGCGGCACGACGCGACACCACCGGCGCACCGGCCGGCCGTACGGGTACGGGTGTTGGGACGGACGCGTGCGGCCGTACGGGTAGGGGCGCCGGGACAGGCGCAGGTGTCGGAACGGGTGCGGACGGTGGGAGGGGTGCGGACTCCGGAGTAGGCACGGACGGCGAAACGGGGGCCGGCAGCGCTCGCGCCGGGCCGCCGGCGGACGTGGGACCGGCCGGGGCCGGGGCGACGGGTGTCAGGGGTACGGCGGGACGCACCGGGACGGCCGGTCCGTCCGCGGACGGGGGCGGACCGGATGCTCGCTGCACCGGGCCGCCGGAGATCGGAAGGCCACCGGCCGCGAAGGCCTCGGAGGCGGGGGAAGCGGCGGTGAGGCGTTGCACCACCGGGGCGCCGCTGCGGGACGGCCCGGTCGGCGGGCCGGTCACCGAAGCCGCGGACGCTGCCGTGCCGATCCCGGTGCGCGGCGTCGTCGTGGCGCCGCTGGGCAGCGGCACGGGTGTCGTGGTGGCGGGCGGCGGCACGGGCGTCGGGGCGGCGGCGCCTGTCGGGGGCGTTGGTACAGCGGGTGCGATCGTGGGCGACGTCCCGGCGCCGGGGTTGGCCGCCGTGGACCCGGCCGTACGGTCCCGGGGCGGCGGGACCGCGGGAAGTAGGCCGGGGCTTCCGGCTGCCGGGCCGGGCGCCGCGGAGGCCCCGGCCGGACGCGGACCGGAACCGGAGCCGGAGCCAGTGCCGGAGCCAGTGCTCGACGCCGTGCCGGCGGTCGTCCGTCGCCACGGCACTGCCGCGGGTGCCGCGCTGCGCTGCACGGTGGGCCCCACGGCACCCCGCTGCCCGGCACCGGTGGGCGGCGCGGTGCGCTGTACCGCAACCGGTCCGGCGGCGCCGCCATGCCCGGCGGTCGCGCCGCCGCCCTGCTGCCCGGCCTGCTGCCCGGCCTGCTGTCCGGTGGACGGGCCGACGGGCGGGCCGGGCG
>JAJSZB010000039.1:22105-38722 GCA_050613715.1 Streptomyces sp. IBSBF 3018
CGTCGGCCCGACCCCGGGACAGCTGGCCGGGCGGGACCGATGACAGCGCGGAGGCCAGGGAACGGGCCGAGGCCAGCGGAAGCGAATGCTGCACGGCACCGCTGCTGCTCCGGTCCCGCTGGGGTTGTGTCGCAGGCCCGTTCGCCCCGGCGCCCCGTCCCACGACGCCCGGAGCCTCCGCGGCTCCGGCGGCTCCGGCAGCTCCGGCAGCTCCGGCAGCTCCGGCAGCAGACTCGCCGCGCATCCCGCCGTGCGCGGCGGCACTTCGGGGTGCCGGGTGATGGCCGACCGGGCCGGCCGCGTGACGCGCGCCCTGCTGCCGCGCGCCGCCCGTTGCCCGGCCGGCCGATCCGGAGCCGGGCGTCGCGGGCGCGGCCGCACGCTGTACGGGTACGACAGCCGGCGCCGTACGGCCCGCCGGCCCGCTCGAACCGGCGGACTCGACGGAGCTGCGGGGCACCGCGATCCGCCGGACGGGGACGACGGGCAGCGCGGCCGCGGAATCCGTACCTTCTGAGCCCTGGTGCGGCGCAGCCGTGCCCGGTGTGCGGTCGGCGGGCGCGACCGGGGCGCTGCCCGCGAGGGCACGCGGGTCCGTCGCCTGTCCGGGGGCCGCCACCGCACGCTGCACGGTTGTCCGGCCGCTGCGGGACTCCCCGGGGCCGGACTGCGCCCCGGTCGGTCCGGCGGGTCCGTCCGCGGCTGGGGCGGCCGGCGAGGGCGTGCCGCCGCCGGCCGGCGAGGAACCGGGGCCGCCCCGCGGCGTTCCGGCGGGACGCGCGGGACCGGCGAGCCCGCCCGTCGTCGGCGCGGCCGATGTCGGCGTGCCGCCGTTCGTCGGGGAGGAGCCCGCGCCGCCCCGCGGCGTCGCGCCAGGCCGTGCCGGGTCGGTCGCGCGCGGGGTGGGTGGCGTACTGCCGCGGGGTCCCGCGGCGGCGGCCGGCGGTGCGACCGAGCGCTGTACGGGGAGCGTTCCCGGGGCCGGAGGCGTGGGGGACGTACCGGCCACGTGCTGCGGCCCGGCCGGCCTGGTCGGGTCGGCCGGACCGAGCGGTCGTGCGGACGGCGGCCGGGCGGGCAGGGGGGCGCCGAGCACGGGACGGCGGTGCGGGGTAGGTCCGGCCTGCGGGCGCGGCGTCCGGCTGCCGGCCGAGGGCGAGCCGAGGCCGGCCTGCTCCGTGCCGGCCGCGGCGGCGAATGTCGAGGACGGGGGTGCCGGGGGCGTCGGGGCGGCGGACGCCGGCTGCGGAGACCGGGACGCCGGGGACGCGGCGGCCGGCATCACGGCCGAAGACGGGGAAGTCGAAGACCGCGGAGGTGTCGGCGTCGGCTGCGGAGACAGGAACGCCGGGGACGCGGCCGAAGACGGCGAAGTCGAAGCCCCCGGGGGTGCCGGGGCGGCGGACGTCGGCTGCGGAGACCGGAACGCCTCGGCCCCGGCCGCCGGCATCGCGGACGAAGACGGCGGAGTCGAAGCCCGCGGGGGTGTCGATGTCGGCTGCGGAGGCAAGGGCATCGCGGCCGCCGGGGTCGGCGCGGAGACGGCGCGCGGCGCCGGCGCGGCGGGCGTGGCGGGCCGTGCGGCCGCCGTGGGGACGGTCGGCAGCGCTCGCCGCTGGACCGCGGGCGCCGTGGTCAGCCGACCGGGCGCGGCGGTGCGGGGCCCCTGCGGAGCCACCGGGGTGACGCGGGTGCCGACCGGCGGACGTACCGGGAACGCGGCGCTCGCGCCGGAGGCTCCGTCCTCCGTGCGGGACCACGGCGTCTCCCCCGCGCCGGCCCGTGCGGGACCGGAGGCGGTGGGGCCCCGCCGCGCGACCGGCAGGGCCGTCACGCGCAGGTCCGGCTCAACCTCCACGGGGCCGGCGGCCGATGGGGTCAGGGCGCCTTTGACCAGGCCGCTGGGAGCGCCGTCGAGCACGGCGTGCGACAGCGTCCCGCCGAAGGAGGGGTCCTGCCAGGTGGCCAGCGAGGCGCTGAACCGCGGGTCGGCGACCGGCACGTGTCGCGGCGCGGTGGTCGTGCCGGCGAGCGGCGGCAGTGCCGACCAGCCGCCCGTCGCGCCCCGCGCCGCGGTCGTCCCGGGTTCGGCCGCGGCCGGATCGCCGCCGCCCTCCGCCGCGCCGCCGGACGCAGTCGCAGCCGCACCCGCAGCCGCGCCACCATCCGCCGGGACGCGCCCGGTCGAGGGCAGGCCGCGCCCGGTGGGAGCCGGTTGCGCCGCAGCGGCCGCGGGCTCGGCCCGGCGCTCGCGGAACCTGTCGAGGAGACCCATCAGCCCTCCGCCGCCGCGCGGTCGACGAGGGCGGCGATCTCCTGGGTGTAGCGCCGCCGGTCACGGTGTTCGAGGTCCAGGATGTCCTCCAGGCTCCAGTGGAAGTGGTAGGCGACGTACGCGATCTCCTCGTGGATCCGGTCGGTCGCGTACGTCACGATTCCCCCAGGCGGCTCCCGCCGAGTTCCACTTCGAAGGGCTGCTCGCAGTGCGGGCAGGTGACCCCGGCCCTGGTGTGGCCCTCGGCGTTGACCTGCCGGTAGAAGTCCTGCAGGAAGGCGAGGTCGGAGGCGAACATGTTCTCCACCACGCCGTCGTGCACCAGCGGCAGCGTGCCGAGGCGGGTGATGACGCGGCCGAGCAGCACCACCGACAGGTAGGCCGGGTTCTCCTGGACGCGGACGTCCCTCAGCGGGATCAGCTCGTCCCGTGCGGTCGCCAGGCGCATGGTCCCGGTGCGGTGGACGGTGCCCGTCTGGTCGACGTAGCCGCGGGGCAGTTCGAACTCGAACTCCGTGCGCAGCGTCTGCCGTTCGGGCACCGCCTGGGGCGGAGGGGCGGCGGCTTCCGGCACGGTCCCGGGCACGGACGCTGCCGCCGGCCCGTCCTCCGCGCCCGGCGGTACGGGGGCGGCGGACGGGCGGGTGGGCGTACGGCGCATTACTCGATGACCAGTTCTTCGTAGGTGATGGACACGGTCTCGGTGAGCGCCGACGCCTCGCCGGCCTTGACCGCGCTGGGCTCGACCTTGTGGCACCAGGCGTTGCGCAGGTGGTAGCGCACGACCGGGTTGTTCAGCGGGTCCATGTGCATGATCGTGGCGTTCTTGCGGGCCGTCGACATCTGGCCGGCGATCGACTCGTTGATCCACTGGGTGAACGCGCTGGAGCCGTTCGCACCGCGGACGACGGTGACCTGCCCGGCCTTCTTCACGCCGGGCATCTTCTTCGTCACGGGCACGCCCTGTGCGGACACCTGCTGGTACTCGATGACGTCCTGTTCCATGCTCAGGCCGCTGACCTCGTGCAGGAACTCGACCATGACACCGTCGATCTGGATGCCGAAATTGTGTGAGGTGAGAGTCTCACCGGGCTGGCTGGTCATGAGGCGCTGCCTGTCCTTCTGCTCATTGCGTGCCGATATGACGGGTGACGTACTGCGATGTGCTCACTGCCGGGCGCCGCCGGTGGCGTGCCCGGCCGGGATGACCGCGGGCGGCTACTCCTCCAGCTCGCCGCTGCCGCTGGAGAACTGCGCCAGCCGGAAGATCACGAACTCCGCGGGCTTGACGGGCGCGATGCCGATCTCGCAGACGACGCGCCCGAGGTCCACCGACTCCTGCGGGTTGCTCTCGGCGTCGCACTTGACGTAGAAGGCCTCCTCGGGACGGGAGCCGAAGAGCGCGCCGTTGCGCCACTCGTTGACGAGGAACGCCGAGACGTTGCGCCGGATGCGGGCCCACAGAGCCTGGTCGTTGGGCTCGAACACCACCCACTGGGTGCCGATCAGGATCGACTCCTCCAGGTAGTTGAAGTACCGGCGGATGTTGATGTAGCGCCAGGCCGGGTCGGAGGCCAGGGTGCGGGCACCCCACACCCGGATGCCGCGGCCGGGGAAGGACCTGATGCAGTTGACGCCGATCGGGTTGAGCAGGTCCTGCTCGCCGCGGGTGATCTGGTTCTCCAGGTCGACGGCGCCGCGCACGACTTCGTTGGCCGGGGCCTTGTGCACGCCGCGCTCGAAGTCGTTGCGGGCCCAGATGCCCGCGACGTGGCCGCTCGGCGGGACCGTGCGGGCCTGGCCGGTGGCCGGGTCGAAGACCTTGATCCACGGGTAGTACAGGGCCGCGTACTTGGAGTCGTAGCCCGCGGTCTCCTGCCGCCACACCCGCACGTCACGGGCGTTCAGGCCGGGCGGCGGGTCGATGACGGCGACCCGGTCGCCCATCAGTTCGCAGTGCGCGATCAGCCCGAGCTGGACGGCCTTGACCGCCTCCAGGTCGATCGCGCCGTTCTGGTAGGCGGCCATCAGGTCCGGCACGGCGACCATCGAGATCTCGTCGACGGCCTCCAGACCGCCGAAGCCGGTGCGGTCGGCGGAGTCGCCCAGATACTCGGCCGGGCCGGGGTGGCCGCCCGATGCCTGCTCGACCGGAAGGGCGGCGGGCACGGGCACGGGCGCGGCGAGCGCCACCGTCTGGTTGTCCGGCCTGGCGAGCTGCGCGGCCGGCGCCGCCTCCTCCACACCGATCAGCTTGGAACGCTCGTTGACCTGTGTGACGACGTAGCTGCGGCCCTGCTTCTTCGCGGACACGTCGAAGGTCTCGACGGTCTTGTCGCCGTCCTTGACCAGGAGCCGGAACCGCTCCGCGGGCCCCTCGCCCTGCGCGTCGGCGACCTCGACGCTGAGCGCGCCGGTGCGGCCGGCCGCCAGCGCGCGCACGGTGAACGTCCCCAACTCGGCGGCGGGGCCCGGCGCCACCACCTCGCCGGCCGAGCCCGTGGCCGCAGCAGCGGTCTCGGCGTCCTGGCCCTCGCCGGCGGCCGCGCCGCCGACGCGCACGACGTACGCCGCGGAACCGCCGTTGTTGAAGAAGCCGTAGACGGAGTGCGCCAGGTAGTAGCCGTCGGTGAACTCACCGAAGGCGGCCACGTACTGCGACCAGTTGGTCACCAACGTCGGCCGGTTCAGCGGACCGGTGGGGGCGAGGCCGACGAAGGCCGCCACGGAGGTGCCCACGCCCTCGATCGGGCGCGAACCGCTGGCGACCTCCTCGACGTAGACGCCCGGCGACAGATACGACGGCATGTTCTGTTCTCCTCGCGGGTATGACTGGGTGACTCGTTCAACATTCGTCCGGTGGGCGCGCTCCCAGAAGGCCCTTGGGTACCTTTCGGCGGGCAGCGCCTCGTGCCCGGAAGGGCGTTCGATCTGCCCGAAGGGCGTCACGCGACGGCTGGTACGCACGCCCGATCGGGCAACCGACCCTGCCCCGGGGCCTGCGACACCGCGCCGCCGCCCGCCGTAGCGTCGGCTCATGAGTCTGTGGACCTCCCTCGAACCCGCCTCGACCACCGTGGACCCGGGCGGCAGCACGACCGTGCGGCTGCGGTTGCGCAACACCGGCGACGTCGTCGACGAGTACCGGTTCGTGCCGGTCGGCGACCTCGCCCCGTGGACGGCCGTGGAGCCGCAGGTCCTCCGGCTCTACCCCAGCACGACCGGGACCGTGGTGCTGACCTTCGCCCCGCCCCGCACCCCGGACGCCGCGGCCGGACCGACCCCGTACGGCGTCCAGGTCGTCCCGACCGAGCACCCGCAGGCCACCACCGTTCCCGAGGGCAACGTCACCGTCACCCCGTTCACCGAGGTGCGTGCCGAACTCGTCCCGCCGGTCGTCAAGGGCCGCTTCCGCGGCCGGCCCCGCCTGGCCGTCGACAACCTGGGCAACGTCAAGCTCACCGCGTCCGTCGGCGGCAGCGACAACGGCGACCAGCTCGGGTACGACATCCACCCCGCCAACGTCCAGATCGAGCCCGGCCACGCCGCCTTCGTCAGGGCGACGCTCAAGCCCCGGCAGACGATCTGGGCGGGCGCCAAGCAGTCCCGGCCCTACACCCTCACCGTGCACCGCTCCGGTGCCGAACCGCTGCCCGTGCAGGGCACGTACGTCCAGCCCGGGCTGCTGCCGCGCTGGATCGGCGTGCTGCTGAGCATGCTGCTCGCGCTGGCCCTCGCCTTCGCGATGATCTGGATCGCCTACCGGCCGTCGGTGAGCAGCAAGGCCACCGAGTACAACGAGATGGCCGCCGCCACGCTGTCCCCGCCGCCGCCGTCCGCGCCCCAGGTGACCCAGGCGCCGCCCACGACCACGCCGCCGCAGACCCAGCCGCCGCGGACGCCGCAGACGCAGGCGCCGCGGACCCAGGCGCCCGGGAAGGGCGGCGGCGGGGCCGGGAAGCCGCCCGCGGACGACAAGTTCAAGAACGTCATGCTGCGGAACGGGACGACGCAGAAGTGCGCCGCGCCCGCCTTCGCCACCGGGTCCTCGGGCAGCCCGGTCAGCCAGTACACCTGCGCCGCGAACCCCGCCAAGGTCAACCAGGTCTACGACCTCGACACCGTGGCCAAGGGCCAGGGCCCGCGCAACGCCGACCTCGTCCAACTCCGCAACATAACCACCGGCTACTGCATCGATCCGCCCGGCACCGGCGCCGCCGACCTCACCTCCCCCCTGTACGAGGGCGCCTGCACCAGGTCGCTGACCGACAACCAGCTGTGGTACCTCGTCGAGCGGCCCAACAGCGGCGGCTTGTACTGGATCCGGAACTACGCGAGCAACGGGCTGTGCCTGGACGTCGCCGGCTTCGCGAACAAGGGCGAGGACGCGGGCGACGGCAAGAACCTCACCCTGTACACCTGCAGTGACGACGACGACCAGGGCTGGTACCTGGTCAAGCCCGACAAGAGCTGAGACCCGCGGGGATCACGACCCCACGGGGATCACAGCCCCGCGAGGATCACAACTCCCGCGAGGATCACAGCCCCAGGTCGCCGGGGACCAGGCGGCCCGCCTTGCGGTACTCGCGGCGGGCCCCGGCCACCAGGTCGGCGGTGGTGACCGGCTCGCCGCGGCCGACGGCCGCGTAGGCCGCGGTCACCACCGCGCTGCGGATCGAACCGCCGGACAGCTCGAAGTCCGCCGCGCAGCCCGCCGGATCCACGTCCTCCTCGCACGGCACGTGGACCAGGCTGTGCCGCCACAGGGCCAGCCGCTGCCCGGCGTCGGGGAAGGGGAAGTCGATGACGAGGTCCAGGCGCCGGGTGAAGGCGTCGTCGATGTTCGCCCGCAGGTTGGTGGTGAGCAGGGCGATGCCGTCGAACGCCTCAAGCCGCTGCAGCAGGTAGGCGCTCTCCATGTTGGCGTAGCGGTCGTGCGAGTCCTTGACCTCCGAGCGCTTGCCGAAGATGGCGTCGGCCTCGTCGAAGAGCAGCACCGCGTCCGTGCCGTCGGCCTCGGTGAAGATGCGCTCCAGGTTCTTCTCGGTCTCGCCGACGTACTTGTCGACGACCGAGGAGAGCTGGACGACGTACAGGTCCAGTCCGAGGTCCGCGGCCACCACTTCGGCCGACAGCGTCTTGCCGGTGCCCGACTCCCCGGCGAACAGCGCCAGCACGCCGCGGCCGCGGCCGCCTCCCGCGCTGAGCCGCCAGTCGCCGAGGACGCGCTCACGGTGGCGGGCGCGCAGCGCCAGCTCCCGCAACTGTCCCAGGCGCTCCTCGGGCAGCACCAGGTCCTCCCAGCCGACCGCGGGCCTGATCCGCCGGGCGTGCCGCTCCAGGCCGGAGGCGGACTGCTGGCGGGCGGCGAGCCGCACGTGGCCGGCGGTCAGCGCGGCGCCCTCGAACGCCGCCAGCTCGACGGCGGTGCGGGCCGCGCGGGCGATCCGGTCGCCGCCGAGGCGGTAGGGGGCGACGGTGGCGGCCAGGTCGAACCCCGGGTCCTGCTCCTCACCGAGGCCCAGAGCCGCCGCCCAGGTGTCCGCGGCGGCCGACGGCGCCCAGGGCACGTCCAGCACCAGCGGGTCGCGCTCGCACCACTGCGCGTCGTACGGCGCGGGACCGGCGAACACCACCGGCACGTCGGGCACCGTGAGCGCCCGGATCAGCGGACCCGGCCGGTCGGGCAGCGGCGACACCACGATCGCGCAGCCGCGCAGCCGGGCCTCACGCAGCAGTTCCGCCACCGGGCCGTACCGGTCGGCGCCGTGGTGCTCGTCGGCGCCGTGGCGGTCCGCGTGCTCCTGGCCCTGCGTGGCGGCCGCGGAGCGGCCGGCCGGGGCAGGGGTGAAGTGCAGCGCGTCGCGGCCGGCGGCGTGCAGCGCGGCGGCGGCGCACAGCAGTCCGTCGCCGTCCCTGCGCTCACGCAGGTAGACCGCCGGCGCGCCGGTGGCGAGGTACTCGGCGAGCCGCGGCGCCGGCGACCGGGCGTGCCGCGCGTGCGCGAGGGCTCCGCGGGCGTCCAGTCGCCGGACGTGTCCGTCGAGTGCGGCGTCCAGGACGTCGTCACCGAGCAGGTGGCCGGCCAGCCGGTCCGGGACGCGCAACGAGCGGCTGAGGAAGGGGCGTTCGGGTTCCTCCACCAGCATCAGGCCGAGTGCGGTCAGGGGCGACGTGCGGTGGAACCGGTCACGCGCCTCGGCACGCGAGGACTCCAGGCCGCACAGGTCCAGCGCCAGCCCGATCGTGGCCCGCCGGCGGCTCACGTCGTCGTTCAGATATCCGTACAGCGGCTCGAAGCCGCGGTCGAGGTCCGGGGCGAGCGCGATGAGCAGGAGATCGGCGTCCAGCGCGGTCAGCCCCAGGCGCAGCGCGAGCTGGTGCAGCCGGTCGTCCGGCGCGGTGACGGTCTGCTCCTCGTCCGCGTAGGACGCCTCCCCGGACGCCGGCGTGCCGACCGCGGGTCGGCCGTCCGCGGCGTACCGGGGGCCGGCTCCGCGCGCCAGGTGGTGCCGGACGGCGGCGTCGTCGAGGTACAGGCCGCGCAACGGGTCGGCCGCGGTCGGATCGCCCGCGCTGTTCCGTTCGACCAGCTCGGCGACCCGTGCGCGCAGCCGGGCCAGCCGGGCCAGCAGCGCGCCTTCGGCGTCCCGGGGCGCGGCGGTGCCGGGGTGCGCGGGGCCGGGCTGTGCGGTGTCGACGGGCGAGCCGCCCGGGTCGGCCGTGGCGCCGGGGGGGGGGGGGGGGGGGGGGGGGGGGGGGGGGGGGGGGGGGGGGGGGNTGGGGCGAGCCGCCCGGGTGGGCGGTGGCGCGGGGGGGCACGGCGCCGGCCGGCGCCGTGCCCGCCTCGGGCGGAATGCCGAGGTGGCCGGTCATCGGGCCTTCGCCCCGGGCCGGGCTGGCACTCCGGGCACACCGGGCACACCGGCCCGCCCGGCGCCCGGCTCCGACGCACCGGCCGTCAGGTGCCGCGCCTGGTGGGCGCGTTCCCCGTCCTCCAGCGGTCCGTCGATCTCCCTGGCCCGTACCACCGCGCCCTCGGTCACCGGCGGTCCGGCGTCGTAGTCGGGGTAGGCCGGGAACGGCACGGTGACGACGATGTCGAGCGAGGGTTTGAGGCCGCCGCCGAGCGCGGACCAGATCTCGGCCAGCGACCGCGCCTCGGTCTGGACGCCGGAGACGGCCAGCGGCACGCTCAGGCCCAGCGCGGCCAGCGCGTCGGGCAGCGTGTCGGGCGACAGGAGTTCGTGCGGCAGCAGGGTGGCCAACGCCGCCGAGAGCAGCCGGTGTTCGTCCTCCGGCTGCTTGGTCCAGGCGGTGACCAGGTACGACAGCCGGAACCAGCGCGGCGGTCTGCGCCGGCGCACGACCACGCCACGCTCGTCGCGGACCTCCGCCAGCCCGCGCTCGCGCCGGCCGACGTCCTCGCGGATGTCGTAGAGGTAGACGTCGAAGGCGGGCGCGTTCTGCCGGGCCGCCCAGTCACGCGTCGGCGGGTCGAAAGCGATCTTGACGTCCGCGCCGGCCAGGGCGCCGCCCTCCAGCAGGCCCTTCAGGAGGCTGTCCACTTCGTGGATCACGAGATGTATCCCTCCCGCATGGCGTACGCGACGGCGTGCGTGCGGTTGCGCAGCGCGAGCCGGGTGGTCAGACCTTGCATGATGTTCTTGACGGTCCGTTCGGAGTACGAGAGTTTCTCGGCGATCTCGGCGGTGCCCAGCCCGTCGGCGGCCAGCCGCAGGACGTCGGTCTCGCGCGGTGACAGGCCGGACGGCTGTGCGCCCGACGGGCCGACCGCGACCGTCCGCAGGCTGCCGACCTGGCTGATCAGCCGTCCGAGCAGGTCGGACGGCAGCTCGCCCTGGCCGCGGTGCGCGGCGCGCACCGCCCGCAGCAGCCGCTGCGAGGTGGCTTCGTGGCGCCAGACGACGGCCCCGACGCCCAGTTCGAAGACGTCGAGTATGTCCGCCTCGCGGATCTGGCCCACCACCAGAACCGGCTGCAGGCTGCCCTGGCGCACGGCGCGACGCAGCCACGTGAGCGAGCCCGCGTCGGGCGAGTCGGCGAGCAGCAGGGCCACTCCTTCCTTCGGAGCGTCGGCCTCCTCGACGAGGTCCACCACCGGGTGTTGCCGTAACTGGCTGATCACCCCCTCCCGCGAGATCGGGTCCGGGGCATGGACCACGACCGGAATCCGCTTGCCGGATTCCAGGGGGATCGATTGTGCAGAGTCGTGCAAGTTCCCTCCCATAGCGTCCCCGGCGGCGCACCCCCGTGTGGCGACCAACCCCCTCGTCGTGATCGCAGCCGCGGCCGGGTTCCCTTGACTGCTGATGACGTGAACGGATCGTTGTCGGTTCCATCTGGTGCCACTTGCGCCAGTGGCGCGCCCACGCCTCACGCGTACCACCGGTGCCGCACCGTGCGGCGGCGGGCCGTGCGGCCGGGGGATCCGGCGGCACGGCCCGCCCTGGTGCGGACGGGGTCAGGAGCAGGCCGCGCCGTTCAGCGTGAAGGCGGTCGGTGACGTGTCGTCGGAGGTGTACGTGCCCTGGAAGCCGAAGGAGACCGTCCCCGCCGGGGAGATGACGGCGTTGTAGCCGGCGTCCCTGGCGGTGACCGATGTCCCGGACTGGGTCACCGTGGCGTTCCAGCCGTTGGTGATCTTCTGGTCGCCGGTGAAGGAGAACGCGAGCGACCAGCCGTTGACGGGGGCGGTGCCCGTGTTGCCGATCGTGACGTCGGCGGTGAAGCCTCCCTGCCACTGGCTCGACCTGGTGTAGGTGACGTGGCAGGTGCCGCCGGAGGAGCCGCCGCCGGTGACGGTCCAGGTGAAGGTGGCCGAAGCCTTGGCTCCCGTGGTGTCGGTGGCGGTCACCGTGACGGAGAAGTTCCCCGCGGTGGTGGGCGTTCCGGTGATCCTTCCGCCGGAGGTGATCGAGAGGCCGGCGGGCAGGCCGTTCGCGGTGAAGTTCAGGGTCTGCCCCGACGCGGAGTCGGCGGCCTGGACCTGCAGCGGGCTCACGGCGGTGCCCACGGTCGCGCTCTGCGTGCCGGGGTCGGTCACCGTGACGGTGTTCCCCGGGGTGGTGGTCCCCCCGTAGGCCGCGGCGTTGATATTGGCCTGGACGGCGTCGTCGGTGGCGTCCGAGGGGTAGCCGGCGACGACGGCGCCCTCGTAGAAGGTGCCCTGGGACTGGTTGGTGTTGCCGTTGCAGCAGTCGCCGCCGCTGCCGAGGATGATCGCGCCCTGTTTCCTCATCGGGCTGTAGCCCGGTGGCAGCGAACCGTCCCAGAGGGTCGTCAGGCCGCCGGACTGGGCGTCGGCCCCCTTGATGGCGAATCTGCTGGTGCCGTTGTTCTTCAGCATGGCGGTGACGTATTTGCCGGTGAATGCCCGCTGGTTGGTGTTCCAAGTCTGGCTGCCGCCCGAGTAGAGACCGTACTCGAGGTCGGCCTGGACCCAGGGGCCGGTGCCGGAGCAGCCGCCGAACCAGCAGCTGGTGCCGAAGTAGATGGCGTCCATGGCGCCGGCGCCGTCGGCCCTGCGGTCGGTCTCGCTGTTGCCGTAGTCGAAGCAGCAGCCGCTGTTGACGTGGGTGCCGGAGGTGACCATGTAGGAGGCTTCGGGGGCGCTGCCGGTGGGCATTCCGGTGAGGTGGCCGTCGCGCCAGTAGCTGTTGCCGGGCTTGACGTAGAGGGAGTACGCCTTGCCGCCGGCGACGGTGAGGGTCTCCGAGGTGGCGGTCGCGGGGGTGTCGGAGCCGCCGGCGCCGCCGGGGCCCTGGTACTTCAGGTCGTTGCCGTGGCCGGACTGGTCGTAGACGGTGGTGATCACGCAGGTGGCGCCGGCGCAGAACGCGTCCTGGGCGGCGGCGTCGGCGCGGCCGCCGGCGGTGACGACGCCGATGTCGCGGGTCATGCTGTCCGAGGACCGTCTCACCTGGTACAGGCTGCCGGTGTAGGAGCCGTAGAGCGCGCGGACCGTGCTGTGCGCCGCCACGCACGGCGTGCCGCCGGCCGCGTAGATGTCGCACGGCTGCTGCGTCGCCGCCTGCGACGCGGGTGCCGTGACCGCCACGGCGCCCGCGGCGACCATCACCGCCGCCGCGGCGACGAGAACACCGCGCCGGAACCGGTGCCACCACATGTGCAGCATTGTCGGGATCCTCCTCTGTCGGAAACTTCCTCGATGCCGTGGGTCACTCGTCAGGCGCTCGTGCAGGCGGCGCCGTTCAGCGTGAAGCCGGTCGGCGCGGGGTTGGTGCCGTTCTGGTCGGCGAGGAAGCCGACCGTGACGGAGCCGCCGGCGGGGATGGAGCTGGTGTAGTCCACCGGGGTGACCGTCACCGCTCCCCCGCTCTGGGCGGGCGTGCCGCCCCACATCTGGGTGATGGTCTGGCCGGCGGTGAAGGCGAAGGCGAGGGTCCAGCCGCTGAGCGCGGCGCTGCCGGTGTTCTGGATGGTGATCTCGCCCTGGAAGCCGCCGGTCCAGCTGCCCGTGACCTTGTAGCCGACCCCGCAGCCGCCCGAGGACGAGCCGGTAGAGGTGGTGACGGTGACCGTGGAGCTGCGGGACGAGCGGTTGCCGGCCGCGTCGCGCGCGTACACCGCGAAGGTGTAGGCGGTGCCGGCGGTCAGGCCGGTGACGGTGGCCCGGTTGGTGGTGGAGGACGCCGCGGCGGTCTCGGTGCTGCCGCTCACCCGGACGACGTCGTAGCCGGTCACGCCGGTGTCGTCGGTGGAGGCCGGCCAGCTCAGCGTGACCGAGGTGGCCGTGGTCCCGCTGGCGGTGGGGGTCCCGGGCGCGCTGGGCGCCTGGGTGTCGGTGCCGGAGGAGGAGCCCAGTGTGACGACGAACGTCACGATGCTCGACGCCGGGAGCGTGGCGGTGAGGGTGCCGCCCGCCAGCGTGGGCCCGCTCAGCGCCGCGAGGGTCCGGGAACCGTCCGTCACCCAGGAGGACACGCCGGACGCGGTGGTGTTCGCCAGGGTGAACTGCTGGCTCACCGCGCCGGTCCCCTTGTTGACGGCCACGATGACCACGCTGGAGCCGCCGGTGTACGCGGAGGTGTAGACGTTGGTCTGCGGGTTGGCGGCGGCGTCGATGCGGACGTACCCGGGGCGGACGAACTTCGAGAAGTGCGCCATGATCGCGCCGCGCTTGCTGATCTGCCCGTCCTCGCGCATGGGGCCGTAGCTGCGCCGGATGTACCACCACACGTACGCCTGGAACCCGGCGTCCACCATCGCGTGGTGCATGTGCTCGCCGACACCGAGCGCCGCGGGCCACAGGTCCGCGGAGTCCGTGCTGTTGGGGTAGTAGACCTCGGTCATCCACAGGTCCTTGCCCTGCCCCTTCTGCTGGAAGAGGGGGTAGGGGAAGTTCGCGAAGGGCGTGCCGTAGAGGTGGGTCCCGAGGATGTCCAGGTTGGCCAGGGCCGTCGCGTCGTCGAGGATCGGGTCCGACATGCTCTTGACGTACTGGAAGGACTCCGGCGCGATGACCCTCGTCCCGATCGCGCCGGCGTTGTTCCGCAGGAAGGTGACGATCTCGCTCGACGTCCACCACGTCCAGTCCTGCGCGTAGTCGGGCTCGTTCTGGACCGACACGGCGTACAGGTCCACGCCGTTGCTCTTCATGAACTGGTAGAAGGAGTTCAGGTGTTGCGCGTACGCGCCGTACGAGTCGTACCGCAGGCGCTTGGCATTGGTCTGGCTGCCGTGGGTGAACGTCTCGACCATGCTCGCCGGGGGGTTCCACGGCGACGCGAAGACGATCGCGCCCAGGGCCGCCGCGCGCTGGGCCGTGGCGACTTCCGCTCCCCAGTTCGCCTGGTTCTCGTCGATGTGGATCCTGAGGATGGAGAAGCCGAGCTGGCCCGTGCCGTTGCCGAACGCCGTGTCGCGCTGTGCGGCCGTCAGGTCGCCCGCCCACGCGGGGTGGTTCATGCCGCCGAAGCCGCGGATCGTCTGCCGCCGCGCGGACGGGTCGACGGTCACGGCGGCGGCCGCCGCGGCCGCCGCGGACACCGTCTCCGTCGCGGACGCCGAGGACGCCGAGGACGCCGCCCCCAAGGAGGGCGCAGCGACCGCGAGGAGCGGCAGCGCGCCCATCGTCGCCAGCACGGCCCTCCGGCTCGGGGACTGCGGGCCCTCGGCGGTCGGTTCGTCCCGTCGTGATGTCATGGCTTCCTCCAGGCTCGATGTCGGTTCGGGCGATCCGGGTACGCCGCGCGGGCGCACCAGGGCTCGTCCGCGCGTCCGGGTCAGGGACCGGGTGCGGATGAGGGCAGGGGTGTGCGGCGCTCTCGGCGGGGTACGGCCGACAGCCGGAGGAGTGCTGTCGCCGTTCGGAACCCGCCGCTGCCCAGGAGCTGGTACGGGTGAGGGTGGGGCGGTGTGCGCCGGCGCCGGAGCGCCGCCGTGGACACCTGCGGCGGCGAGGACCCGCATCTCGCGCGCCGCGGATAAGTGAGCGCTAACATTGCGGCTCGCATACGAAGTTGGCCCATCCCGGCGCCGCTGTCAAGGTCCCGCGAACCCGTGGACCCGGTCGCGCCCGGCTCAGTCCTTGACCGCGCCCGCGGTGACGCCTGCCGCGACGTAGCGCTGGGCGAGGACGAGGAGGGCCGCCGCGGGCACGGACGCGACGACGGCCGTGGCCATGATCGCGTTCCACTCCTGGTTGTTGTTGCCGATGTACTTGTAGATGCCGAGCGTGATGGGGCGCATGCTGCCGCCGCCGTCGAGCGTGTTGGCGAAGACGAAGTCCGACCACGCCCACAGGAAGCTGAACAGCGACACGGTGACGACCGCGTTCCTGCTGACCGGCAGCACCACCGAGACGAAGGTGCGCAGCGTGCCCGCGCCGTCGATCCTGGCGGCGGCGAGGAGTTCGTCGGGGATGCCGGACATGAAGGCCGCGAAGATCATCACGCCGAAGGGCACGGCGATCGTGGAGTCCGCGACCACCAGCCCCCACCAGGTGTTCATGATGCCGAGGTCGAGGAAGATTCCGTAGAAGCCCATGGCCATGACGATGCCCGGGACCATCTGGGCGATCAGCAGCAGCACGCCGACCACGCCCGCGCCGCGCGGGCGCAGCTTGGCCAGGGCGTAGCCCGCGGGGGCGGACAGCACCAGCGTCAGCGCGACCGTGCCCAGTCCGACCAGCAGGCTGACCCACAGGTAGGGCAGCTGGTCCCGGAGCACCGCGTGATAGCCGCTGAACGTCGGGTGCAGCGGCAGCAGGTCCGGCGGGTCCTTGCGCATGTCCTGCTGCGGGGTGAGGGAGACGTTGACCATCCAGTACACGGGGAAGAGCATCAGCGCCGTCAGCACGATGCCGACCGCGGTCCGCACGCGCGCGGTCCGTACGCGCGCGGTGCTGCGGCCGGTGGAGGGGCCGGTGGAGCGGGCGGGGGGCGGGGACACGGCGGTCACGGGACCTGCCTCCTCTGGACGCGGATGTAGACCAGGCCGAAGGCCAGGGCGATGAGGATGAGGATGTTCCCGACCGCCGCCCCGGGGCCGAACCGCGGGAGCAGCGAGCCGAAGCCGAGCCGGTAGGACCAGGTGGCCAGCGTCGACGAGGAGTCGCCGGGACCGCCCCTGGTCATGATCCAGATCAGGTCGAAGACCTTGAGCGTGTAGATGAAGCCCAGCAGCAGGGTGATCGCCGAGACCGGCCGCAGCAGCGGGAAGGTGATGCGCCGGAACTGCTGCCAGCGGCCCGCCCCGTCGAGCGCGGCCGCCTCGTACAGCTCGGCCGGGATGTTCTGCAGACCGCTGTAGAGGATGACCAGGTTGAACGGGACGCCGATCCAGATGTTGGCGATGATCACCGAGGTGAGGGCCCACGAGGGCGACGTCAGCCAGTCCACCTTGCCCACGCCGGCCAGCCCGAGGACGTAGTCGACCACGCCCGACTCGCTGTTCAGCATCCACGACCAGGTGGACGCCGACACGATCAGCGGCAGCAGCCAGGGGATGAGGAACAGCGCCCGCAGGGTGGCGGCGAGCCGGAAGCCGCGGCTGAAGAACACCGCGAGCGCGAGCCCGAGCCCGTACTGGAAGACGATCGACACCAGCGTGAACACCATGGTGTTGCGCAGCGCGGTGCCGAACGCGGGGTCCTGGAGGACCTGGTGGACGTTGTCCCAGCCGGTGAACTCCGCGCCGCCCTGCACGAAGGAGCGCACGGTGTAGTGCCGTACCGACAGGTCGACGTTGCGGTACAGGGGGTAGACGTAGAACACCCCGAGGTAGGCGGCGACCGGCGCCAGGAAGCCCCAGGCCGCCAGTTGCGAGGAGCGGCGGCGGGGCGGGGGTGGCGGCAG
>JAJSZB010000003.1:0-60664 GCA_050613715.1 Streptomyces sp. IBSBF 3018
CCGCACCCCTGCGCCCCACCCCACCCGCAGCCCGCGCGCACGGCCGTGTTCCGGCCACATGTACGGCCCCGGGTTCACCGGTTCGGGTGCGGGGGGTGGGAATGGTGGGCCCGGCACGTTCGTTGACGAATGCAGAGAGAGGGAGGACGATCACCGTGCTGGAACCGCAGGGACTGTACGAGTACGTGCCGGGCGGGGCGGAGGCCGTCGACGAGGCGGTGGGTGACGCCGGACCGGTGCTGCTGTACCACTTCGAGGGCTTCATGGACGCCGGCGAGGTGGGCGGCCAGATCACCGGCCAGATCCTCGACCGCCTGGACAACGAGCTGATCGCGAGCTTCGACGCGGACCGCCTGGTCGACTACCGCGCGCGCCGGCCGCTGATGACCTTCGAGCGCGACCACTGGACGTCCTACGAGGCTCCGGCGATCGACCTCTACCTGGTGCGCGACACCACCGGCACGCCCTTCCTGCTGCTCACCGGCCAGGAGCCGGACGTGGAGTGGGAGCGCTTCTCACAGGCGGTCCTCCAGGTCATCGAGCGCCTCGGCGTCCGGATCGCGATCAACTTCCACGGCATCCCGATGGGCGTCCCGCACACCCGTCCGGTGGGCCTGACCCCGCACGGCAACCGGGTGGACCTGATCCCCGGTCACCGCGCCTGGTTCGACGAGGCCCAGGTGCCCGGCAGCGCGGCCGGACTGATCGAGCTGCGGCTCGCCGAGGCCGGCCGGGACGCGCTCGGCATCGGCGCCCACGTCCCGCACTACCTCGCCCGCTCCCCGTACCCGGACGCCGCGCTCGCCGTGCTGGAGGCCATCACCGCCACCACCGGCCTGGTGCTCCCGCAGATCGCCCACGCGCTGCGGAACGAGGCGCACACCGTCCGGGTGGAGATCGACCGTCAGGTCGCCGAGGGCGACGGCGAGTTGGTCTCGGTGGTGCGCGGCCTGGAGAGCCAGTACGACGCGGTGGCCGGCGCCGAAGGCCGCGACAGCCTCATCGCCGAGCCCGTCGACCTGCCCTCGGCCGACGACCTCGCGGCGGAGTTCGAGCGGTTCCTCGCCGACCGCGAGGACGACGGCCGCTGAGCCGGCGGCTATCGCGCCGCCGCGCGCTCGGCCAGCTTCCGCCACACCGCCCTGACCTGGGGCTCCAGCGCCTCCAACGGACCGTCGTTGTCGATCACCAGATCGGCGACGGCGAGCCGCTGCTCACGCGTGGCCTGCGCGGCCATCCGGGACTCCGCCTCCCGCGGTGACATGCCGCGCAGCCGCACCAGCCGGTCCCGCTGGGTGCCGGGCGCCGCGTCGACCACGACCACCAGGTCGTACAGCGGCGCCAGCCCGTTCTCGGTGAGCAGCGGCACGTCGTGCACCACGATCGCGTCCGGCCCCGCCGCCTGCTGCAACTCCTGCGAGCGCCGCCGCACCAGCGGGTGCACGATCGCGTTGAGCGCCCGCAGCCGCTCCTCGTCGGCGAAGACGATCGCACCGAGCTTCGGCCGGTCCAGCCGGCCGTCCCCGCCCAGCACGCCCGGCCCGAACTCCTCGACGACCGCGGCCAGCCCCGCGGTCCCCGGCTCGACCACCTCGCGGGCGATCCGGTCGGAGTCCACGAGCACCGCGCCGTACGACACCAGCAGCCGCGCGACCTCGCTCTTGCCGGCCCCGATGCCGCCGGTCAGCCCCACTGTCAGCATGCCCCCAGGGTAGGGCCCGAGGCAGGGAATGGTGTCGCGGCCTGCGGCGTTGGGTATGTCTGTCCAGACGATCAGTCGTCACCCGTGCCCGATCGAGGGAGGCGGCATGCCCGAGCGCTCACCCGAGACGCATGTCATCGACTTCCGCGCCGCCGAGCAACTGCTCGCCGCGCGCGACCCGCGCGGCGCGGTGAAGCTCCTCGACCCCGTGATCGCCGCGCACCCGGAGAACACCGCGGCCCGCCTGCTGCGCGCCCGCGCGTTCTTCCTGGCGGCCCAACTGCGCCCGGCCGAGCTGGAGTTCCAGATCGTGCTGGAGCGCGAACCGGCCAACGCCTTCGCCCACTTCGCGCTGGCCCGCACGCTGGAGCGCGCCAACCGCCCCGCCGAGGCGCAGCGTCACTTCCGGCTCGCCGCCGCGCTCGACCCGCGCCCCGACTACGTCGCCGCGGCGCGCTTCGACACCGACTGAGACCGGCGCCCACCGAGGCCCGTGCCCCCACCGGGGCCGGCGCCCCGGCGACTCCGGTACCGAGCGGCGCCGGCCCTGCCCGGCGCCGCCACCCAGCCCGACCGCGGAACCGGCGGCCCACCGCCGGGCGTCGCACTCCCGTCGGGACAATTCCCTTGGCGCAAAGGGGGAGCGGGGACATGGAAGTCGTCGTCGTACTCATCATCGTGGCGGCCGTGCTCGGCCTGATCGTCCTGCCCAGCAGCATGCGGGTGGTCAAGCAGTACGAGCGCGGGGTGGTCTACCGCTTCGGCCGGGTCAACCGGCTGCCCAAGGAGCCCGGGCCGCGACTGCTGGTGCCGTTCATCGACCGCATGACGAAGGTCAACATGCAGGTCGTGACCATGCCGGTGCCCTCCCAGGAGGGCATCACCCGGGACAACGTGTCGGTACGGGTCGACGCCGTGCTGTACTTCCGCGTCATCGACCCGGTGCGCGCGACGGTGGACGTGCAGAACTACCAGTTCGCCATGCTCCAGGTCGCGCAGACCTCGCTGCGCTCGATCATCGGCAAGAGCGAGCTGGACGACCTGCTGTCCGGGCGGGAGAAGCTGCACGAGGGCCTGGAGCTGATGCTGTCGACCCCGGCCACCGGCTGGGGCGTGCACATCGACCGGGTGGAGATCAAGGACGTGGCGCTGCCGGAGTCCATGAAACGGTCGATGGCCCGGCAGGCCGAGGCTGACCGGGAGCGCCGAGCCCGCATCATCACCGCGGACGGCGAACTCCAGGCGTCCCAGAAGCTGTCCGAGGCCGCAAAGGCCATGGACGCCAACCCGGCGGCGCTGCAACTGCGCATGCTGCAGACCGTGGTCGAGGTCGCGGCGGAGAAGAACTCCACGCTGGTCCTGCCGTTCCCGGTGGAGCTGCTGCGCTTCTTCGACCGCGCGTCGGCCGGCACCGCGCCCGCGCCGGGAGCTCCCGGCCAGGGCGGCGCTCCCGGCGCGGGCGGCGCGGACCCCGCGCCGGACGCCGCGGCGAGCAGTCCTCAGGAGGTGCCGGGACCCGGGCCCGCCGCTCCCGAGGTGCCCGCAGCCGACGGGCCCCGGAGCCTCGCCAAGGCCGAGGACAGCGGGCGCGCGGAGCTGCCGGAGGCCGCGCCGCCGCAGATCCCCGACCCGCGCAGCGCCCAGGACTGAGCCAGGCGCGGCTCGCGCCCCCGGCTTGCAAGGGCGGGCGCGGCTCGCGCCCGGCTCTCCGGCTCGCGCCCGGCCGCGGGGCGCGGGCGCGGGCGGCGCCGCGGTGAGCGCCCGCAGCCAGAGGCCGGGGCAGCCCCCGGTCAGATCAGAACAGCGGCGCCGGCAGCACGCCCTCAAGCGCCAGCAGCTGCCGCTTGATCTCCAGGCCGCCGCCGAAGCCGCCTATCCCGCCGCCGCTCTCGATCACCCGGTGACACGGCACGACCACCGGCAGCGGGTTGGAGGCCATGGCGACGCCGACCGCCCGCGCCGCCCCCGGCTCGCCGACCCGGTCGGCCAGGTCCTGATACCCCACCACGCTGCCGTACGGCACGCCCGACGCCAGCTCACGCAGCACCCGCCGGTTGAAGCCGGTGATCAGCGACCAGTCCAGCGGCAGCTCGAAGGCGCGCAGCTCCCCGGCGAAGTACGCGTCCAGCTGCCGCGTCACCGGCGCGAGCCGCTCCGCGTCCTCCTCCGGGACACAGCCCAGTCTGCGGCCCAGCGACTCCACGGCCCGGCCCGTGGTCGCCGGATCGGCCCGGAAGCACACCAGGACCAGCCCCTCGCCGGTGCCCGCCACCAGCAGCGGCCCGATCGGGGTCTCCCGCACCGTCCACGCAGCGTTCGTCGTCACACCCCCACGCTAGACCGGGGGTACGACAACGCCCCCGGCCGCCGATGCCCGCCGGCCTCCGGCCTCCTCCCGCCGCCTGCGCGCGCCGCCCCGGGCCCCCGGGAATCCGGGCCGGAGGCCGTGCCGCGACCGATTGTCGGTGGCTGGTCGTACCGTGGGGGTCATGCGGCCCGTATCAGACATCGAACGCAGTGTGGCGCCCTTCGAGGTCGTCAGTCCCTACCAGCCGAGCGGCGACCAGCCGACGGCCATCGACGACCTCGAACGCCGCATCCGCGCGGGCGAGCAGGACGTCGTGCTGCTCGGCGCGACCGGCACCGGCAAGTCCGCCACCACCGCGTGGATGATCGAGCGGCTCCAGCGCCCCACGCTGGTGATGGCCCCCAACAAGACGCTCGCCGCCCAGCTCGCCAACGAGTTCCGCGAGCTGCTGCCGAACAACGCGGTCGAGTACTTCGTCTCGTACTACGACTACTACCAGCCCGAGGCGTACGTCCCGCAGACGGACACCTACATCGAGAAGGACTCCTCGATCAACGAGGAGGTGGAGCGGCTGCGCCACTCCGCCACCAACTCGCTGCTCACCCGTCGTGACGTGGTGGTGGTCGCCTCCGTCTCCTGCATCTACGGCCTGGGCACCCCGCAGGAGTACATCGACCGCATGGTCAGGCTCAACGTCGGGGACGTCATCGACCGCGACACGCTGCTGCGCAGGTTCGTCGACATCCAGTACACGCGCAACGACATGGCGTTCACCCGCGGCACCTTCCGGGTGCGCGGCGACACCGTGGAGATCTTCCCGGTGTACGAGGAGCTGGCCGTGCGCATCGAGATGTTCGGCGACGAGATCGAGGCCCTGTACACCCTGCACCCGCTCACCGGCGAGGTGATCACCGAGGACCGGCAGATCTACGTGTTCCCGGCCACCCACTACGTCGCGGGCCCCGAGCGGATGGAACGCGCCATCGCCGGCATCGAGCAGGAGCTGACCGGCCAGCTCGCGCTGCTGGAGAAGCAGGGCAAGCTGCTGGAGGCGCAGCGGCTGCGGATGCGCACCACGTACGACATCGAGATGATGCGGCAGATCGGCACCTGCTCCGGCATCGAGAACTACTCGCGGCACATCGACGGCCGCGGCCCCGGCAGCGCGCCCGACACGCTGATCGACTACTTCCCCGAGGACTTCCTGCTGGTCATCGACGAGTCGCACGTCACCGTCCCGCAGATCGGCGCGATGTACGAGGGCGACGCGTCCCGCAAGCGCACCCTGGTCGACCACGGCTTCCGGCTGCCCTCCGCGCTGGACAACCGGCCGCTGAAGTGGGAGGAGTTCCTGGAGCGGGTCGGCCAGACCGTCTATCTGTCGGCGACCCCGGGGGCGTACGAGCTCTCCCGTGGCAACGGCCAGGTCGAGCAGATCATCCGGCCGACCGGCCTGATCGACCCCGAGGTCGTGGTCAAGCCCACCGAGGGGCAGATCGACGACCTGGTGCACGAGATCCGGCTGCGCAGCGAGAAGGACGAGAGGGTGCTCGTCACCACCCTCACCAAGAAGATGGCCGAGGACCTCACCGACTACCTGCTGGAACTGGGCATCAGGGTGCGCTACCTGCACAGCGACATCGACACGCTGCGCCGCGTGGAGCTGCTCCAGGAGCTGCGGGCCGGCGAGTACGACGTGCTGGTCGGCATCAACCTGCTGCGCGAGGGCCTGGACCTGCCCGAGGTGTCCCTGGTGGCGATCCTGGACGCCGACAAGGAGGGCTTCCTGCGCTCGGGCACCTCCCTGATCCAGACCATCGGCCGCGCGGCGCGCAACGTCTCCGGCCAGGTCCATATGTACGCGGACAAGATCACCCCGGCGATGGAGAAGGCCATCGACGAGACCAACCGCCGTCGCGCCAAGCAGATCGCGTACAACACCGAGAACGGCATCGACCCCCAGCCGCTGCGGAAGAAGATCGCGGGCATCCTGGACTACATCGCCCGCGAGGAGGCCGACACCGAGGAGCTGCTGGGCTCGGGCCGGCAGCGGTCGCGCGGCAAGGCGCCGGTGCCTGGCCTGTCCGCCAAGTCCGGCGGCAAGCGCGCCTCCGGCGGCCTGCCCGCCGACGAGCTGGCCGATCTGATCGCCCAGCTGACCGAGCAGATGCACACCGCGGCGGGCGAGCTGCAGTTCGAGGTCGCCGCCCGGCTGCGGGACGAGGTGGGGGAGTTGAAGAAGGAGCTGCGGCAGATGCGCGAGGCGGGTGTGGCGTAGGGGCCGCCGTCGGGTCCTGGGGATGGGTGTGGCACGGCGGCCGGCCCGGGCGCGCCCCACCCCGCGGGACGGGACCGGTGCGTGCCGAAATCTCCCTGCGGCGAACCGGGATCGGCTTCGGCGGCGTCTTGTTAGGGTGCGGGGCACACACCCGCGCACACGGGGACGGGTGACACCGCGCAGTCGGTGAACGGTGAGAGGGGACACGCACGTGACGGTCAACATGACCAAGGGCCAGAAGATCAGCCTGAGCAAGTCGGACGGGGGATCTCTGTCGGCGGTCAGGATGGGCCTCGGCTGGCAGGCCGCCCCCCGCCGCGGACTGTTCGGCAGCCGTACGCGGGAGATCGACCTCGACGCCTCCGCGGTGCTCTTCGCCGACAAGCAGCCGGTGGACGTGGTCTTCTTCCAGCACCTGACCAGCGACGACGGCTCGGTCCGGCACACCGGCGACAATCTGGTGGGCGGCGCGGGCCAGGGCGGCGACGACGAGTCGATCCTGGTGGACCTCCAGCGCGTGCCGGTGCACGTCGACCAGATCGTCTTCACGGTCAACTCCTTCACCGGCCAGACCTTCGCCGAGGTGCAGAACGCGTTCTGCCGCCTGGTCGACGAGACCACCGGCCAGGAGCTGGCCCGCTACACCCTCACCGGCGGCGGCCAGTACACCGCCCAGATCATGGCGAAGGTGCAGCGCGGCCAGAGCGGCTGGTCGATGACCGCGATCGGCACGCCCGCCAACGGCCGGACGTTCAAGGACCTGATCCCGGCGATCCTGCCCGCGCTCTAGACGCCGGACGACACGGTCCGCGGGCACGACCGGCCCGCGGCCCGCCGCAGGGCCGGCCCGACACGCACGTACGACCGAGGACGAGGGGAACGGGGGCTGCGGCATGACGGCCGAACTGGTCCGCGGGCAGAACCACCCGCTGCCGGGCAACCGACTGGAGATCAGGGTCACCGCGGGCACCCCGGTGGTGGCCGCGATCACCCTGGGCGACGAGCAGGGCAGGGCGGTGGCCGGCCCCGGCGAGGCCGCGTCGCCCACCGGAGACGGCTGGCTCGCCCACCCGGGCGCGCCGCGGCTGCCCGGCGTCGAAGTGCCCCGGCAGGCCGCCGCCGACCACCGGCTGGCCGTCGACCTCGGCGCGATGCCCGAGCGCGTGCACCGGGTGCACGTGCTGCTCGCGCTGCCCCCGGGACGCCCGGGCCCCGCCGTCTTCGGCGCCGCGCCCGTGCCGCGGCTGGCCGTCACCACGCCGGACGGCGCCGAGGCCGCGGGCTACGCGATCGGCGGCCTCGGCGCGGAGACCGCCCTGCTGGCGCTGGAGCTGTACCGGCGGCAGGGCGGCTGGCGGGTCCGCGCGGTCGGCCAGGGCTACGAGGGCGGGCTGCCCGCACTGCTCGCCGACCAGCGGGCCCCCGAGCCGGACGCGACCGCCGCGCTGATCCACCGGGCGGCCGAGCAGGAGCAGTCCCGCGCCGTCACCCCGCCGCGGCCTCCCCGGCCCATGCTCCCCGGCACCTACCCGCCGCCGAGCCCCGACCCCGCCGGGCCGCCCCGGTCGGCGCCCGCGGGCGGGGACGGCACGGGAAGCGCTCCCGCAGGCGATCCGGCGGCCGGCAACCCCGCGACGGGCGGTCCGGCGGCCGGCAACCCCGCGACAGGCGGTGCGGCGGCCGGCATCCCCGCGACGGACAGCCCCGCAGCAGGCGGCGCCGCTGCCGCCGTACCCGCGCAGGCGTCCGCACCGCCCTCCGGGGCCGGCGCCTCGTCCGGCGTCGCGCCCTCCGGGGCCGGCGGCGCCTCTTCCGGCATCGACTACCGGCATCCGCGCCGCCGCCGGTCCACGCCCC
Source organism: Streptomyces sp. IBSBF 3018 (assembly GCA_050613715.1). GTDB lineage: Bacteria > Actinomycetota > Actinomycetes > Streptomycetales > Streptomycetaceae > Actinacidiphila. Next base: position 8,146 of record JAJSZB010000003.1, read on the forward strand.
CGGCTGCCGGGACGGCGGCCGCATCGACGGCCGCCCCCGCCGCCGGCGCCCCCGCGCCTTCCGGCCCGACAGCCGCGCCCGCCGCCGCGCCCGGCGGACCCGGCGCTCCCGCCGGCGCGGACGCGCCGCCCGCCCCCGTCGCGGGGGACGCCGGCGGATGGACCATGGACGAGCGGCTGTACAACCAGGTCTGGGGGATGTTCGAGGACCTGACCCGCAGCGTCGCGGCGTACCGCAGCGCCGTGGACTTCGCGGAGTCGCGCTACGAGCACGACCTCGACCGGCTGCTCGCCGTCCCGCGCACCCGCGGCGGCCCGCAGGCCGAGACGGCGCGCGAGGAGGCCCAGTTCCGGCAGATGGCGCTGGTCGACCAGGCCCGCGCCGTGCTCGACCGCGACCTGGCCCAGCTGACCGCCGAGGCCGAGGTGGTGGAGCCCGCGCTGCCCCCGTCGCTGGCCGGCTGGGACAACCCCTGCTGGCACGCCTACCAGGCGCCCCAGGAGCCGCCGTACGCCGTGCGGCTCGGCTCGCTCACCCTGCCCGAGGCGCCCGAGCTGCGCATCCCGCTGCTGTCCCGGCTGCCGATGGAGCGCGGCCTGTGGGTGGACAGCAGCGAGGACCGGCGCGCCGCGACGGACACCGCGGTCGCCGTCGCCGCCCGGCTGCTCGCCTCGCACCCGGCCGGCGGCTACGCCCTGCACGTCCTGGACCCGGCCGGCTCCGGCGCCGCCTCGTTCGGGCCGCTGTACGCCGGCGGCGCGCTGCCGCTGCCGCCGCCCGCGCCGGGCGCCGCCGGGGTCGGCGAGGTCCTGGACCGGCTGGTCGAGCGGGTCGACCTGTTGCAGATGGCGCTGCGCGGCGGCGCGGCCGACGCGCTGCCGCCGGGCTTCGACACCGCCCGGCAGCTGCTGATCGTCAACGAGTACCCGTACGGCTTCGACGAGCACGCGGTCCACCAGCTGCGCTACCTCGCCGACGAGGGCCCCGCGGCCGGCGTGCACCTGCTGCTGGTGGCCGAGCGCGACGAGAGCGGCGCCGACGGCTCCGGCTTCGACGCGTACCAGGCCGCCGCCGCGGCCGACCCCCGGCGGTCGATGCTGCGGCTGACCCCGCTGCCCAGCGACCACCTCGCCGATCCCTGGGTCGGGCACGCCTGGACGTACGAGCCCGCGCAGGTGCCGGCCGGCAGCCAGGTGCTCGCGCAGGTGCTGCGCCGGCTCGCCGCGGCCCGCCCGGCCGGCCAGGGCCGCCCCCAGTAGCCCCGGCCGCGGCAGCCCGGCCGCCGCCGGCCTGTCTGTCCGGCTGCGCGCCCGCCTGCCCGTTCCGCCTCCCGGCCCACCCGCTCCGACCTGCGCACTTGGCCTTTGCTTTACCGTTCCTTGGTGATTCGTGTACCGTTTGTGGACGTACCGAATCTGCCGGAGGATCTGTGGACGTCTCCCTCACCCTCTGGGCGCTCACCATCGCGGGACTGTGTGCCCTGATCGGCGCCGACTTCCTCGTCGGCCGTACCCCGCACGAGGTGTCGGTGCGGGAAGCCGGCATCTGGACCGCCGTCTGGGTCGTGCTGGCCGGGCTGTTCGGCATCGGCCTGCTGGTGTTCGGCGGCGGGCAGCCGGCCGGCGAGTTCTTCGCCGGCTACGTCACCGAGAAGTCCCTCAGCGTCGACAACCTCTTCGTCTTCGTGCTGATCATGGCGAAGTTCTCGGTGCCCGCCGCCTACCAGCAGCGGGTGCTGCTCGTCGGCGTGCTGATAGCGCTGGTGCTGCGCGCGGTCTTCATCGCGGCCGGCGCGACCGTGCTGGCCGCCTTCTCCTGGGTCTTCTTCCTCTTCGGCGCCTTCCTGATCTGGACCGCGTGGAAGCTGATCCAGGAGGCCCGCGGCGGCCACGAGGACTCCGGGTACGAGGAGAACCGGCTGCTCAAGGCGGTCGAGCGGCGCGTGCCGTCCACCGACTGCTACCACGGCACCCGGCTGTTCGTCCGCGAGAACGGCCGCCGGCTGATGACGCCGATGCTCGTGGTGATGCTCGCCATCGGCACCACCGACGTGCTCTTCGCGCTCGACTCGATCCCGGCGATCTTCGGGCTCACCGAGGACCCGTACATCGTCTTCACCGCGAACGCCTTCGCGCTGATGGGACTGCGGCAGCTGTACTTCCTCATCGGCGGCCTGCTGAAGAAGCTGGTCCACCTGTCCTACGGGCTCTCGGTGATCCTCGGCTTCATCGGCGTGAAGCTGCTGCTGCACGCGCTGCACGAGTCCGGCGTGCACGTGCCGCAGATCTCCGTGCCGGTCTCGCTCGCGGTGATCGTCGCCGTCCTCGCCGTGACCACCGCGACCAGCTTGGCCGCCTCCCGCCGTGCCGAGCGCGCCGGGGCCCTGGATGCGGACCGCGACGACGAGAGGTCTACCGTGGCCCGGTAGCGGACGGCACGGGGCGCGCGCCCCGTCCGTACGACGCACGACGTACGGCGGGTGACGCGCGGGCGCGGCGGCGGGGGAGCGCGGCGCGGGCACCACGAGCGGAAAGGCGCGGATGTGGCGAGCCCCCAAGCGCTGCCCGAGCTGACCGGGTCGCGGTTCTTCGACGCCTGGCAGCTCGACGGACCGGCCCTGGCGGCCATCGTGCTGCTCGGCGCCGCCTACGGCTACGGGGTGCGGCGCAGACGGCGCGCGGGCGAACCGTGGCCGCTGTGGCGCACGGCGGCCTTCGCGGTCCTGGGCCTGGGCACCCTCGCCGTCGCCACGATGTCCTCGCTGGCGGTGTACGACAAGGTGCTCTTCTGGCCGGCCGCCGTGCAGAACATCCTGCTGGACCTGTTCGCGCCGCTCGGCCTGGCGCTCGGCGACCCGCTCGCGCTGGCCGCGCCGGACGGCCGGCTGCGCCGCGCCTTCGCCTCCCGGCCGGTGCGCGCGCTGACGTATCCGCTGGTCAGCTCGGTGCTGGTGCTCGTCTCCGAGCTGACGATCTACTTCACGCCGTACTTCTCCACCGCGCTCGGCAACGGCTTCGTCCGTCAGTTGATGCACCTTCAACTGCTCTTCACCGGCTGCCTGTTCGTGCTGCCGATGCTCACCCGGCAGGAGATGCTGCCGCGCTGGTGCACCCACCCGGTGCGCGCCGCGCTGGTGTTCTTCGACGGGCTCTTCGACTCCGTGCCGGGCCTGGTGGTGATGACCAGCGGCACCCTGGTCGCCGGACACTGGTACGCCGGGCACCCGCGCACCTGGGGGCCGTCCGTCCACCACGACCAGATGCTCGGCGGCGGGCTGATGCTCACGCTCGCGGAACTGGTCGCGCTGCCCTTCCTGCTGCTGGTCTTCCTGGAGTGGGCCCGCGCGGAGCGCGCGAAGACCGCGGAGCTGGACGCGCGGCTGGACCGCGAGGCGGCGCTCGCGGGAGCGGTTGCCGGGTCTGTCGGCGGGGGCGGGGCAGGCGCCGCGTCCGCGGCGGGTGCCGGGCCCGGGGCTGTGTCCGAGTCCGACGCCGACACCGACACCGACTCCGCGTCCGCGCCCGGCGCCGCCGCGAAGCCCGCCGTCCCCGAGCTGACCCGGCCGTGGTGGGAGACCGACCAGGGCGAGGTCGGCATGCGGATGCGCGGACAGCGCTGAACCCCCGGCGGACACCGCCGGGTTGAACCCCGGCGGACACCGCGGTCCCTCACCCGTGGGGATGAACCCGTATCGGCCATTCCGGCGAACCCGCGCAACCGGCCCTCGTGGCGTCGCGTCCAACACTGCGCAACGAATGTGACCCGAGTGAACGATACGGGGGATGGGTCATGGACACGGTCATCGTTCAACTACCGGAGGAATGCGGCCGCCGGCTCCGCGGCGGCGCACCCGAGCGGCCCGGCGGCGTCGGCGGCGCGGGCACGGGCCCCGGACGCGGCGGTACGGCCCCGGGCCGGCCGCGGCTGCTGAAACTGGGCCCGGGGGAGACCGTCGACTTCGGCCGGGGCGCGCCCGGCAGCCCGGTGCCGGTTCGGCTCGACGACCCGGGGGTCTCGCGCTGCGCCGGGCGGATCGCGGCGGCCGAGGACTACTGGCGGCTGTCCAACTACAGCCGCACCGCCACGTACGTGGTGGAGAACATGGAGGGCGCGGGCGAGCACATCAAGGTCGCGCCGGGACGGCTCGGCGCGCCGGTGCCGTTCGAGTTCTCCCGGGTGCTGCTGCCCGCGCACGCCGCGGACGCGTCGTTCAAGGTGTTCGCGCCGCAGCACGCGTACCAGGACGACCACCCGGACGCGCGCGAGGAGGCGGCCGGGGGCGGCGAGCGCACCACGATGCCGTTCGCGCTCGACCCGACGTCCAAGTACTTCCTGGTGCTGCTGGCGCTGTGCGAGCCGCGGCTGCGCAACGCCTCGACCGGCGCGGTGCCCGGCGTCGGCGGCGTGCTGGAACGGCTGCGCGGGCTGGACTCCTGCGCGGACCTGACGCGTTCGGCGGTCAACTACCACATCGACTACCTGGCCTCGGTGAAGCTGCGGCTGCGCGACGACCTGGCGGGCGGCGGCGACGCGGCCGGGTCCGGCGCGCTCGCCGGCGGCAAGCGCGAGGAGCTCGTCGCCTTCGCGCTCCGCTTCGACCTGGTCAGGGAGGAGCACTTGACGCTGCTGCCGCCGCGGCCCCGCCCCTGTGCCTGGGAGGGGTGAGCCATGCCCGATCCCTCAGAGCACGATCGCTCGGGCCGCGCTCCTTCAGGCCATGACTCTTCGGGCCGCGGTCGTTCGGACCGCGATCCTTCGGACCGCGACCCTGCCGGCCGCGATCGTTCACCCGCGCCGGGACGGGCGACGGTGGAGGTCCCCGACGGGTATCGCGTCGGGGGCTGGACGGTCACCGGGCCGATCGGCTCGGGCAGTTGGGGCAGCGTGTACGCCGCGCGGGACGGCGGGGGCCGGCGGGCCGCGCTGAAGTTCCTCGGCGCCACCGCCCTGACACCCGGCCGCCGCGCCGCATTGGACGAGATCGTGGGCCGCGAGGTGCGGTTCAGCCTGGCCGCCCGCCATCCGCACCTGGTACGCACCCACGCGTCGCTGACCGTCACCGATCCCGGGCACCCCGGCCTGGACGGCGCGGTCGTCCTGGTCATGGACCGTGCGGAACGCAGCGTCCAGGACCTGCTGGACGCCGCGGAGGCCGCTGCGGAGGCCACCGCGGGCGGGGCGGGCGGGGCGGGCTTATCCGGCGGCCCCGGCAGCCCTGTCGGCAGCGGCAGCGGCAGCAGCGGCGGCGCCGCGCGGGGGCCCGTGCCCGGCGCCGCGCGCATCCTGCGCGGGGCCGCCGCGGGCCTGGCCCATCTGCACGCCGAGGGCTGGCTGCACGGCGACCTGAAGCCCGCCAACATCCTGCTCGGCCCCGAGGACGAGGTGTGGCTCGCCGACTTCGGCCTGACCACCGAGCTGGAGGGCACGCACGCCTATGTGCCGCCGATGGGCACGCTGGACCACATGCCGCCCGAGTGGTGGTCGGAACGGACCGGCAGCCGCGGCACCGCGGTCCGCCTGACCGGCGACATCTGGGCGTACGGCGTGGTGGCCCACCAGGTGCTCGCCGGCGGCCTGCACCCGTTCCCCGGCGCGACCGCGCGGGCCCGCGCGCTGGCCGCCCAGTCCTACGCCCGCGGTGCGGCCCCGCTGCGGCTCGCGCCCGGACTCGGCGACGGCTGGCGGGAGTTGATCGCCGCGTGCCTGGCCCCCGACCACGCCGGCCGCGCCGCGCTCACCGCGGAACTGCTCGCCGCGCGCGTCGCCGAGCTGGCGGATGCGGCGGACGCGGCCGACCCGGCGGAGCCGTACACGGGGACGGAAGGCGCCCGCGCCGCCCCGTGGACCCGGCGCCGGGTCCTGCTGCCGGCCGGCCTCGCGGTGGCGGTCGCCGCGGCCGTCGTCGCCGCGTTCGCGTTCACCGGCGGCGACGGGGGAGGGAGCGGGTCCGGCGGCTCCGCGCCCCGGGCCGCGCACGCCACTCCCGCCTCCCGCCTCACCCCGCTGGCCGGCGCGCTGCCCGCGGACGCCGACGTGCCCGCCGCCCTGCGCCCGTACATCTCCCAGGCCGCCCGGATGTGCGTCCAGGAGGAGGTCACCCCGGCGCTGATCGCCGCCATGCTCAAGGCCGAGAGCGGCTTCGACGCGCGGGCCCGCCGCCCGAGCACCGACGAGTACGGCATCGCCATGTGGACCCCGCGTGTCTTCGACGCGTGGGCGGTGGACGGGGACCACGACGGCAGGAAGGACTACATGTCGCCGCCCGACGCCATCGCCACCATGGGCGCGTACCTGTGCTGGGTCGACGAGCAGCTCAAGGCGGACGGCATGCACGGCGACCTGGCCGCGCTGACCGCGGCGGCCTACCGCACCAGCGTCCGCACCATCGTCGACGCCGGCGGCGTACCGGCCCGCGTCCAGCCGTACATCGACAAGGTCCACCGCAACCTGGCGGACTACACCTCGGCCTGACCCCTGCCTGACCCCGCGCCGTACGGGAGGCCGGCCGATCCCGGCACGCCGCCGCCGGAGACCCGCGGCTGGGGGCCCGGAGCACGCCGCCCCGAGTCCCCAGCCGTCCCCCGAGCCGCGGTCCGGCGGCGGCGCGTCCCGCCACGACGGGCGGGTGGTCGGCCTTCGGCGCAGCCGGCGGATCATGGCCACCGCGCCGAAGGCCGACGGCTCACGGCCGGTCGAGCGTGATGGAGTTGACCGGCGTCAGATCGGCCCACACGCCGTGCTGCGCGGCCAGGTCGTAGTTGCAGTTGGTGCCGTTCGACCCCAGGCACAGATGGGCGTGGGCGCCGCCGGTCTGGTTGTTCAGCACCCAGTGCCAGTTGTACTGGCCGCTGAGGTTGTGGGCGCCGTAGCTCCAGTAGACGTTCGTCGGCGTGGTGAGGTTGTCGTGGACGCCCTCGCCGTAGATGCAGACCGCACCCGACGGGCAGCCGTCCCACGAGCCGTCGGCGGCCTGCGCCGGGCCGGAGCCGAGCGTCACGGCGGCGGCGGCCGCCGCGGCGACGGCGAGGGACGAGACGGCCCTGGTGAACTTGCGCATGGTGTTTTCCTCCGTTGTCGGTCTGCCGATGACTGCCTGACCAGTCGTCAGCACCGTAGGTCGACGGTAGGAGGAACCCGGGGAGCCGCGCTCCTGACATATGACAGGGGAACTGCGTCCCCGCAGGTGAGGGCCCTGCGACGGGCCGGTCGCGGGCGCCTCGGCCGCCTCGCCGGCCGTTACCGCCGGCGGCGGATCACCAGCCGCGCTCGCGCCACTCGGCCAGGTGCGGGCGCTCGGTGCCGAGGGTGGTGTCGTCGCCGTGGCCGGGGTAGACCCACGTCTCGTCGGGGAGGACGTCGAAGAGCTTGGCGGTGACGCCGTCGAGCAGCGAGGCGAAGGCGACCGGGTCGCCGTGGGTGTTGCCGACGCCCCCGGGGAAGAGGCAGTCGCCGGTGAAGACGTGCGGGTGGCCGTGCGGGTCGTCGTAGACGAGGGCGATGCTGCCGGGGGTGTGGCCGACGAGGTGGCGGGCGGTGAGGCGGACCCGGCCGACCCGGATCGTGTCGCCGTCGGCGAGCGGCACGTCGGTGCGCACCGGGATACCCTCGGTGTCGTCGCGGCCCGCGTAGGTGCGTGCGCCGGTGGCGTCCACGACCTCGCGCAGCGCCTGCCAGTGGTCGGGGTGCCGGTGGGTGGTGACGACCGACGCCAGCCCGTCGCCGCCGATCACCTCCAGGAGCGTCGCGGGCTCGTTGGCGGCGTCGACGAGCAGCTGCTCGTCGGTGGCGCGGCAGCGCAGCACGTACGCGTTGTTCGCCATCGGGCCGACCGCCGTCTTCGTGATGATCAGCTCCGGCAGCTCGTGCACGTCGGGCGTGCCGCCGACCGAGACCCTGCCCGTGTATCCCGTGTGCGCCATGCCGCCAGCGTAGGCCGTGGCCGGCGACCCGGCCGCGTGGGCCCGGCCGCGGCTCCGGGGGTGGCTGCGGCGGCGGCTCCGGGCGGCTCCGGGGCGGCCTCGGGGGCGCGCCCCGGGTCGGCTCCCGGCCCGCGGGGCACACGATCGGGTGAAGATGGCGGCGCGACCCCGTAAATCGAAAGCACGTGCTATACGCTCGGTCTGGAAGAAATGCCGACGCCACCCCGTTTAGGCTGACCGGGGGGTGCCGATCCTCCCCCCTCCGATGAAAGGTGCGCACTGGCGTGGCCGATCGACTCACCGTCCGTGGCGCTCGCGAGCACAATCTGAAGAACGTGTCGCTCGACCTGCCCCGGGACTCGCTCATCGTGTTCACCGGCCTGTCCGGTTCCGGCAAGTCCTCGCTGGCCTTCGACACGATCTTCGCCGAGGGCCAGCGGCGCTACGTGGAGTCGCTGTCCTCCTACGCCCGACAGTTCCTCGGCCAGATGGACAAGCCGGACGTCGACTTCATCGAGGGCCTGTCCCCGGCTGTCTCGATCGACCAGAAGTCCACCTCGCGCAACCCCCGCTCGACCGTCGGCACCATCACCGAGGTCTACGACTACCTCCGGCTGCTGTTCGCGCGCATCGGCAAGCCGCACTGCCCCCAGTGCGGCCGGCCGATCTCCCGGCAGTCGCCGCAGGCCATCGTGGACCGGGTGCTCGAACTGGAGGAGGGCAGCCGCTTCCAGGTGCTCTCACCGCTGGTGCGCGAGCGCAAGGGCGAGTTCGTCGACCTCTTCTCCGACCTGCAGACCAAGGGCTACAGCCGGGCCCGGGTGGACGGCGCGACGATCCAGCTGACCGATCCGCCGAAGCTGAAGAAGCAGGAGAAGCACACCATCGAGGTGGTCGTCGACCGCCTCACGGTGAAGGACAGCGCCAAGCGCCGGCTGACGGACTCGGTGGAGACCGCCCTCGGCCTGTCCGGCGGCATGGTCGTGCTGGACTTCGTGGACCTGCCGGAGGACGACCCGCAGCGCGAGCGGATGTTCTCCGAGCACCTCTACTGCCCGTACGACGACCTGTCCTTCGAGGAGCTGGAGCCGCGCTCCTTCTCCTTCAACTCGCCCTTCGGCGCCTGCCCCGACTGCACCGGCATCGGCTCGCGGATGGAGGTCGACCCCGAGCTGATCGTGCCGGACGAGCAGAAGTCGCTGGACGAAGGCGCCGTCGCGCCCTGGAACGGCGGCATGTCCAAGGGCTACTTCGACCGGCTGGTCGAGGGCCTCGCCGCCGAGCTGGGCTTCCGCACCGACATCCCGTTCGCCGGGCTGCCGGCCCGCGCCAAGAAGGCCCTGCTGTACGGCCACAAGTCCGAGGTGCGCGTCGCCTACCGCAACAGGTACGGCCGCGAGCGGGTCTACAACGCCCAGTTCGAGGGCGCGATTCCGTTCGTCAAGCGCCGCCACCAGGACTCCGAGAGCGACTCCAGCCGCGAGCGCTTCGAGGGCTACATGCGCGAGGTGCCCTGCCCCACCTGCGAGGGCGCCCGGCTCAAGCCGATCGTGCTGGCGGTCACCGTGATGGACAAGTCCATCGCCGAGGTCTCCGCGATGTCCATCAGCGACTGCGCCGAGTTCCTCGCCGCGATGCGGCTCGACGCCCGCGACCGCAAGATCGCCGAGCGGGTGCTCAAGGAGGTCAACGAACGGCTGAGGTTCCTGGTCGACGTCGGCCTGGACTACCTCTCGCTCAACCGCGCCGCGGGCACCCTGTCCGGCGGCGAGGCCCAGCGCATCCGGCTCGCCACCCAGATCGGCTCCGGCCTGGTCGGTGTGCTCTACGTCCTGGACGAGCCGTCCATCGGCCTGCACCAGCGCGACAACCACCGGCTGATCGAGACCCTGGTGCGGCTGCGCGACCTGGGCAACACGCTGATCGTGGTGGAGCACGACGAGGACACCATCAAGACCGCGGACTGGGTGGTGGACATCGGCCCCGGCGCCGGCGAGCACGGCGGCAAGGTCGTGCACTCCGGCTCGCTCAAGGAGCTGCTGGACAACGACGAGTCGCTGACCGGCCAGTATCTGGCGGGCAAGCGCGTCATCCCCACGCCCGCCGACCGCCGCCCGATCGACCGCAAGCGCCGGCTGACCGTGCACGGCGCCCGCGAGCACAACCTCCAGGACATCAACGTCTCGTTCCCGCTGGGCGTGCTCACCGCCGTCACCGGCGTCTCAGGCTCCGGCAAGTCCACGCTGGTCAACGACATCCTGTACACCCACCTCGCCCGGGAGCTGAACGGCGCACGGGCCGTCCCCGGCCGGCACACCCGGGTGGACGGCGACGACCTGGTGGACAAGGTCGTGCACGTCGACCAGTCGCCCATCGGCCGCACCCCGCGCTCCAACCCGGCCACGTACACCGGTGTCTTCGACCACGTCAGGCGGCTGTTCGCGGAGACGATGGAGGCCAAGGTCCGCGGCTACCTCCCCGGCCGGTTCTCCTTCAACGTCAAGGGCGGCCGCTGCGAGAACTGCTCGGGCGACGGCACCATCAAGATCGAGATGAACTTCCTGCCGGACGTCTACGTGCCGTGCGAGGTCTGCCACGGCGCCCGGTACAACCGGGAGACGCTGGAGGTGCACTACAAGGGCAAGTCCATCGCCGAGGTGCTGGACATGCCGATCGAGGAGGCGCTCGACTTCTTCGAGGCGGTGCCGACGATCTCCCGCCACCTGCGCACGCTGCACGAGGTCGGCCTCGGGTACGTCCGGCTCGGCCAGCCCGCGCCGACGCTCTCCGGCGGCGAGGCGCAGCGCGTCAAGCTCGCCTCCGAGCTGCAGAAGCGCTCCACCGGCCGGACCGTCTACGTCCTGGACGAGCCGACCACGGGACTGCACTTCGAGGACATCAGCAAGCTGATCAAGGTGCTGTCCGGGCTGGTCGACAAGGGCAACTCGGTGGTCGTCATCGAGCACAACCTCGACGTCATCAAGACCGCCGACTGGGTCATCGACATGGGTCCCGAAGGCGGCAGCGGCGGCGGCCTGGTGGTCGCCGAGGGCACCCCGGAGCAGATCGCGGGCATCCCGGCCAGCCACACCGGCAAGTTCCTGCGGGACATCCTCAGCGCCGAGTCGGTCAGCGAGGCGGCGGTCCCCGCGCCGCGCAAGCGCGCCACCGCCAAGTCCGCGGCGGGCGGCAAGACGGCGACGACGGCGACCAAGGCGGCGACCAGGACGACGGCGAAGACCGCGGCCAAGAAGACCGCGGCGCCCAGGAAGCGGGCCGCCGGCAAGGCGTGAGGCCCGGGCGGCCCGGGCGGTCCGGGCCCCGGCAGGTCCGGACCCCGGGCCCGTCCGGGGCCGCCCGGACGGGCCTGGGCAGGGCTGCACAGGGCTGTACAGGGCTTCGCGGGTTTGCGGCGGCCCGGGCGGGTCTGCGCGGGCGGGGGCGGTCGCGGGCCGTAGAGTCGGTGCGCACGCCCCCGTACCCCCTGGAGAGACCATGCCCAGCGAGCCCGCCGGTCCGCCCGCCTCCCGCCGTACCGTCCTGCGCGGCACGGCGGTCGCCGGAGTCGTCGGCGCGAGCGGGGCCGGCCTGGCCGCGTGCGGCGGCAAGTCCTCGTCCAACACCCCGACCTCGCCGGTCGACCTGGGCGCGGCGTCCGCGGTGCCGGTCGGCGGCGCCAAGCTGTACCGCGACGACAAGGTGCTGGTGTCGCAGCCGCAGAAGGGCGGCTTCAAGGCGTTCAGCGCGGTCTGCACGCACCAGGGCTGCGTGCTGGACACGGTGGACGGCACCACGGCCTCCTGCCCCTGCCACGGCAGCCAGTTCAACGCCGAGACCGGCGCGGTGGTGCAGGGCCCGGCGGCCAGGCCGCTGCCCCCGGTGAAGATCACCGAGTCGGGCGGCAAGCTCACCGTGGGCCCGGCCTCCTCCTGAACCCGCGAGGCCCCCGCGACGGGTAGCGCCGTCCCGCGCCTGAGGCGGGATTGTCACGTCCCGCCAGTAGGGTGGAAGGCATGGCAGACCCCAGTACGTACCGACCGAAGCCGGGCCAGATCCCCGACTCCCCAGGGGTCTACAAGTTCCGCGACGAGCACCGCCGGGTGATCTACGTCGGCAAGGCCAAGAGCCTGCGCGCGCGGCTGTCCTCGTACTTCCAGGACATCGCCAACCTGCACCAGCGCACGGCCACCATGGTCACCACCGCCGCCTCGGTCGAGTGGACGGTCGTCTCCACCGAGGTCGAGGCGCTCCAGCTCGAATACTCCTGGATCAAGGAGTTCGACCCGCGCTTCAACGTCAAGTACCGCGACGACAAGAGCTATCCGTCCCTCGCGGTGACGATGAACGAGGAGTTCCCCCGGGTCCAGGTGATGCGCGGGCCCAAGCGCCGCGGGGTGCGCTACTTCGGCCCGTACGCCCACGCCTGGGCCATCCGCGAGACCGTGGACCTGCTGCTGCGGGTCTTCCCCGTGCGCACCTGCTCCGCCGGGGTGTTCAAGCGCTCCGCGCAGATCGGCCGCCCCTGCCTGCTCGGTTACATCGGCAAGTGCTCGGCGCCCTGCGTCGGCCGGATCAGCCCCGAGGATCACCGCGAACTGGCCGAGGAGTTCAGCGACTTCATGGCCGGCCACGCCGGCACGTACCTGCGCCGGCTGGAGCAGCGGATGAAGGACGCCGCCGCGGCGATGGAGTACGAACAGGCGGCCCGGCTGCGCGACGACCTGGAGGCGCTGCGCCGCGCCATGGAGAAGAACGCGGTGGTGCTCGCCGACGCCACCGACGCGGACCTGATCGCGGTCGCCGAGGACGAACTGGAGGCCGCCGTGCAGATCTTCCACGTCCGCGGCGGCCGGGTGCGCGGCCAGCGCGGCTGGGTCACCGACAAGGTCGAGGCGGTCGACACCGCCGGCCTGGTCGAGCACGCGCTGCAGCAGCTCTACGGCGACGAGAGCGGGGACGCGCTGGAGTCCGGCGGCACCGGCGGCGTGCCCAAGGAGGTGCTGGTCCCCGCGCTGCCGGAGCCGGCCGAGCCGCTCGCCCAGTGGCTGACCCAGCGGCGCGGCGCCCAGGTGAGCCTGCGGGTGCCGCAGCGCGGCGACAAGAAGGACCTGATGGTCACCGTGCAGCGCAACGCGCAGCAGGCCCTCGCGCTGCACAAGACCAAGCGCGCCTCCGACCTCACCACCCGCTCGCGCGCGCTGGAGGAGATCGCCGCGGCGCTCGACCTCGACACCGCGCCGCTGCGCATCGAGTGCTACGACATCAGCCACCTCCAGGGGGACGACGTGGTGGCCTCGATGGTGGTCTTCGAGGACGGCCTGGCCCGCAAGAGCGAGTACCGCCGCTTCCAGGTCAAGTCCTTCACCGGCCAGGACGACGTCCGCTCGATGCACGAGGTGGTCTCCCGCCGCTTCCGCCGCTACCTCCAGGAGAAGCAGCGCACCAGCGAGTGGGAGGAGCAGGGCGCCGGCGGGAACGGCGACGGGGACGGCGGAAACGGAAACGGAAGCGGACACGGGGACGGCGGGGACGGACCGTACGCGGACGGTCACGGCGCGGACGCGCACGGCGCCGGCGGGGACGAGCCGGTGGGCGGGCCGATCGACCCGGAGACCGGGCGGCCGCGCAAGTTCGCCTACCCGCCGCAGCTCGTCGTGGTCGACGGCGGCCGGCCCCAGGTCGCCGCGGCCGCCACCGCGCTGCGCGAACTGGGCATAGACGACGTCGCCGTGTGCGGCCTGGCCAAACGGCTGGAGGAGGTCTGGCTGCCCGGCGAGGACGACCCGGTCATCCTGCCGCGCACCAGCGAGGGCCTGTACCTTCTGCAGCGGGTGCGTGACGAGGCGCACCGCTTCGCCATCGCCTACCAGCGCAACAAGCGCTCCAAGTCGATGAAGGCCGGCGCGCTGGACTCCGTGCCGGGGCTCGGCGAGACCCGCAGGCAGGCCCTGCTCAAGCACTTCGGCTCGCTGAAGCGGCTGCGCGCGGCCACCGTCGAGGAGATGTGCGAGGTGCCGGGCATCGGCCGGCGCACCGCCGAGACCATCGCCGCGGCCCTCGCCTCCGCCGCCCCGGCCGCGCCCGCGGTCAACACCGCGACCGGCGAGATCCTCGACGACGACACCGCACCGCAGGACACCGCACCGCACGACGACACGCCGCCGGCTGCCGACGAACCGCACGACACCGCACCGCACGACACCGCACCGCACGACGGAACACCGCAGGACAGCGACACATCACGGAACAGCGACGGGCCGCCCCCCGCGGCGGCCCTGTCCCACCATCGGGGGAAGAGCAGATGAGCGAGCAGGACGGACAGGACAGCCATATGACCAGCGGAGGCGCGGGCGAGGCCGCCGAGGCCATCCCCGAACTGGTGATCATCTCCGGGATGTCCGGAGCGGGCCGCAGCACCGCGGCCAAGTGCCTGGAGGACCTCGGCTGGTTCGTGGTCGACAACCTCCCGCCGGCCCTCATCCCGACCATGGTCGACCTCGGCGCCCGCTCCCAGGGGAACGTCGCACGGATCGCCGTCGTGGTGGACGTGCGCGGCCGGCAGTTCTTCGACAACCTCCGCGAGTCCCTCGCCGACCTGGACACCCGCAGCGTCAAGCGCCGGGTGATCTACCTGGAGGCCTCCGACGACGCGCTGGTCCGCCGCTTCGAGTCGGTCCGCCGCCCGCACCCGTTGCAGGGCTCCGGCCGGATCGTGGACGGCATCGCCGCCGAGCGCGACCTGCTGCGCGAGCTGCGCGGCGACGCCGACCTGGTGATCGACACCTCCAGCCTGAACGTGCACGAACTGCGCGCCAAGCTGGACGCGCAGTTCGCCGGCGAGGAGGAGCCGGAACTCAGGGCCACCGTCATGTCGTTCGGATTCAAGTACGGGCTTCCCGTCGACGCCGACCTGGTGGTGGACTGCCGCTTCCTGCCCAACCCGCACTGGGTGCCGGAGCTGCGGCCCTTCACCGGGCTCAACGACGAGGTGGCCACGTACGTGTTCAACCAGCCCGGCGCCAAGGAGTTCCTCGACCGCTACGCCGAGCTGCTGCACATCGTCGCGGCGGGCTACCGTCGCGAGGGCAAACGGTATGTGACCATCGCCGTCGGCTGCACCGGAGGCAAGCACCGCAGCGTGGCGATGTCGGAACGGCTCGCGGCGCGGCTCGCGGCGGACGGAGTGGAGACGGTGACGGTGCACAGGGACATGGGGCGCGAGTGATCATGACCGGTCGGCGGCGGCGCCGTACGGGACTTCCGGCGGCGAACGGCCGCCGGGCCGGGGTGCCGCCGAAAGTGGTCGCCCTCGGCGGCGGCCACGGGCTGTCCGCCTCGCTGGCCGCGCTGCGGCGCATCACCGGCGACCTGACCGCGGTGGTCACGGTCGCCGACGACGGCGGCTCCAGCGGGCGGCTGCGCACCGAGATGGGCGTGCTGCCGCCCGGCGACCTGCGCAAGGCGCTGGCCGCGCTGTGCGGGGACGACGAGTGGGGCCGCACCTGGTCCAAGGTGGTGCAGCACCGTTTCGTCAGCGGCGGCGACCTGCACGGCCACGCGGTCGGCAACCTGCTGATCGTCGCGCTGTGGGAGCAGCTCAACGACGAGGTGGCGGCGCTGGAGTGGGTGGGCCGGCTGCTCGGCGCGCACGGCAGGGTGCTGCCGATGTCCGGGGTGCCGCTTGACCTGCACGCGATCGTCCGCGGCCACGACCCGGCGCAGCCCGACGCGGTGTCGACGGTCCGCGGCCAGGCCACCGTCGCGCTGACCCCCGGGGAGGTGCAGGAGGTGCAGCTGGTCCCGGCCGACCCGCCCGCGGTGCCGGAGGCCGTGCAGGCGGTGATGGACGCCGACTGGGTGGTTCTCGGGCCCGGTTCCTGGTTCTCCTCCGTGATCCCCCATCTGCTGGTGCCGGAACTGGCCGAAGCCCTGATGACGACCAGGGCGCGGCGCGTGCTCACCCTCAACCTCGCGCCGCAGCCGGGGGAGACGGAAGGATTTTCTCCGCAGCGTCACTTGGAGGTTTTGGGGCGACACGCCCCTAAACTCACCATCGACGTGGTTCTCGCCGACGAGGCCGCCGTGCCCGACCGCCCGAGCCTCGACGAGGCCGCGCAGCGGTTGGGCGCCACGGTCGAACTCGCGCCGGTCGCCGCCCCCGACGGGCCGCGGCACGACCCCGAGTCGTTGGCCGCCGCGTATGACAGGATTTTTCGTATGCGTGGAAGGATCGGCCCATGGCGATGACGGCAGCGGTGAAGGACGAGATCTCCCGGCTCCCCGTCACCCGGACCTGCTGCCGCAAGGCGGAGGTCTCGTCGATCCTGCGGTTCGCGGGCGGACTGCACCTGGTGAGCGGGCGGATCGTGATCGAGGCGGAGCTGGACACCGGGATCGCCGCCCGGCGGCTGCGCAAGGACATCCTGGAGATCTTCGGCCACAGCTCGGACCTGGTGGTGATGGCCCCTGGCGGGCTGCGCCGCGGCAGCCGCTACGTGGTGCGGGTGGTGGCCGGCGGCGACCAGCTCGCCCGGCAGACCGGCCTGGTCGACGGCCGCGGCCGGCCGATCCGCGGGCTTCCGCCGCAGGTGGTGTCCGGCGCGACCTGCGACGCGGAGGCGGCCTGGCGCGGCGCGTTCCTCGCGCACGGCTCGCTCACCGAGCCCGGCCGCTCCTCCTCGCTGGAGGTCACCTGCCCGGGGCCCGAGGCCGCGCTCGCCCTGGTCGGGGCGGCCCGCAGGCTGCAGATCCCGGCCAAGGCGCGCGAGGTGCGCAACGTGGACCGGGTGGTGGTCCGCGACGGCGACGCGATCGGCGCGCTGCTCACCCGGCTCGGCGCGCACGACTCGGTGCTGGCCTGGGAGGAGCGCCGGATGCGGCGCGAGGTGCGGGCCACCGCGAACCGGCTGGCCAACTTCGACGACGCGAACCTGCGCAGGTCCGCGCGGGCCGCGGTGGCCGCGGGCGCGCGGGTGCAGCGGGCGCTGGAGATCCTCGGCGAGGAGGTGCCCGAGCACCTCGCGGCGGCCGGGCGGCTGCGGATGGACCACAAGCAGGCGTCCCTGGAGGAGCTGGGCTCGCTCGCGGAACCGCCGCTGACGAAGGACGCGGTGGCCGGGCGGATCCGGCGGCTGCTGGCGATGGCCGACAAGCGGGCCTCCGATCTCGGGGTCCCCGGCACCGAGTCCAACCTCACCGAGGAGATGGTCGTCTGACGCCCGGCGCGGAGCCCGGGGCGGGGACGCCACCCGTGGGCGCGGCGGGACGCGGGGCCAGGTAGGCTCAGTAGTGGTCGGGGACATCCCATAATTCGCAGCCGGAGAGGGACTCCGGCGAATGAGCGAGGAGATCGGTTCGTGACGATCCGGGTAGGCATCAACGGCTTCGGCCGCATCGGGCGTAACTTCTTCCGCGCCATCCTGGAGCAGGGTGCGGACGTCGAGATCGTGGCGGTCAACGACCTGGGTGACACCGCTACCACGGCACACCTGCTGAAGTACGACACCATCCTGGGCCGGCTGAAGGCCGAGGTCAGCCACACCGCCGACACCATCACCGTGGACGGCCACACCATCAAGGTGCTCGCCGAGCGCGACCCCGCCGCGATCAAGTGGGGCGAGCTGGGCGCGGACATCGTGATCGAGTCCACCGGCATCTTCACCAAGGGCGCGGACGCCGCCAAGCACCTGGCCGGCGGCGCCAAGAAGGTCATCATCTCGGCGCCCGCCAAGGACGAGGACGTCACCATCGTGATGGGCGTCAACGAGGACAAGTACGACGCCGCCAAGCACCACGTCATCTCCAACGCGTCCTGCACCACCAACTGTGTGGCGCCGATGGCGAAGGTCCTGCTGGAGAACTTCGGCATCGTCAAGGGCCTGATGACGACCGTCCACGCGTACACCAACGACCAGCGCATCCTGGACTTCCCGCACAAGGACCTGCGCCGCGCCCGCGCCGCCGCGGAGAACATCATCCCGACCACCACGGGCGCCGCCAAGGCCACCGCGCTGGTCATCCCGGAGCTCAAGGGCAAGCTCGACGGCCTGGCCATGCGCGTGCCGGTGCCGACCGGCTCGGTCACCGACCTGGTCGTGGACCTGGAGCGCGAGGTCACCAAGGAAGAGGTCAACGCCGCCTTCCTGAAGGCCGCCCAGGGTCAGCTCAAGGGCCTGCTGGAGTACACCGAGGACCCGATCGTCTCCTCGGACATCGTCAACACCCCGGCGTCCTGCACCTTCGACTCGTCCCTGACCATGGTCCAGGGCAAGACGGTGAAGGTCATCGGCTGGTACGACAACGAGTGGGGCTACTCCAACCGCCTGGTGGACCTCGCGGTCTACGTCGGCAACCAGCTCTGACCGCGCCGCAGCGCGCGGGAACGCAAGCGTGAACAGGGTCCGGTCCGGGCGCGCCCAGCGCGTCGGCCGGGCCCTGTTCCGCGCTGTCCGTCGCCGTGGGTGACTGTCCGCAGCCGCCCGGTGCGACGGCGCTGTCCGTCCGACGTACCTTTCCCGTAGTCACAGGAGACCGCACAGATGAAGACGATCGACGACCTGATCTCCGAAGGTCGGGTCGAGGGCAGGCGGGTGTTCGTCCGCGCCGACCTGAACGTGCCGCTGTCCGACGGCGCGATCACCGACGACGGCCGCATCCGCGCCGTCGCCCCGACGATCTCCCGGCTCGCCGAGGCCGGCGCCAAGGTGATCGTCGCCTCCCACCTGGGCCGTCCCAAGGGCGAGCCCGACCCGCAGTTCTCGCTCGCGCCGGTGGCCGCGCGCCTGGGCGAGCTGCTGGGCGCCGAGGTGGCCTTCGCGTCCGACACCGTCGGCGACAGCGCCCGCGCCACCGTGGAGGCGCTGGCCGACGGCCGGGTCGCGCTGCTGGAGAACCTGCGCTTCAACGCCGGCGAGACCGCCAAGGACGACGCCGAGCGCGGCGCCTTCGCCGACCAGCTCGCCGCACTCGCCGACACCTACGTCGGCGACGGCTTCGGCGCGGTGCACCGCAAGCACGCCTCGGTCTACGACCTCCCCGCCCGGCTGCCGCACGCCGCGGGCGGACTCATCGCCACCGAGGTCGGCGTGCTCAAGAAGCTCACCGAGGACGTCAGCCGCCCCTACGCGGTGGTGCTCGGCGGCTCCAAGGTCTCCGACAAGCTGGGCGTGATCGACCACCTGCTGGAGAAGGCCGACCGCATCCTGGTCGGCGGCGGCATGGTCTTCACCTTCCTCAAGGCCCAGGGCCACGAGGTCGGCAAGAGCCTGCTGCAGGAGGACCAGCTGCCGGCCGTCACCGAGTACCTGGAGCGGGCCGAGGCGAAGGGCGTGGAGTTCGTGCTGCCGGTCGACGTGGTCGGCGCCACGCAGTTCCCCGACCTGAAGACCAAGGCGCCCGCCGAGCCGGTCACCGCGCCCGCGGAGGCCATCCCGGCCGACGTCATCGGCCTGGACATCGGCCCGGAGTCGCGCAAGCTCTTCGCGGCCAAGCTCGCGGACGCCGCCACGGTGTTCTGGAACGGCCCGATGGGCGTCTTCGAGCACCCCGACTTCGCCGACGGCACCCGCGCGGTCGCCCAGGCGCTGATCGACGCCCCCGGCTTCACCGTGGTCGGCGGCGGCGACTCCGCCGCGGCCGTGCGCATCCTGGGCTTCGACGAGAACGCTTTCGGCCACATCTCCACCGGCGGCGGCGCCAGCCTGGAGTACCTCGAAGGCAAGACCCTGCCCGGCCTGTCCGCCCTGGAGGACTGAACACCGATGAGCGACCAGAGCACCCGCACCCCGCTGATGGCGGGCAACTGGAAGATGAACCTCAACCACCTGGAGGCCATCGCCCACGTCCAGAAGCTCGCCTTCGCCCTGACCGACAAGGACTACGCCGAGGTCGAGGTCGCCGTCCTGGTGCCCTTCACCGACCTGCGCTCGGTGCAGACCCTCGTCGACGGCGACAAGCTGCGCATCGCCTACGGCGCGCAGGACGTGTCGGCGCACGACTCCGGCGCCTACACCGGCGAGGTCTCCGGGCCGATGCTGGCCAAGCTGAAGTGCAGCTACGTCGCCATCGGGCACTCCGAGCGGCGGCAGTACCACGCCGAGGACGACGCGGTCGTCAACGCGAAGGTCAAGGCGGCGTACAAGCACGGCCTCACCCCGATCCTGTGCGTCGGCGAGGGCCTGGACGTGCGCAAGGCCGGCGAGCAGGTCCCGTACACCCTCGCCCAGGTCGACGGCGCGCTGAAGGGGATCACCGCCGAGCAGGCCGCGTCGATCGTGATCGCCTACGAGCCGGTCTGGGCGATCGGCACCGGCGAGGTGGCCACCCCCGAGGACGCCCAGGAGGTCTGCGGGGCGATCCGCGGCCGGCTGGCCGAGCTGTACGACCAGGCGCTGGCCGACGGCGTGCGCATCCAGTACGGCGGCTCGGTGAAGTCCGGGAACGTCGCCGCGATCATGGCCCAGCCGGACGTCGACGGCGCGCTGGTCGGCGGCGCCGCGCTGGACGCCGAGGAGTTCGTGAAGATCGTCCGCTTCCGGGACCAGTGAACTCCGGGGGTAGGTGAAGTACCCTGGCGGGGCCGGGCGGCGTGACGATGCCGGTCGGCCCTGTCAGTGCCTGTCCGTAGTCGTGTAGTGCCGTCCTGCAGTCGAGAGAGTTGGTCCAGCCGTGGTCATCGGGTTCTCCATCGCCCTCATCATCTTCAGCCTGCTGCTCCTGCTGCTCGTGCTGATGCACAAGGGGAAGGGCGGCGGCCTGTCGGACATGTTCGGCGGCGGCATGCAGTCCTCCGTCGGCGGCTCGTCGGTGGCCGAGCGCAACCTCGACCGCATCACCGTGGTCGTCGGTCTGCTCTGGTTCGCGTGCGTGGTCGTGCTCGGTCTGGTGATGAAGTTCAAGAACTGACCGGGCGGTTGGTGCGCGAGAGGTCCGATTCCCGCCCTTTCGGGGAGAATTGACGCTGCGTCGCTGAAGCGGCCGGTCCGGGACTTATGATGGACGCGCGTCTTGGGATACCGTGCCCTTTCCCCACCGTCGGCGGGGAACGGCGGTCTCCGCAAAGGGCGACCTCGCAGCACGACGCAGCACCATCACGCAGGGAGTTACGACCGTGGCAAGTGGCAACGCGATCCGTGGCAGTCGGGTCGGGGCGGGGCCGATGGGAGAGGCCGAGCGGGGCGAGTCCGCGCCGCGGCTGCGCATCTCCTTCTGGTGCTCCAACGGGCACGAGACCCAGCCGAGCTTCGCCAGCGACGCGCAGATCCCGGACACCTGGGACTGCCCCCGCTGCGGCTTCCCGGCCGGGCAGGACGAGGAGAACCCGCCGGCCCCCCCGCGCACCGAGCCGTACAAGACGCACCTGGCCTACGTCAGGGAGCGCCGTTCGGCCGCGGACGGCGAGGCGATCCTGGCCGAGGCCCTCGCCAAGCTGCGCGGCGAGATCTGACCCCCTCGTCGGTGCGTGTGCGCCTCAGCGCCTGCGGGCGCGGGCGGTGTGGCCGTCGGCGATGTGGGACGTCAGCGCGATCGAGGCGGTGGCCCGGTCGTAGGTGAGCTGGGCGACCCGCGCGTACAGGCAGTCCACGATCAGCAGCACCGAGTGGCGGGTGCCGAAGTTGCCCCGGCGGAAGCTGGTCTCGCCGGAGTACGACGTCAGGTGGACGTCCGCCGCCTGCGCCACCGGTGACCGAGGGTCGCCGGTGACCGCCACCGTCGTGGCGCCACGGTCCCCGGCCAGCCGCAGCGGCTCCAGGACCTCGCGGGTGGCCCCCGAGTGGGAGAAGGCCAGCACCGCGTCCGAGGGCGTCAGCAGGGCCGCGGAGGTCTCCGCCGCGTGCACCTCGGTCCACGCGTGGGCCGCGCAGCCGATGCCGAACAGCCGGGCCTGCGCCTCGTGCGCGACGATCCCCGAGCCGCCCACTCCGTAGACATCGGTCCTGCGGGCCCGTGCGAGGGCCTGTGCGGCCCGTTCCAGGGCCTCCCGGTCCAGCACCTCGGCGGTGTGCCGCAACGCCCGCAGATCCGCCTCCGCGACCACCCCGATGACCTTCTCCAGGTCGTCCTCCGGGCCGATCTGCGGGCCCAGCGCCGCGCCCGGCGGCTCCGCCTCCGCCCGCCCCTGCTCCTGCGCCAGCTCGATCAGCAGCTGCTGGTAGGACTCCAGCCCCAGCGCCCGGCAGAAACGCGTCACGGTGGCCTGCGAGGTGCCGGTGCGGCGGCCCAGCTCGGCCGCCGAGCCGTGGGTGGCCGCCGCCGGGTCGGCGAGCACCAGTTCGCCGACCTTGCGCAGCGAGCCGGACATCCGGGGGAGTTCTGCGCGAATCCGCGAGGTGATCATGTCGGCGGTCTCCCGGGCTTGTGCGGAATGAATACGTCAACCACCATGCGGGGTGATGACTGAAATCTACAACCGGCCGCTGGTGATCGGCATCGACGCGGGCGGCACGAGCAGCAGGGCCTGCCTGGCCGAGGCGCGCGTCGGCGGCGCGGTGCTCGGCCGCGGCGCGGGCGGGCCCGGCAACGCGCTCAGCGTGGGCCGCGCGGACCTGACCCGGCACCTGACCGAGGCGATCGCCGCCGCCGTGCCGCCGGCCGCCCGCGCCCGCGTGGCCGGGGTCTTCGGCGGCTTCGCGGGCGCCGCGGAGGGCCTGGGCAGCGAGCGCGGCCACGGGCTCGCGCTGTCCTGCGTGCGCGACGCGCTGGCCGCCAACGGCATCACCGGCGCGGCCGTCGGCGTCGGCGGCGACACCGAGGTGGCGCTGGCCGCGGCGCCCGGCGCCCCCGCCGACGGCCTGGTCCTGATCGCCGGCACCGGCGCCATCGCCACCCGGCTGGCCGGCCGCCGCCGCGCCGCCGTGGTCGACGGCCACGGCTGGCTGCTCGGCGACGAGGGCAGCGGCTTCTGGCTGGGCGGCCGGGCGGTGCGCGCCGCGCTGGAGGCGCTGGACGGCCGCGGACCCTGGACCGCGCTGGTCGCGCGGGTCGCCGCGCACTACCTGGGCGCGGCCGCGATCGAGGGGCTGACGCCCGGGATCGACGCGCAGCGCCGCTGGGAGCTGGGGGAGGGCATCGTCACCCGCGCCTACGGGGAGCCGCCCGCCGCGCTCGCCCGGCTCAGCCACGCCGCGGTCGAGGCCGCGCGGGACGGCGACGAGGTGGCGCTGCGGCTGCTGGACGCCGCCGCGGACCTGCTGGCGGACACCGTCGGCGCGCTGGACCCGCGCGCGGGCGAACCACTGGTCCTCACTGGCGGCCTGCTCGGCCCCGCAGGGCCCCTGCTGGCTCGCGTCACCGACCGCCTGAAGCCCCTCGGCCTGCACCTGCACCCCACCCGCGACGGCACGACGGGCGCGGCGGCGCTGGCCGCGCTGCTGCTCTGAGGCGCGCCTCGCCGCGCCTGGGTGCTCTGAGGCGAGCCTCGCCGCGCCGGGGTGCTCTGAGGTGCGCCTCGCCGCGCCGGGGTGCTCTGAGGTGCGCCTCGCCGCGCCGGGTCCGCTCCGCCGGTCCGCCGCGCCGCTGCTCCGAGCCGCCTGTCCCGCGCGTCCCGCTCCCCGCACCCGGGGCGGTCCCTTGACGGCCGCCGATGGTTGGTTGTTTCATCGTGACGTCACAATCATGGTTGGTTGAACCAAGGAGCCGGAGTCATGGCCGACGTAACGATCAGCGCCGCCGCGTTCGCCGACGAGGGCCGCGCGGCCGTCGACCGGGCGATCGAGGCGAACAAGGACTCCGTCGCCGCCGCCGGCCGGCTCTTCGCCGACTGCGTGGCCGCCGACGGCGTCATCCACGGCTTCGGCACCGGCCACTCGCAGGCCACCGTGCTGGAGATCGTCGGCCGCGCCGGCGGCTACGTGCCGACCAACCGGATCGGCCTGGCCGACCTGGTGCTGCGCGGCGGCGAGGACCGCTCGGTGCTCGCCGACCCGCTGCTGGAGCGTTCCCCCGGCCTGGCCCGGCGGCTGTACGAACTGGCCGAGCCGCGCCCCCAGGACCTGTTCGTGATCGTGTCGAACTCCGGCGTCAACAACTCGATCGTGGACATGGCCCTGCACGTCAAGGAGGCCGGACACAAGCTCGTCGCGCTCACCTCGCTGACCCACACCCGCGCGGTGCCCGCGCTGCACCCCAGCGGCAAGCGGCTGGCCGACCTCGCCGACGCCGTGCTCGACAACTGCGCCCCGGCCGGCGACGCCCTGCTGCCGCTGCCCGACGGCAACGCGCTGTGCGGCGTCTCCACCATCACCTCCGCGCTGCTGGTGCAGATGGTCGTCGCCGAGTCCGTCGGACTGCTCGCCGCCGCGGGCAAGGACGCGCCGGTGTACGTCTCGGCGAACCTGCCCGGCGGCCACGAGCGGAACGTGGTCATCGAGGAGCGCTACGCCGGGCGGCTGCACCGCGGCGGCTTCTGATCCGCCGCCGCCTCCCCTTCCTCTCGTCGCGCCACGCCATCAACTAGCGTGGTCACCGTAGCGAGGACGAGGAGAAGTGGACTGATGTCCGATACGAACGCGCAGCACACCACCAGGCTCGACCGGCGCCCCGAGTGGCACGCGCTGGCCAAGCACCGCGAGGAGGTCGGGGACACCCACCTGCGGGACCTGTTCGCCGACGACCCGGACCGCGCAGGCCGCTACACCCTGCGGGTCGGGGACCTCCACCTGGACTACTCCAAGCACCTGGTCACCGACGAGACCCTCCGGCTGCTGCGCGAACTGGCCGCGGCAGCCGGGGTGTTCGAGCTGCGAGACGCGATGTTCCGGGGCGAGAAGATCAACGTCACCGAGGACCGCGCGGTGCTGCACACCGCGCTGCGCGCGCCGCGCTACGCCGAGATCGACGTCGACGGCCAGGACGTGGTGCCGGCCGTGCACGCGGTGCTCACCAAGATGTCGGTGTTCACCGACCGGGTGCGCTCCGGCGAGTGGACCGGCCACACCGGCAAGCGGATCAGGAACATCGTCAACATCGGCATCGGCGGCTCCGACCTCGGCCCGGCCATGGCCTACGAGGTCCTGCGCCCGTACACCGCACGCGACCTGACCTTCCGCTTCGTCTCCAACGTCGACGGCGCCGACCTGCACGAGGCGGTGCGGGACCTGGACGCCGCGGAGACGCTCTTCATCGTCGCGTCCAAGACCTTCACCACCATCGAGACCATCACCAACGCCACCTCGGCCCGGCAGTGGCTGCTCGGCCGACTGGGCGCCGGCGACGAGGCGGTGGCCAAGCACTTCGTGGCGCTGTCCACCAACGCGCAGAAGGTCGCGGACTTCGGCATCGACACCCAGAACATGTTCGAGTTCTGGGACTGGGTCGGCGGCCGCTACTCCTACGACTCCGCGATCGGCCTGTCGCTGATGCTGGCCATCGGCCCCGAGGCGTTCCGCGACATGCTGGCCGGCTTCCACCTGGTCGACGAGCACTTCAAGACCGCGCCGCCGGAGCAGAACGCGCCGCTGCTGCTGGGCCTGTTGGGCGTCTGGTACGGCGGCTTCTTCGACGCGCAGTCGCACGCGGTGCTCCCGTACAGCCACTACCTGAGCCGGTTCACCGCCTACCTCCAGCAGCTGGACATGGAGTCCAACGGCAAGTCGGTGGACCGCCAGGGCAACCCGGTGGACTGGCAGACCGGGCCGGTGGTGTGGGGCACGCCCGGCACCAACGGGCAGCACGCGTACTACCAGTTGCTGCACCAGGGCACCAAGGTCGTCCCCGCGGACTTCATCGGCTTCGCCCGGCCGATCGGCGAACTCGGGCCGCTGGCCGGGCAGCACGACCTGCTGATGGCCAACTTCTTCGCGCAGACACAGGCGTTGGCCTTCGGCAAGACGCCGGACGAGGTGCGCGCGGAGGGCGTCGCCGAGGAGCTGGTGCCGCACAAGACCTTCCGCGGCAACCACCCCACGACCACCGTGCTGGCCACCGAGCTGACCCCGTCGGTGCTCGGGCAGCTCGTCGCGCTGTACGAGCACAAGGTGTTCGTGCAGGGCGCGATCTGGAACATCGACAGCTTCGACCAGTGGGGCGTCGAGCTGGGCAAGGTCCTCGCCAAGCGCGTCGAGCCCGCGCTGTCCGAGGGCGCCGACGTCCCCGGCCTCGACCCCAGCACCACGGCTCTGGTGGCCAAGTACCGCGAGCTGCGCGGCCGCTGACCGCCGACTGAACAGGGGCGCGGGGAGAGTTCCCCGCGCCCCTGGAAGCGCTACGCCGAGCTGAAAAATGCCGAGCCGGGCTGAGGCGCTACGCCGAGGCCGGCGGGTAGAGGTCCGCGGGGAGTTTCGCGGCCGCGGCGCGGTCCAGCAGCCAGAGCGTGCGGGACCGGCCGTACGCGCCGGACGCCGGGGCCTGCAGCTCGCCCGGCGCGGACAGCGCGAGGGCGACCGCCGCCGCCTTGTCCTCGCCGCCGGCCAGCAGCCACACCTCGCGGGCCGCCCGGATCGCCGGGAAGGTCAGCGAGATCCGCGTCGGCGGCGGCTTCGGCGAGCCGTGCACGCCCACCACCGTCAGCGTCTCCTCACGCGCCCCCGGGTGCTCGGGGAACAGCGACGCCACGTGCGCGTCCGGGCCGACGCCCAGCAGCAGCACGTCGAAGGCCGGCACCCGGGCGTGGTCCTCGGGACCCGCCGCCGCGGCCAGCTCCGCCGCGTAGGCCGCCGCGGCGGCCTCCACGTCGGAGCCGTACGCGCCGTCCGAGGGCGCCATCGCGTGCACCCGCGCCGGGTCCAGCGGCACCGAGTCCAGCAGCGCCTCCCTGGCCTGGGTGAGATTGCGCTCCGGGTCCCCGTCGGGCAGGAACCGCTCGTCGCCCCACCACAGGTCCAGGCGCGCCCAGTCCACCGCGTCGCGCGCGGGGGCCTCGGCGAGCGCGGCCAGCAGCCCGTTGCCGTTGCGGCCCCCGGTGAGCACCACCGAGGCGGCGCCCCGGGCGGCCTGGGCGTCCACGATCCTCGTGATCAGCCGGGCCGCCGCGGCGCGCACCATCAGCTCCTTGTCGCGGTGCACCACCACCTGCGGGGTCCGCGCGGTCACTTGGACGACGCCTTCCCCGCCGCCGACCGGCCCGCCGACGCGGACTTGCCGGCCGCGGCCTTCCCGGACGCGGCCGCCTTCGCCGCGCCCCCGGCGCGAGCGCCGCCGACCGCGGAGCCGCCGGCCCCGTCGGAGTCCAGCAGGTGCGTCTCGCCGAACCGCACGGTGGCGCGGTATATGTCGTCCGGGTCCAGCCTGCGCAGCTCCTCGGCGATCAGCTCCGAGGTCTCCCGCCGCTTGAGCGCCACATGGCGGTCCGGCTGCCCCGGCACCGACAGCTCGGCCAGCGCGCCGTCCGCCCGGTCCAGGCAGATCTCGCCGTCCGCGGTGGACAGCCGCGCCCCGGTGATGCCCGGGCCGTCGGAGACCCGCCGCTCCACCGGCACCCCGAGCCGGTCCGCCAGCCACAGCGCCAGCAGCTCCGCGCTCGGGTTGTACGCCTCGCCCTCCACCACGGCGGACCTGATCCTGGTGTGCTTCTGGTCCAGCGCCGCCGCCAGCATCGAGCGCCACGGCGTGATCCGGGTCCAGGCCAGGTCGGTGTCGCCGGGCGCGTACGACTTGGCGCGCTGCCCGATCGAGCCCACCGGGTCCTCGGTCGCCGCCGCGTCGGTGATCCGGCGCGCCGCCAGCCGTCCCAGCGGGTCCTCCGCCGGGCTGTCCGGGGCCTTGTCCGGCCACCAGCACACCGCGGGGGCGTCCGGCAGCAGCAGCGGCAGCACCACGGACTCGGCGTGGTTGGCCAGCTCGCCGTGCATCCGCAGCACCACCGTCTCGCCGGTGCCGGCCTCGTCGCCCACCACCACCTCGGCGTCGAGCCGGGCCAGCGCCCGGTCCCGCGGCGAGCGTCCGGGCCGCTTGATGACGACCAGGATGCGCGACGGGTGCTCCTTCGACGCCTCGTGCGCGGCCTTCAGCGCGTCGTAGGCGCTGCCCTCGTCGGTGACGATGACCAGGGTCAGCACCATGCCGACGGCCGGCGTGCCGATCGCCCGCCGGGCCTGGATCAGCCCCGCGTTGATCTTCGAGGAGGTCGTGTCCGTCAGATCGATTCTCATGGCCGGCGCCAGCTCCTGCCGTCTCGTGCGAGCATCTCGTCCGCCTCGACCGGGCCCCAGGTGCCCGAGGCGTACTGCGCGGGCTTGCCGTGCTTGTCCCAGAACGCCTCGATCGGGTCGAGGATCGTCCAGGACAGCTCGACCTCCTGGTGGCGCGGGAAGAGGTTGGCGTCGCCCAGCAGCACATCCAGGATGAGCCGCTCGTACGCCTCCGGGCTGGACTCGGTGAACGACTCGCCGTACGCGAAGTCCATCGTCACGTCCCGGACCTCGGTGGAGGTCCCCGGCACCTTCGAACCGAACCGCACGGTCACGCCCTCGTCCGGCTGCACCCGGATGACCAGCGCGTTCTCGCCCAGCTCCTCGGTGGCGCCGGACTCGAACGGCAGGTAGGGGGCGCGCTTGAAGACCACCGCGATCTCGGTGACCCGGCGGCCCAGGCGCTTGCCGGTGCGCAGGTAGAACGGCACCCCGGCCCAGCGGCGGTTGTTGATCTCCAGCTTGACCGCCGCGTAGGTGTCGGTCTTGGACTTGGGGTCGATGCCCTCCTCCTCCAGGTAGCCGAGCACCTCCTCGCCGCCCTGCCAGGCGTGCGCGTACTGCCCGCGCACGGTGTACTTCGCCAGGTCGTCCGGGAGCACGACCGCGCCCAGCACCTTCAGCTTCTCCGCGGTCAGCGCCTTGGGGTGGAAGGAGCCCGGCTCCTCCATCGCGGTCAGCGCCAGCAGCTGCAGCAGGTGGTTCTGGATCACGTCACGGGCCGCGCCGATGCCGTCGTAGTACCCGGCCCGGCCGCCGATGCCGATGTCCTCGGCCATCGTGATCTGCACGTGGTCCACGTAGGACCGGTTCCAGATCGGCTCGTACATGGTGTTGGCGAAGCGCAGCGCCAGGATGTTCTGGACCGTCTCCTTGCCCAGGTAGTGGTCGATCCTGAAGACCTCGTTGGGCGGGAACACCTCGTGCACGATCCGGTTCAGCTGCTGCGCGCTGGCTAGGTCGTGGCCGAACGGCTTCTCGATGACGGCGCGCCGCCACGACTCGCCGCTGCCCTGCGACAGCCCGTGCTTCTTCAGCTGCTGCACCACGTTCGGGAAGAACTTCGGCGGCACCGACAGGTAGAAGGCGAAGTTGCCGCCGGTGCCCCGGGCCTTGTCCAGGTCCTCGATGGTCGACTTCAGCTGCTGGAACGCCTTGTCGTCGTCGAAGTCGCCCTGCACGAAGCGGCAGCCCTCGGCCAGCTGCTGCCACACCTCCTCGCGGAACGGCGTGCGCGCGTGCTCCTTGACCGCGTCGTGCACCTCCTGCGCGAAGTCCTCGTTCTCCCAGGACCTGCGGGCGAAGCCGACCAGCGCGAAGCCCGGCGGCAGCAGCCCCCGGTTGGCCAGGTCGTACACCGCCGGCATCAGCTTCTTGCGGGACAGGTCGCCGGTCACGCCGAAGATGACCAGGCCGGACGGCCCGGCGATCCGCGGCAGCCGCCGGTCCAGCGGGTCGCGCAGCGGATTGCGCGCGACCGCGGTGTCGGCCGCGCCGTCCGTCGCCTCGACGGCCGCGGCCACCTCTGCGGAGCCGGCGGCGTCGCTGGCGTCGCCCGCTCCGGTGGATTGGCTGGTCACTCAGGCCTCCGAGGGAGCGAGCCGCTCGAGTTCCGCCTTGGTGGAGTCCAGCAGCTCGTTCCAGGCCGCCTCGAACTTCTCCACGCCCTCGTCCTCCAGCACCTTCACCACGTCGTCGTACGACACGCCGACCGCGGCCAGCGCGTCCAGCTCGGCGCGCGCCTGCTCGTAGGTGCCGTGCACCCGGTCGCCGTCGATGCGGTCCTGCTGCTCGGTGGCCTCCAGGGTGGCCTCCGGCATGGTGTTGACGGTGTTCGGCGCGACCAGCTCGTAGACGTACAGGTCGGCCGGGTAGGCCGGGTCCTTCACGCCCGTCGACGCCCACAGCGGGCGCTGCTTGTTCGCGCCGGCCTTCTCCAGCGCCAGCCAGCGGTCGGAGGCGAACACCTCCTCGTACGCCTGGTACGCCAGCCGCGCGTTGGCGACCGCGGCCTTGCCCTTGAGCGCCTTGGCCTCGTCGCCGCCGATCTTCTCCAGCCGCTTGTCGATCTCGGTGTCGACGCGGGAGACGAAGAACGACGCCACCGAGTGGATCTCGTTCAGGTCCAGACCCGCCGCCTTGGCCTTCTCCAGACCGGTCAGGTAGGCGTCCATCACCGCGCGGTAGCGCTCCAGCGAGAAGATCAGCGTGACGTTGACGCTGATGCCCAGGCCGATGGTCTCCGCGATGGCGGGGATGCCGGCCTCCGTGGCCGGGATCTTGATCAGCGTGTTCGGCCGGTCCACCAGCCAGGCCAGCTGCTTGGCCTCGGCGACCGTCGCGACCGTGTCGTGCGCCAGCCGCGGGTCCACCTCGATGGACACCCGGCCGTCCTGGTGGTCGGTGGCCTCCCAGACCGGCCGCAGCACGTCGGCGGCGTCCCGCACGTCGGCGGTGGTGATCATCCGGATGGCCTCCTCGACGGTCAGCCGCCGGGCCGCGAGGTCCTTGAGCTGGCTGTCGTAGCCGTCGCCCTGGGAGATCGCCTTCTGGAAGATCGACGGGTTGGTGGTCACGCCGACCACGTGCTGCTCGTCGATCAGCTCCGCCAGGTTGCCGGACGTGATCCGCTTGCGCGACAGGTCGTCCAGCCAGATCGCGACGCCTTCGTCGGAGAGGCGCTTGAGTGCGTCTGTCATGGGATTTGCATCTCCTGATTTCGTCGTGTTGTCAGCGTCAGCGATCTACGGCGGCGAGGGATTCCCGGGCCGCGGCGGCCACCGCCTCCGGGGTGAAACCGAACTCGCGGAACAGCAGCTTGCCGTCGGCGGAGGCGCCGAAGTGCTCCAGGCTCACGATCCGCCCGGCGTCGCCCACGTAGCGGTGCCAGGTCAGCCCGATGCCCGCCTCGACCGCGACCCGCGCTCGCACCGCCGGCGGCAGCACGCTGTCCCGGTACGCCTGGTCCTGTTCGTCGAACCACTCCACGCACGGCATCGACACCACACGCGTCGGGATGCCCGCGGCCTGCAGCTCCTCGCGCGCGCCCACCGCCAGCTGCACCTCGGAGCCGGTGCCGATCAGCACCACCTGCGGCTCGGCCGCCGCGCCGTCCGCGCCCTCGGCGTCGAACAGGACGTACCCGCCGCGCGCCGTCTCGTCGTGCGGCTCGTACGTCGGCACGCCCTGCCGGGTCAGCGCCAGGCCGTGCGGGGCGCCCTTGCCGAACTCCTTGGTCCAGCGCCGCTGGATCTCCCGCCAGGCGATCGCCGTCTCGTTGGCGTCCGCCGGGCGCACCACGTTCAGCCCGGGGATCGCCCGCAGCGACGCCAGGTGCTCCACCGGCTGGTGGGTCGGGCCGTCCTCGCCGACGCCGATCGAGTCGTGCGTCCACACGTACGTCACCGGCAGGTGCATCAGCGCCGACAGCCGCACCGCGTTGCGCATGTAGTCGGAGAACACCAGGAACGTACCGCCGTAGACACGGGTGTTGCCGTGCAGCGTGATGCCGTTCATCTCGGCGGCCATGGCGTGCTCGCGGATGCCGAAGTGCAGCGTGCGGCCGTAGACGTCGGCGCCCGGCAGCGGATTGCCGTCCGGCAGGAAGGAGGAGTTCTTGTCGAACGTGGTGTTGTTCGACCCGGCCAGGTCCGCGGAGCCGCCCCACAGCTCGGGGATCACCGCGCCCAGCGCCTCCAGCACCTTGCCCGAGGCGGCGCGGGTGGCCACCGACTTCCCGGTCTCGAAGACCGGCAGCTGCTCCTCCCAGCCCTCGGGCAGTTCGCCGGCGTCGACCCGGTCGAACAGCGCCGCCCGCTCGGGGTTGGCGGTGCGCCACGCGGCGAACGCCTTGTCCCAGGCGGCGCGGGCCTCACGGCCGCGCTCGCCGACCGCGCGGGTGTGCGCGATCACGTCGTCGGCCACCGCGAAGTGCTGGTCGGGGTCGAAGCCGAGCACCTCCTTGGTGGCCCGCACCTCGTCCTCGCCCAGCGCCGAGCCGTGCGCCGCGCCGGTGTTCTGCGCGTGCGGCGCGGGCCAGCCGATGATGGAGCGGACCGCGATGAACGACGGGCGCGAGGTCTCGGCCTTCGCGGCCTGCATCGCCGCGTACAGCGCGGGCACGTCCAGGGAGCCGTTCTCCGCCATGTCGACGCGCTGCACGTGCCAGCCGTACGCCTCGTACCGCTTGACGGTGTCCTCGGAGACCGCGGTCTCGGTGTCGCCCTCGATGGAGATGTGGTTGTCGTCCCACAGCAGCACCAGATTGCCGAGCTTCTGGTGGCCGGCCAGCGAGGAGGCCTCCGCGGAGATGCCCTCCTGGAGGCAGCCGTCGCCGGCGATCGCCCAGATCGTGTGGTCGAACGGGGAGGAGCCGGCCGGCGCCTGCGGGTCGAACAGGCCGCGCTCGTAGCGGGCGGCCATGGCCATGCCCACCGCGTTGGCCACGCCCTGGCCGAGCGGGCCCGTGGTCGTCTCGACGCCGGCGGTGTGGCCGTACTCGGGGTGGCCCGGGGTCTTGGAGCCCCAGGTCCTGAAGGACTCCAGGTCGCTCAGCTCCAGGCCGTAGCCGGCCAGGTACAGCTGCGTGTAGAGGGTCAGGCTGGAGTGACCCGCGGAGAGCACGAAGCGGTCGCGGCCGGTCCAGTCGGGGTCCGCGGGGTCGTGCCGCATGACCTTCTGGAACAGCAGGTACGCCGCGGGAGCCAGGCTCATCGCCGTGCCGGGATGGCCGTTGCCGACCTTCTGCACGGCATCCATGGCCAGGACGCGTGCGGTGTCCACCGCGCGCTCGTCCAGTTCGCTCCACTCGAGGTCTGAGGTGGTCGGCTGCTTGCTCACCCTGGGTCAGGGCTCCTCTCCGGATGTAGAAAGCGCCGGTGACACGGTGTCTGTCCGACGTTCACGAGCCTACCGCCGCAGGGGCGCTCACCTTTTCGATCCTGCCCCGGCATCGGCGCCTTCGCCTCCTGAAACCGGTGAACGGATCGTGAAGGCGCGCGCCGGGGACGGGCGGCCGGCGCGCGGCCGGGTGCGCGGCCCGGGTGCACCCCCGGGCGGCAGCGGCGGGGGACACGGCGGGGGACACGAGGGGCGCGCCCCGACCCCCCGGGCGAAAGCCGGGTATTCCCTACCTCTAGAGTGGCGTGGTACGCGCAAGCGCCACGGCCCGCCGGTTCCACCGCGGCCGGCGGGCGCCTGCCGGACCCATCGTGTCTTCGTGTCTTCGTGTCTTGGGGTGCTCGTGACGGCCGTCGAATCCCGACCCGCAGGGGTCACCCGACCCGCAGGGATCACCAGGGCCGGCTCCGGCCCCCGCCCCGGCAACCGTCCGCCGCGGGCCCGGGTCATGGGATTCGTGGCGCTGACCAAGCCGCGCATCATCGAGCTGCTGCTCGTCACCACCGTCCCGGTGATGTTCCTGGCCGCGGGCGGCGTGCCCGACCTGTGGCTGGTGCTGGCCACCGTGGTCGGCGGCTACCTGTCGGCCGGCGGCGCCAACGCGCTGAACATGTACATCGACCGCGACATCGACGCGCTGATGCACCGCACCGAGCAGCGTCCGCTGGTCACCGGCATGGTCTCGCCGACCGAGGGCCTGGTCTTCGGCATCGCGCTCTCGGTGGTCTCCACCGTCTGGTTCGCGGCCCTGGTCAACCCGCTGTCCGCGGTGTTGTCGCTGACCGCGATCCTCTACTACGTCTTCGTCTACACCCTGTGGCTCAAGCGCCGCACCGCACAGAACATCGTCTGGGGCGGCGTCGCCGGCTGCCTCCAGGTCTTCATCGGCTGGTCCGCGGTCCGCGACGAGCTGGCCTGGGCGCCGTTCGTGCTCTTCCTCGTCCTCTTCTTCTGGACGCCGCCGCACTACTGGCCGCTGTCGATGAAGGTCAAGGACGACTACGAGCGGGTGGGCGTGCCGATGCTGCCGGTGGTGGCGGGCAACCAGGTCGTCGCCCGGCAGATCGTCCTCTACAGCTGGGTCATGGTGCTCACCTCGCTGGCGCTGTGGTGGCCGCTCGGCGTGACCTCCTGGTTCTACCCGGTGGTCGCGGCGGTGCTGGGCGCGGTCTGGCTGAAGGAGGCGCACGGGCTGCACGCGCGGGCCAAGGCGGGGGTCGCCGGGGCCAAGCTCAAGGAGATGCGGCTCTTCCACTGGTCGATCACGTACGCGACGCTGCTGTTCGTCGCGGTGGCGGTCGACCCGTTCCTGCACTGAGGCCGTCGCCGGCGACCAGCGCGTCGCCGAGCGGGGTACGGCGGTAGCGCACCTCGTAGCCGTGCCGCTCGCCGGTGACCAGGCCGGTGCGGCGCAGCACCGCCAGGTGCTCGGAGACGGTGGCCGGCGCGAGGCGGTGGCGGTGCGCCAGCCATGAGGTCGCGGCCGGCTCGGCGAGGTCGGTCAGCAGCAGGGCGCGGGTCCTGCCGATCAGCCGGCCGAGGTCGCCGTCGCGCCCCGCTTCCCCGGGACTGCCGACGCCGCGGGCCGGATAGACCAGCGTGGGCTGCCAGGGCGGGTCGAGCACGACCACCACCTGGTCCCACTTGAAGGCGCTGGGCAGCAGCACCAGGCCCGCGCCCGCCAGGTCGCGGTGGTCGTCGTCGCCGTGCGCGCGCACCAGCATGTCGTCCTGGAAGCGCACCGAGGGGTGCAGCTCGGCGAAGAGCCGGTCGAGACCGCCCTCGGCCAGCCGCCCCGCCCGGTACGCGATGTCCGCGTCCAGCAGCGCGCGCAGCCGCGGCCAGTACGGCGCGACAAGGGTCCGCCACGCCTCGGCGACCAGCCCGGTGAGCAGGTCCAGCACCTCGGCCGGGTCGCCCCGCAGCCGCGTCCCGGTGGCGGAGCGCGCGGCGCCGGGTGTGTCGGCGAGCGAGCGGTCGATCTCCTGCCGCACCCGCGCGTGCGGGGTCGCGGCGATCCGCGCCAGCTCGGCGTCGAACGCCTCGGGCGCGTCCCGCGGCGGCGGCGACAGGAAGTCGGGGGTGTAGCCGCGGCGCGGCTGCAACAGGGTCAGCGGCCGCAGGTCGAGGCCGGCGAGGGCGGGCCGCACCTCGGCGAGCCAGCGCCTGTGGGGTCCCGGCGGCTGCGGCCCGGTCGCCACGCGCACCGCGGAGAGCGTCTCGAACACCGGTGAGTAGGAGAAGCGGCAGCGGAGCAGGTCGGCTGCGCCGAAGCGGAGGGTGGCGGCGATGGGGGCCTCCCATGGGCGGCGCGTGCGGGCGCGGTCGGGGCCGGCGCGCGGGGTCGAGGGGACTGATTCGGTGGCCACCGAATCAGTGGCGGCGATTCTAGCCGGGCCCGCAGGCTGTCCACGTCCGGCCGAGCGGCCGGGCGAGGGCCGCGACCTGCGGCGACGGCGCCGCGACGGATGCGGACCGGGAGCGTACGGCAGTGGGGAGTGGGGACGGCCATGGGCACGGGAGCGGGCACGGAAGCAGGCACGGGAGCGGGAGCGGAAGCAGGGACGGGCGTGGGAGTGGGGACGGGCGTGGGGACGGACGCCGCGTCGGTCGTGGCGACCGGCGAGGGGACGACGTACGGCAGCGGTCCCGGCGCGGACACCACGGAGGTGAGCGCGCCGGGTGCGCCGGGCGCGGCGAACCCGCCCGGCGAGGCGTGGGAGGCGCGGAACCTCGCGCTGTGGGCCGCGCTGGACGGCTACGGCGAGCAGGGCGAGGCCGGCGCCGCGCGGTTCCGGGCGGCGATGGACGCACTGGTGGCGGAGCTGCCGCCGGGCGATCCCGTCGCCGCGTTCGAGCGCGCCGCCGCCTGGGACTCCACCGGGCACTCCGACCGCGCGGTCCCTCTCTACCGGGAGGCGCTGCGGGGGCGGCTGCCCGGTGAGCGCCGGCGCCGCGCGGTGATCCAACTGGCCAGCTCGCTGCGGAATCTGGGCCGCGCGCAGGAGAGCGTCGAGCTGCTGACCGCCGAGCGCGCGGCCGGCGAGGACCACCTCAGCGACGCGGTCAGCGCGGTCCTCGCGCTCGCCCTCACCGACGCGGGCCGCCCCCGCGAGGCCGTCTCCGTCGCGGTCGCCGCGCTGGCTCCCCATCTCCCGCGCTACCAGCGGTCGATGGGGGCCTATGCGCGCGCCCTGACGGAGGACGCCCCGCGGCCCGAGGCGGACGCGTAGCCCGCGACCCCCCCGCCGCCCATCGTCCGCCGCCCGTCGTCCGGGCCCGGGCGGGGGGTGCGCCGTGGGTTACCGGTAAGTAGCATGGGCCGCATGACAGACGACAACGCGGAGCCCGCGACGAACGCGACGGATGCGGCGACCCCTGCGGCCTCGGCGAGCCCCGCGGACGGTGGCGGCGCGACCCCGGCGGACGGCGTCGACCGGGCGGCGGCCCGGGCCGCCGTGAGGGCGGAGCGCGAGACGGGGCGGCTGGCGCGGCGGATCTCCGCCTTCGCGTCGGCACATGGCGGCGCGCCCGTCGAGGCGAACGTCGCGTACCTCGGCGAGCGCGGCGCCCGGGTGGTGCTGGTCGCACAGGACGGCGCCTGGGGCGACGTGGTCGCCCGCACGTACGCGGTGGCGCAGGCCGCGGTCGCCCGCGCGGGCGCGACGGTCCACGAGGCGTTCGACGGCGAGATGGCCGCCAAGGTCACCACGGGCCGGTACGAATGGACCCGGATGGCGGGCATCCAGATCGGCGGCCCCGCCAACACCTGACGCGGCACTCGCGCGTTAACCCCGTGGCGGGCCCGCCCGGCGAGCGGCCGGACCCGTCGCCGCCGCACGGCGGCGCTGAGGGCGACGGCGACGGACGACGCGACGGGAGCACGGCGGATGGCCGCGGCGCAGGGACACCTCGTGGACGCGTACTGCCACGGGGTGCTCCAGGGCGACCTCGGCCTCGGCGCCTTCGAGGCCCGGCTGCCGGGCGCCGCCGCCCCCGGCACCACGCTCTTCGACAGCCCCACCGGCTTCGCGGTGCGCCGCTGGTGCCCGCCGCTGCTCGGGCTGGAGCCGCACTGCCCGCCGGCCCACTACCTGGCCCGGCGGCGGGAGCTGGGCGCGTACGAGGCAGCGCGGCGGCTGCTGCGCGGCACCGGCATCACCGGGTATCTCGTCGACACCGGCGAGCCCGGCGACCTCACGCCGCCCCGGGAACTGGGCGCGGCCGGCGCGGCGCCCGCGTACGAGATCGTCCGGCTCGAACCGCTGGCCCAGCAGGTCGCGGACACCTCGGGCACGGTCGACGCCTTCCTCGCCAACCTCGCCGAGTCGGTGCACGGCGCCGCGCTGGACGCGGTCGGCTTCTCCTGCGGGGACGGCGTCGCGCCGCGCCCGGCCGGCCGGCACGCCAGGCCCGGCCGCGGCACGCCGGTGCGCACCGCGCTCGACGGGCCGCAGGTGTGGTGGCCGTCCCACGACGACGGCGCCCGGCCCGGCGGCGGGCCGGACCCGGCGCACGGCAGGGGCCGCCACGCCGACCGGTGGCCGCGGGGCGAGGCGTTCGGACAGAGCGCCCGCCACGGCGGGGGCGACGAGCCCGGCGGCAGCGGTCCGTACGGGCCGGGTGGTGCGTACGGCGGGGGGAGCGGCGTTGCGGACGGGGTGGACCTCCGGCCGCCGGAGCCGGCGCAGGTGCGGCGCGCGGCGGCCCGCTGGCTGGGCGCGCGGCGGATCGGCGGGCGGCCGTCGGACCCCGTACTGCTGAGCCACCTGCGCTGGCAGGCCGTGGCCACCGGGCTGCCGCTGGTGCTGCGGTACGCCGCCGCGGGTCCCGGGCCGCGCGCCGCGGAGGGCTTCCTGCGGGCCACCGCCGGGCTCGGCATGGAGGTCGTCCTGCTGCCGGGGCCGCCGCACGAGGCCGCGGCGGCGGAGCTGGCCGCGGCGCTGCCGCACGTCTACGTCGCGCTGGGCGGCGACCCCTCGGCGGTGCTGGCCCGCACGCCGTTCGGGAAGGTGCTGTACGCCAGCGGCGCGGTGGGCCTGCCGGAGCTGTACGTCACGGGGGTGCGCGCGTTCCTGGACGGGCTGCACCGCACGGTCGCCGAGCGGGTGGCCGCGGGGGAGTGGTCGGCGGGCGACGGGGAGCGGGTCGCGGCGCTGGTCGGCGAGGGCAACGCGCGCAGGGTGCACCGGCTTCCGCGGACGGCGGCGGGCCGGCTGCCGCGTCCGCGGCTACCGCGGGGCGGGGGCTCCGGGCGCGGCTGAGGCGGCGGGCGTTGCTGAGGCGGCGGCGGCCTGCGCGGCCGGGGCTCCGGCGGCGGCGTCAGCGGTGTCGGCGGCGTCAGCGGTGGCGGCAGCCGGAGCGTGGCCCGCCGCGGCCGCGGGCAGCGCGCCCGGCTCCGCGAACGGCCGCTCGCGGAACGACAGCAGCACCAGCAGCACCGCGATCCACACCAGGCACGCGCCGAACATGTGCAGGTCGACCAGTGCGGCCGGCAGGTGCGTGAAGTACTGGACGTAGCCGATGACGCCCTGGCCCATCAGCACCAGGAACAGGTCCCGGGTGCGCCGCTGCGGCCCGACCGGCGCGTCCACCGCGCGCAGCACGAACCACAGCGCGACGGTCAGCCCGACCACGACCCACGCGAAGTCGGCGTGCAGCTGGGCGATCGTCCGCCAGTCCACCTCGATGCGCTGGACCCTGTACTTGCCGGTCGACTCGCCCGGGTGCGGCCCGGCGCCGCTGACCAGCGTGCCGACGACGATCAGCACCGCGGACGCGGCGGCGAGCACCTGGCCGAGCTGCCGCACCGGCTTGCCGACCAGCGGTCGCGCCGCGGCGTCGCCCTCCGCGAGCCGGTGCCAGGTCAGCACCGCGACGGTGATCAGCGCGGCGGACAGCAGGAAGTGGAAGGACACCACGTACGGGTTGAGCTTGGTCAGCACGGTGACGCCGCCCCACACCGCGTTCGCCACGACGACCCAGAACTGCGCCCAGGCGAGCCGGTACACGCCGGTGCGGCGCGGCTCCATCGCGCGGATCGCCACGATCGTCCAGCCGACCGCGGCGCACAGCACGTACGTCAGCATCCGGTTGCTGATCTCGATGGTGTGGTGGATGCCCATCTCACGGGTGCCGAGCAGGCTGTCGCCCTTGCACGTCGGCCACGTCGGGCACCCCAGCCCGGACGCGGTCAGCCGCACCAGGCCCCCGGTGACGACGATCACCACCGACATCGCCAGCGCGGCCAGCGCGGCCCGCCGCACCACCCGGGCGGACGGCGTCCACCGGTCGGCGACGAACGCAAGCGGATTGAGCGCATTCTCGGACAGCTTCACCACCCGCCCATGGTAGGCGCCCCCTTGTGCACCTTTTCACGAGGGGTCCGCCTCAGGCGGCAGGTGAGCGGCCCGGGAGCTGCGCCTCACCGACCCCCGGGCTAGGGGTGGGGTTTTTCGCCCTTTGCCAGCATCGTCACGTACGTGTCGATCCGGCGGGAGCGGGTCTCGGGCTTCTTGGCGTCCTGGATGCGGTAGAGGATCGCGTAGCGGTTCCGGCGGTCCAGGGTGGCGAAGGCCGCCGCCGCGGCCGGGGTGGCGGCCAGGGCTGCCGCGAGGTCGTCGGGGACCGTGGCGGTCCGGGCGCCGGCGTAGGCCGCCTCCCAGCGGCCGTCCGCGCGGGCGCGGTCGACCTCGGCCTGGCCGGCCGGACGCATCCGGCCCTGCTCGATCAGCGCGAGCGCCTTGTCCCGGTTGATCCTGGACCACTTGCTGCGCGGCGTGCGCGGGGTGAACCGCTGGAGCCACCAGTCGTCGTCGAGCGCGGCCTTCTGTCCGTCGATCCAGCCGTGGCAGAGCGCCACGTCGAGCGCCTGGGCGTAGTCCAGCCCGACGGTCCCGCCGCCCTTCTTGCGCAGCTTGAGCCAGACGCCGGACGACACGGCGTGATGCTCGCCGAGCCACGCCTGCCATGCCTCGGCGGATGCGAAGGCGACGATCTCCCGGTCCTGAGTCACCCCACCAGCGAACCACGTCCGTCCGACAGTCGGGGCGCGCCCGGGCCCGGCGCTACTCCCAGCGGAACCAGCGGGACGCCGCGGCCAGGGACACCGCGGACCACGCGGCCAGGACGAGCACGGGATGCCAGGAAAGGGTGGCGCCGTGCTGCAGGACGTCGCGGAGGGCGGTGGACAGCGCGGTGATCGGGAGCTGGTCGAGGACCGTGCGGGCGCCGTGGGGGAACTTGTCCATGGGGACGATCACGCCGCCGGCGACCAGGAGGAGGATGAAGACCAGGTTGGCCGCGGCCAGCGTCGCCTCGGCCTTGAGGGTGCCGGCCATCAGCAGGCCGAGTCCGGAGAAGGCCGCGGTGCCGAGCAGGACCAGCAGGGCCACCGCGAGCGGGTCGCCGTGCGGCGACCAGCCGAGTGCCAGCGCGATGACGGTGAGCAGCGCGATCTGCAGCACCTCGGTGACCAGCACCGAGCACGTCTTCGCCGCCATCAGCGCCCAGCGCGGCAGCGGCGAGACGCCGAGGCGCTTGAGCACGCCGTAACGGCGCTCGAAGCCGGTCGCGATGGCCTGGCCGGTGAACGCCGTGGAGAGCACCGCGAGCGCCAGCACGCCGGGCGCGAGGAAGTCCACCGACTTGCCGCGTCCGGTGTCCACGATGTCGACCGTGCTGAAGAGCACCAGCAGCAGCGCCGGGATGACGACGGTCAGCAGCAGCTGCTCGCCGTTGCGCAGCAGCATCACCGTCTCCAGGCGCGCCTGGGAGGCGATCATCCGCAGCGTCGGCGCCGCGCCGGGCCGCGGCGCGAAGACCCCGGTCGCGAAGGCGCCGGTCCCGTCCGCCGCGGTGCCCGCACCCGGCCCGGTGCTCGTCGTGGCGGTCATGCGCGCAGCTCCTTGCCGGTCAGTTCCAGGAACACGTCCTCCAGGGTGCGGCGCTCGACCGCGAGCCGGTCCGGCATCACGCCGTGCTGGGCGCACCAGGAGGTCACGGTGGCCAGCAGCTGGGGGTCGACCTTGCCCTCGATGCGGTAGCTGCCGGGCGACAGCTCGACCGCGACGGTGTCCGCCGGCAGCGCGTTGAGCAGCGACACCAGGTCGAGGCCGGGCCGCCCGGAGAACCGCAGCGTGTTCTCCGCGCCGCCGCGGCACAGCTCCTCGGGGGTGCCCTCCGCGATCGCCCGGCCGCCGTCGATGATCACCACCTCGTCGGCGAGCTGCTCGGCCTCATCCATGTAGTGCGTGGTGAGCACGACCGTGACGCCGTCCGCGCGCAGCTCGCGCACCAGGTCCCAGGTGGCGTGCCGGGCTTGCGGGTCCAGGCCGGCGGTCGGCTCGTCCAGGAAGACCAGCTCGGGCCGGCCCACCACGGCCATCGCCAGCGCGAGCCGCTGCTGCTGGCCGCCGGACAGCCGCCGGTAGGGCGTACGGCCGCACGCCTCCAGGCCGAGCCGCTCGATCAGCAGCGCCGGGTCCACCGGGTGCGCGTGCAGGGACGCGGTGTGCCGCAGCATCTCCACCGCGTGCGCGCCCGGGTACACCCCGCCGGACTGCAGCATCACGCCGATCCTGGGCCGCAGCCGCGCCGCCTCGGTGACCGGGTCGAGGCCGAGCACCCTGGCCGACCCGCCGTCCGGTCTGCGGTAGCCCTCGCACATCTCGATCGTGGTGGTCTTGCCCGCGCCGTTGGGGCCCAGCACCGCGGTCACCGCGCCGCGGGCCACCGACAGGTCGAGACCGTCGACGGCGGCCTTGGTCCCGTACCGCTTGACCAGACCGGTCGCCTCGACCGCGGGCTCGTTTCCCATGCCGACGAGTCTAGGGAGCGCTTGCCGTCCGGATGACCGCAGGGGTGGAACGCCGCCCGCACGAGGGCCCGCGCGCCGCCCACTTAGGTCACCCTAAGTGACGCACCCCACCGCGCCCGCGATCATCGCGGCTTGCCCGGCCCCGTCGAATTACGCAACAATGGCATTGTGAAAAACGTCGGTGGCGCCCCCCAGGGGGCGGCGGAGGAGCAGACGACCGGGGAGCGGCGCACCCGCAACCGGGTCGCCCGTTCCATCCTGGACCACGGACCCTCCACCGCCGCGGACCTGGCGCAGCGGCTCGGCCTGACCCAGGCCGCCGTCCGCCGCCACCTCGACGCCCTCACCGCGGAGCACATGGTGGAGGCGCGCGACCAGCGGGTCTACGGACACCGCGGCCGCGGCCGCCCCGCCAAGGTCTTCGCGCTCACCGACGGCGGCCGGGACGCCTTCGACCAGTCCTACGACCAGCTCGCCGCGGACGCCCTGCGCTGGATCGCCCAGTCCGCGGGCGGCGGCGAGGAGGGCGAGGCCGCGGTCTCCGCGTTCGCCCGCGCGAGGGTGGCCGCGCAGGCCGAACGGTACCGCGCCGTCGTCGAGGCGGCGGCCCCCGAGGACCGCGCCGCGGCCCTGGCCCGCGCGCTGTCCGCGGACGGGTACGCTGCCAGTGCCCGCAGCGCGGCCGGGGAGACGGGTCCGGCGGGCGAGCAGCTGTGCCAGCACCACTGCCCGGTGGCGCACACGGCGCAGCAGTTCCCGCAGCTGTGCGAGGCCGAGGCGGAGGTCTTCTCCCGCCTGCTCGGCACCCACGTGCAGCGGCTGGCGACCATCGCCCACGGCGACGGGGTGTGCACGACCTTCATCCCGCAGTCCCAGGTCGGCCGCGCCGACGCCGACGGCCGGGAACGCGACGGCCGGCGGCCCGGTGACGGAGAACCCGGTGACCGGGAACCCGGTGACCGGGAACCCGGCGACCGACGACCCGCCGGGCGAAAACCCGGCGGCCCGGCACTCGCCGGACGAGAACCCGGCGGCCGAGAACCCGCCGAGCAGGACCCCGCGCGGCACTCCGCGCACCCCCAGCACCACCGCACCACCACAGACCACGCACCAGTCAGCACGTCCGGGAGGAAACCCGCATGACTGCTCCCACGGAGACCACTCACCCGGAGCTGGAAGGCATCGGCACCTACGAGTACGGCTGGGCCGACTCGGACATCGCCGGCGCCGCCGCCAAGCGCGGCCTCTCCGAGGACGTCGTCCGCGACATCTCCGCGAAGAAGTCGGAGCCGGACTGGATGCTGAAGATGCGCCTGAAGGGCCTGCGGCTGTTCGGCAAGAAGCCCATGCCCACCTGGGGCTCGGACCTGTCCGGCATCGACTTCGACAACATCAAGTACTTCGTGCGGTCCACCGAGAAGCAGGCCGAGAGCTGGGAGGACCTGCCGGAGGACATCAGGAACACCTACGACAAGCTCGGCATCCCCGAGGCGGAGAAGCAGCGCCTGGTGGCCGGCGTCGCCGCGCAGTACGAGTCCGAGGTCGTCTACCACCAGATCCGCGAGGACCTGGAGGAGCAGGGCGTCATCTTCATGGACACCGACACCGCGCTGCGCGAGCACCCCGAGCTGTTCCAGGAGTACTTCGGCACCGTCATCCCGGCCGGCGACAACAAGTTCGCCTCGCTGAACACCGCGGTGTGGTCCGGCGGCTCCTTCATCTACGTGCCGAAGGGCGTGCACGTGGAGATCCCGCTCCAGGCGTACTTCCGGATCAACACCGAGAACATGGGCCAGTTCGAGCGGACCCTGATCATCGTCGACGAGGACGCCTACGTCCACTACGTCGAGGGCTGCACCGCGCCGATCTACAAGTCGGACTCGCTGCACTCCGCGGTCGTCGAGATCATCGTCAAGAAGGGCGGCCGCTGCCGCTACACGACCATCCAGAACTGGTCGAACAACGTCTACAACCTGGTCACCAAGCGCGCCGTGGCCTACGAGGGCGCGACCATGGAGTGGGTCGACGGCAACATCGGCTCCAAGGTCACCATGAAGTACCCGGCCGTCTACCTGATGGGCGAGCACGCCAAGGGCGAGACGCTGTCCATCGCGTTCGCCGGCGAGGGCCAGCACCAGGACGCCGGCGCGAAGATGGTCCACATGGCGCCGAACACCTCGTCCAACATCGTCTCCAAGTCGGTGGCGCGCGGCGGCGGCCGCACCTCCTACCGCGGCCTGATCGAGATCGGCGAGGGCTCGGCCGGATCGAAGTCCAACGTGCTGTGCGACGCGCTGCTGGTGGACACCGTCTCCCGCTCCGACACCTACCCCTACGTGGACGTCCGCGAGGACGACGTGTCCATGGGCCACGAGGCGACCGTCTCCAAGGTCTCCGACGACCAGCTCTTCTACCTGATGAGCCGCGGCATGACCGAGTTCGAGGCCATGGCGATGATCGTGCGCGGCTTCGTCGAGCCGATCGCCAAGGAGCTCCCGATGGAGTACGCGCTGGAGCTGAACCGCCTGATCGAGCTGCAGATGGAAGGGGCCGTCGGCTAGCCGCCCCCGCGCCCGCCGCACATCGGGGACGACCCCGGACGACGTACCTCCAGAAAGCGAGCAGCAGTACAGCCATGGCCGAGAACACCCCTG
Organism: Streptomyces sp. IBSBF 3018; assembly: GCA_050613715.1. Lineage (GTDB taxonomy): Bacteria > Actinomycetota > Actinomycetes > Streptomycetales > Streptomycetaceae > Actinacidiphila. The sequence continues at coordinate 52,559 of JAJSZB010000003.1, forward strand.
CGGGGAGCACCACGGACGGTGCCATCACGGTGGGGCAGCCGGTGGAGCAGCCCACCGACGCCAGGACCGGCGTCGAGCCGTCGTACGACGTGGCGGACTTCCCGGTGCCGCACGGCCGCGAGGAGGAGTGGCGCTTCACCCCGCTGGAGCGGCTGCGCGGCCTGCACGACGGCACCGCGGAGGCCACCGGCGCGCTGCGCGTCGACGTGACCGCCCCCGACGGCGTCACCGTGCAGACCGTGGACCGCGACGACCCGCGGCTCGGCCGGGCGGGCAAGCCCGTCGACCGGGTCGCCGCCCAGGCGTACTCCGCCTTCGAGAAGGCGTCGGTGGTCAGCGTCCCGAAGAACGCCGTGCTCACCGAGCCGGTGCGGATCGCGGTGCACGGCGAGGGCGGCACCGCCTACGCCCACCAGCTGGTGGAGCTGGGCGACTTCGCCGAGGCCGTGGTGGTCATCGACCACACCGGCGACGCCACGCTCGCCGGCAACGTCGAGTTCGTGCTCGGCGACGGCGCCAGGCTCACCGTGATCTCGGTGCAGGACTGGGACGACACCGCCGTGCACGCCGCCCAGCACACCGCGCTGGTCGGCCGCGACGCCTCCTTCAAGTCCGTGGTCGTCACCTTCGGCGGCGACCTGGTCCGGCTGCACCCCCGGGTGGTCTACGGCGGCCCGGGCGGTGAGGCCGAGCTGTTCGGCCTGTACTTCACCGACCGGGGCCAGCACCAGGAGCACCGGCTGTTCATCGACCACGACACCCCGCACTGCCGGTCCAACGTCGCCTACAAGGGCGCGCTCCAGGGCCAGGACGCGCACGCGGTGTGGATCGGCGACGTGCTGATCAGGGCCGCGGCCGAGGGCACCGACACCTACGAGCTGAACCGCAACCTCGTCCTCACCGACGGCGCGCGGGTCGACTCGGTGCCCAACCTGGAGATCGAGACCGGCGAGATCGTCGGCGCGGGCCACGCCTCGGCGACCGGCCGCTTCGACGACGAGCAGCTGTTCTACCTGCAGTCCCGCGGCATCGGCGCGGAGGACGCCCGCCGCCTGGTGGTCCGCGGCTTCTTCGGCGAACTGGTCCAGCAGATCGGGCTCGCCGACCTGGAGGAGCGGCTGATGGCGAAGATCGACGCCGAACTGGAGGCATCCGTCGGATGACAGTCGAACAGGGCGCACCGGGCGCCGCGGCCGGCTTCGTGCGGGCCTGCGCGCTCAGCGAGCTGGAGGACGACACCCCGCACCGGGTCGAACTCGGCGGCGTGCCGGTGTCCGTCGTGCGCACCGGCGGCGAGGTCTTCGCCATCAACGACATCTGCTCGCACGCCAACGTCTCGCTCTCCGAGGGCGAGGTCGAGGACTGCCAGATCGAGTGCTGGCTGCACGGCTCCAGCTTCGACCTGCGCACCGGCAAGCCGTCCGGGCTGCCCGCCACCCGCCCGGTGCCCGTATACCCCGTACAGATCGTTGGGGACGACGTGCTCGTCTCCGTCACCCAGGAGTCCTGAGTCACCCATGGCCACGCTTGAAATCCACGACCTGCACGTCACCGTCGAGGCCGACAACGCCACGAAGGAAATCCTCAAGGGCGTCGACCTGACCGTGAAGCAGGGCGAGACGCACGCCATCATGGGCCCCAACGGCTCCGGCAAGTCCACCCTCGCCTACTCGCTCGCCGGCCACCCCAAGTACACCGTGACCGGCGGCACCGTCACCCTCGACGGCGAGGACGTCCTCGCGATGACCGTCGACGAGCGCGCGCGGGCCGGCGTCTTCCTCGCCATGCAGTACCCGGTCGAGGTCCCCGGCGTCTCCGTCTCCAACTTCCTGCGCACCTCGGCCACCGCCATCCGCGGCGAGGCGCCCAAGCTGCGCACCTGGGTGAAGGAGGTCAGGGAGACCATGGAGCGGCTCCAGATGGACCCCTCCTTCGCCGAGCGGAACGTCAACGAGGGCTTCTCCGGCGGTGAGAAGAAGCGCCACGAGATCCTCCAGCTCGAACTGCTCAAGCCGCACATCGCGATCCTCGACGAGACCGACTCCGGCCTCGACGTCGACGCGCTGCGGATCGTCTCCGAGGGCGTCAACCGGGTGCGCGGCACCGGCGAGGTCGGCACCCTGCTGATCACCCACTACACGCGCATCCTGCGCTACATCAAGCCCGACTTCGTGCACGTCTTCGTGGGCGGCCGGGTCGCCGAGTCCGGCGGCGCCGAGCTGGCCGACAAGCTGGAGGAGGAGGGCTACGAGTCCTATGTGAAGGGTGGCGCTGCCGCGTGACCGATCCCTCGTCTCCCCCGCCCGCCGCGTTCGCGGGCCGGCCGATCCCCGGTCTGCTGGACACCGAGGCGATCCGCAAGGACTTCCCGGTCCTGGACCGCCTGGTGCACGACGACCGGAAGCTGGTCTACCTGGACAACGCGGCGACCTCGCAGAAGCCCCGCCAGGTCCTCGACGTGCTGAACGCCTACTACGAGCGGCACAACGCCAACGTCCACCGCGGCGTGCACGTCCTCGCGGAGGAGGCGACCGCGCTCTACGAGGGCGCGCGCGACAAGGTGGCGGCGTTCGTCAACGCGCCCAGCCGCGACGAGGTGATCTTCACCAAGAACGCCTCCGAGTCGCTGAACCTGGTGGCGAACATGCTCGGCTGGGCCGACGAGCCCTACCGGGTGGACCGCGACACCGAGATCGTCATCACGGAGATGGAGCACCACTCCAACATCGTGCCGTGGCAGCTGCTCTCGCAGCGCACCGGCGCCAAGCTGAAGTGGTTCGGCCTGACCGACGACGGCCGGCTTGACCTGTCGGACATCGAGCAGGTCATCACCGAGAAGACGAAGATCGTCTCCTTCGTGCTGGTCTCCAACATCCTGGGCACGGTGAACCCGGTCGAGGCCATCGTGCGCCGCGCCCAGGACGTCGGCGCGCTGGTGCTGATCGACGCCTCGCAGGCCGCCCCGCACATGGTGCTGGACGTGCAGGCGCTGGGCGCGGACTTCGTGGCCTTCACCGGCCACAAGATGCTCGGGCCGACCGGCATCGGCGTGCTGTGGGGCCGCCAGGAGCTGCTGGAGGACCTGCCGCCCTTCCTCGGCGGCGGCGAGATGATCGAGACCGTCTCGATGCACTCCTCCACCTACGCGCCCGCGCCGCACAAGTTCGAGGCCGGCACCCCGCCGAGGGGGGGGGGGGGGGGGGGGGGGGGGGGGGGGGGGGGGGGGGGGGGGGGGGGGGGCCCCCCCCCCCCCCCCCCCCCCCCCCCCCCCCCCCCCCCCCCCCCCCCCCCCCGCCGCGGTGGACTACCTCAGCGCGATCGGCATGGACAAGATCGCCGCGCACGAGCACGCGATCACCCACTACGCGCTGGAACGCCTGCTGGAGGTGCCGGACCTGCGGATCGTCGGTCCCACCACGAGCGAGGACCGCGGCGCGGCGATCTCCTTCACGCTCGGCGACATACACCCCCACGACGTGGGGCAGGTGCTGGACGAACAGGGCATCGCGGTCCGTGTCGGACACCACTGCGCCCGGCCGGTGTGCCTGCGCTACGGAATTCCTGCGACCACGCGGGCGTCGTTCTATCTGTACTCCACCCCGGCCGAGGTCGACGCCCTGGTCGAGGGGCTGGAGCAGGTCCGGAACTTCTTCGGCTGATGGCGGTGCTGCTGTGAAGCTCGACTCGATGTACCAGGACGTGATCCTGGACCACTACAAGCACCCGCACGGGCGGGGCTTGCGGGACGGCCAGGCCGAGGTGCACCACGTCAATCCCACCTGCGGCGACGAGATCACGCTGCGGGTGCGGATGGACGGGGAGGTGATCGGCGACGTCTCGTACGAGGGCCAGGGCTGTTCCATCAGTCAGGCCAGCGCGTCGGTGCTCAACGACCTGCTGGTCGGCAAGGACGTCTCCGAGGCCCGCAAGATCCAGGAGACCTTCCTGGAGCTGATGCAGTCCAAGGGCCGCATCGAGCCTGACGACGCGATGGAGGAGGTGCTGGAGGACGCGGTGGCGTTCGCCGGCGTCTCCAAGTACCCGGCGCGCGTGAAGTGCGCGCTGCTGAGCTGGATGGCGTGGAAGGACGCGACCGCGCAGGCGCTGTCCGGCATCCCCGACTCCGGCACCCCCGACGAGGAGACCGCATGACCAACGACGCCGAGGTCGCTCTCAAGCCGGCCTCCGAGGAAGAGATCAAGGAAGCCCTGTACGACGTGGTCGACCCCGAGCTGGGCATCGACGTGGTCAACCTCGGGCTGATCTACGGCATCCACATCGACGACACCAACGTCGCCACCCTGGACATGACGCTCACGTCCGCGGCCTGCCCGCTGACCGACGTCATCGAGGAGCAGGCCAAGACGGCGACCGAGGGCATCGTCAACGACCTGAAGATCAACTGGGTCTGGATGCCGCCGTGGGGCCCGGACAAGATCACCGACGACGGCCGCGAGCAGCTGCGGGCGCTGGGGTTCAACGTCTGAACGGCTGAGGCGTTCGCGAGCGCTCAGCCTTCCCGGGCGCTCGGCCTCCCGTGCGCTCGGCCGCGCGGGCTGAGCCCGCGCCTCAGCCGGCGTCGGCCAGCTGGCGCCGCACCAGCGCGTGGAAGGGGCCGCCCGCATCGGCCAGCAGGCCGGCGGGCGGCCCCTCCTGCACGATCCGGCCGCGTTCCATCACCAGCACCCGGTCCGCGTCCAGCACCGTCGACAGCCGGTGCGCCACCACGATCCTGGTGGCCCGCATCGCCCGGGTGCTGTCCATGACCACTCCCTGCGTCGCGTTGTCCAGCGCGCTGGTCGCCTCGTCCAGGAACAGCACCCGCGGCCGGCGGATCAGCGCCGCGGCGATCATCAGCCGCTGCCGCTGCCCGCCGGAGACCGTGCCGCCGCCGTCCGCGACCACCGTGTGCAGGCCCATCGGCATCGCCTTGACGTCCTCGGCCAGCCCCGCCATCGCCAGCGCCGCCCACACCTCCTCCGGGCCGTACGAGCCCGCGCCGCGCACGCAGTCCAGGATCGACCCGCTCAGCGGCTGCGCGTTCTGCAGCACCACCCCGCACTGCCGGCGCACCGCCGCCCGGTCCAGCGTGCCCAGGTCGACCCCGTCGTAGCGGACGCTGCCGGACTGCGGCAGGTCGAAGCCGATCAGCAGCCGCAGCAGCGTCGACTTGCCGCAGCCGCTCGCGCCGACCACCGCCACGAACTCGCCCGGCCGCACCTCGAACGACACGTCGTCCAGCACCGGCGGGCCGTCCGGCGCGTACCGGAAGGTCAGGCCCCTGGCGGTGATCGCGCCGGTCAGCTCGCCGGGCGCGGCGGCGCCCGCCAGCACCTCGGGCGGCTCGGCCAGCACCGGGGCGATCTGCTCGACCATCGGCAGCACCGCCACCGCGGAGACCAGCGCGCCGGTCAGCTGGGTCACCGAGGTCAGCATCGTGGTCGCCGCGGTGTTGAAGGTCAGGAACGTGCCCGCGTCCATGCTCCCGCGGGCCGGGCCGGCCATCAGCAGGAACACCAGCAGCGTGCACAGCGGCAGGTACACCGCGTTGAGCACGGCCGTCAGGTTCTTGATCCGGCCGACCTTGCGCTGCAACTCGCGGCTGCGGGCGAAACTCTCCGCCCAGGACGCGTAGGCGAAGCTCTCGGCGGCGGCGACGCGCAGCTTGGGCAGCCCGCGCAGGGTCTGGAACGCCTGGTTGTTCAGCCGGTTGCCCAGCTCCACCAGCCGCCGCTGCCAGCGCAGTTGCCACAGCCCGGTGGCCAGGAACAGCGCGCCGACCACCGCCAGCATGCCGAGCGCCACGAGGGCCAGCGGCACGCTGCACCACAGCAGCACCACCAGGTCCACCACCGCAAGCGCGCCCGACTGCACGACCACCGGCGCGATCCCCGACACCGTGCGGCGGACCGCGCTCACCCCCATCGCCGCGCTCGCCAGCTCACCGGTCGAACGGCTCGCGAAGAACCGGGTGGGCAGCCGCAACAGCCGGTCCCAGACGGCCGGTTGCAGCGCCGCCTCGATCCGGCCCTCCAGCCGCAGCATCGCGAGGTTCTGCCACAGCATGAAGACCGCGGACAGCACCGCGGCCGCCGCGACCGCGAGCGCGGCCTGCACGATCAGGCCCTTCTCACCGGCCGGCACGTACGAGCCCAGCACCTGGCCGGTCACCACCGGCACCAGCGCGCCGAGCCCGACCGAGACCAGGCCGCCGAGCGCGAGGTTGCGCAGGTCGCCGCCCCCGCCGCGGAGCCCGAACCGGGCCAGCTGCCAGGCCGTCGCCTGCCCGTGCGGCAGCGGCCGCACCACCGCGACCGCGCGCCGCCGGTAGCGCTCCGCGTCCGCCCGCACGGCCACCCGCGCGACGCGCCCGGCCGCGTCCACGGCTTCGTAGCGCCCGCGGCGCCAGAGCAGCGCGACGGGGCCGTCCGAAACCTCTTCCCCGGCGGCTTTGGCAGCCCCGGCAGCCCCGGCGTCTGCGGCGGCTCCGGCGTCCGTGGCGGCTCCGGCGTCCGCGGCGAAGCCGATCAGCGGGCCGCAGTCCTCACGCCACCAGCGGTCGCCGAGGGTGATCTCGCGGGTGCGGAAGCCGGAGGCGAGGGCGATGCGCTCGATCGGGTCCAGACGTGAGCCGGGCGGGCCGGCGGGCGCGGTGACCTCGACGCCCGCCGCGCCGGCGACCAGGCGGCACACCGCCAGCACGTCCGGGTCGACGCCCGCGTCCCGGTCCGGCACGCCCGGCGTGCCGCGGAGCACCCGCCGCCGGCGGGCGGTCCTGCGCTTGCGCGCCTCCTCGGCGGGTGCCGGTCCCGCGTCCTGCGCCGGCCCGCTGCGGCCGGCACGCGGCACGGACGGGTCGATCGCGGCGAGCAGCACCTCGTCGGCCGCGGCGCCCGCCTCGTGCCCCGCGCGGATGCCGGCCGCGGCGCGCTCCTCGTGGGTGCGCTCCAGCCGGTCGATCCAGCGGCCGAGGGAGGTCAGCAGCCGGGACTGCTGGGTGACCAGGCGCTGCCACAGCGCTGGGTCGACCAACAGGTCCGGCCCGGCTGCCCCGGTGTGCCCGCTGGGCCCGGGCTCCGGGGCTTCCCCGGCCTGCCCGGTCGCGCCGGCTGCTTCCCCCGGCCAGGGCGGTCCCGCGGGCCCGGCTGCTTCCGCCGACCCCGGCGGCCACGCCGGTCCGGGCGACCCCGCCGGCCCGGGCGGCCACGCGCCGAAGTCCGCGCCGGACCGCACGCCGCCCGGGTCCACCGTCGTCCACGGGATGTCCGCGTCGTCCGTGCCGCCGTCGCCCAGCCGCCCGTCCACCCGCGCGTCGAACAGCACCCGCAGCCCGCGCCCGAGCCCGCGCGCGAACGCGTCCTCAAGCGCGGCGTCCCGCGGTCGCCCGAGGCCGTACGGGTCCGGACCGCCGTGGGGGTACGGGCCGCCGCCGTACGGGTGCGGGGGTGGAGCGGCGTACGCGCCGCCGTCGGCGTACGCGTCCGGACTCCCGTACGTGGAGGGGCCGTTGTACGGACCAGGACTCCCGTACGTTGAGGGGTCGTCGTACGGGCCATGACTCCCGTACGGGCCCGGGGTGTTGTACGGTTCCGGGCCCCCGTACGCGGCCGGAGCGGCGTACCCGGGCGGGTACGCCACGGGCGGTGCGGCCGGGGGGAGTTCGCGCAGCGGGATGCGGCGGACCTCGCAGGTGCGCAAGGGGCGGCTGACCAGGGTGTGGCGGGGGCCGGCGACCGGGCCGAGCAGCAGCGTGCCGGCCTCCACGCGGCCCAGGAAGTGCCAGCTGCCGTGCCCTCCGGCGTCGACCGCGAACAGGTCCATCGCCCCCGCCGCCACCAGCCACAGCACATGCGGCCCCTCCAGCGGCAGGTTCCGCAGGCCCGCGCAGTCCACGGCCGCGCCGAGCCCGCCGAAGGCGGCGGTGACCGGGTCCGGCAGATCCGGGGAGGAGGCGTGCGGGGTGGCCGGGCGGACCGGGTCCTGGACCCGGCCGTGCGTCCGCACGGGCGCAGGCGTGGACGCGGGCAGGGACGCGTGCCCGGGCCCGGGGCTGGCTCTTATAAAAAAAAACCAGCCCCCCAAAAACCATCCTTAAAAATCGTTTGG
>JAJSZB010000400.1:0-7117 GCA_050613715.1 Streptomyces sp. IBSBF 3018
GTCGTCGGCGTCCCCCCGGTCCCCCCACAACCGGCACGACCGCGGCGGGGGGGCCGGCGGGGGCGTCGGCGTGGCGGGCGCGTGGGCCGCCGAAGGGGCCGACTCGGGGAGTGGAGGCATGTGTTACACCCAGGTCCTGGGGCGGAAGCGGTTGGCGCGCTCCACCAGTTCGATCCTCGTACCGCCCTGCTGGGCCAGCCGGGCCAGCACCCGGTACGAGCGTTCCAGGCCGAACCGCAGCCCGCGCTCGGTGAGTTCGGCGCCCAGCAGCGACCGGCCGCCGTCCGACGACGGTACGCCCGCGGCGCCCGCCGCCGCCTCCCCGACACGGCCGGACAGCTCCCAGTCCAGCGCGGCGCCCAGCACCTCGGTGGCCAGCTGCTCGCGCCGGTGGGAGTCGAGGCCCTGCCGCTGGAGGTCCTCGACCTGCCGCCCGGCGGCGTGCAGGTCGCCGAGCAGGGCCGGGTCCTGCGGCGAGCGGTCGCGCAGCCGGGCCCTGATCGCCGCGACCCGGGCCGCGGTGTAGTGGATCGAGGACTCCGGCACCGACTCCAGCGCGCGCACCGCGCCCGGCCGGTCGCCCGACCGCAGCAGCACCCGGGCCAGGCCGAAGGCCGCGCTGACATAGCTCTGGTCGGTCGTCCACACCAGCCGGTAGTACTCCGCGGCGTTGTCCAGCTGCCCCAGCTCCTCGGCGCACACCGCGAGGCCCAGCTTCGGCGCCGGTTCGCCGGGGAAGGCGTCGTAGACCGCGTCGAAGCTCAGCGCGGCGGTGGCCTGGTCGCCCGCGCACAGTGCGGCCAGGCCGCGGTGCCAGATCACCCGCCAGTCCGCGGTGGCCTCGGCGTCGGCCTCCAGCGCGGCCAGCTCCGCCGCGGCGTCGGCGGCCTGCCCCAGCTCCAGGCGGGCGCGCACGGTCCGCAGCCGCTTCTCCACCGAGTCCTGCGGCGCCGACCGGAGCGCGGCGAGCAGCTCGGCGGGGGCGGCGGCCGAAAGGCCCGCGAGGAAACCGGCGTTGGGGTCGGCGGGGTCGACGTGCGGGACCGGCAGCGCGAGCACCGCGGCGGCCGGGTCCAGCCGTGAGACCGCCGGTATCGACGGCGCCGCGCCTGCGGCGTACGGCCCGCCGGCCGCGCCGCCCCGCCCGGCCGCGGCGGGACCGCCGGCACCGGGTCCGGCCTGCGCGGGGATCGCCGGGGCCGGCCTGCCGCGCCGCGCGGCCTTCTCCAGCCCGCGGTCCGCGCCGAGCGCCGAGGCGTCGCCGGTGACCGGCCGCACCAACTGGGTGTCGACGACGCGCAGTTCGGGGCCGAACAGGGTGGAGAGCGCCGGCCGCGGGCGGCCGGTCTCCAGCGCGACGACCTCCCGCAGCACGCCCATCAGCTGGTCCGACATCTCCTCCGCGGAGGCGAACCGCTTGCCCGGGTCGGGGTCGGTGGCCCGCACCAGCAGCCGGTAGAAGGACTCGTAGCGGGTGAAGACGTCGATGTTGGCCGGGTCGGGCAGGCTGTCGGCGAAGACGTTGGTGTAGCCCTGGAAGTCGAAGGTCAGCACGGCCAGCGTGCGGGCCACCGTGTAGAGGTCGGAGGCGACGGACGGGCCCACCTCGGCGACCTCGGGCGCCTGGTAGCCGACCGTGCCGTAGATCGCCGACTCGTTGTCGTCCATCCGGCGCACCGCGCCCATGTCGATGAGTTCGAGCCGGTCCTCGGTCTGGATGGCGTTGTCCACCTTGAAGTCGCAGTACAGCAGGTGGCGGCTGTGCAGGTGGCCGAGCGCGTCGAGGGCCTCGATGGCGTAGGCGATGGCCTGCGCGACCGGCAGCGGCTCCCGCCGGCCGTCGGGGGTGCGCCGCTCGTTGGCGATCTCCTTCAGCGACTTGCCGCCGACGTAGGCCATCACGATGTAGCCGTCGAGGGTGCCGGTGCGCTGGTCGAGGTGCTCGACGAAGTTGTAGATGCGGACGATGTTGGGGTGCTCGATCTCGGCGAGGAAGCGCCGCTCGGAGACGGCCGCGGCCAGCGCGTCCTCGTCGCCGGTGTCCAGCAGGCCCTTGAGCACCACCCAGCGGTCGGACACCGCCCGGTCGACCGCCAGGTAGATCCAGCCCAGGCCGCCGTGCGCCAGGCAGCCCACCACCTCGTACTGCCCGTGCACGATGTCCCCGGCGCGCAGCTTGGGCGTGAAGGAGTACGGGTGGCCGCACTTGGTGCAGTAGCCCTCGGTGCGGCCCGGGCGGTCGCCGCGGCTGCGGCCCACCGGCGCGCCGCAGTCGCTCTTGCTGCAGTAGCGCTTGCGCTCGGGCACCTCGGGGTCGGCGAGCACGGCCGCGGCCGGGTCGGGCCGTGGGATCGCCGGTACGGACACCAGGCCCGCGCCCAGCTTGCCGCGGGTCGGGCCGCTGGTCCCGGTGCGGCCGCTGCGCACCGACACCGAGGGGCCGGTGCCCGCGCCGGTCAGCGACGCCGACAGCCGCCCGGAGACCGAGCGGCGCGAGGCCTGCGAGGAGGAGCGGGACGAGCGCGAGGAGTTCCCGGAGGACGAGCGGCCGGACTCCGCGCCGGAGCGGGCCGGGGGGACCGCGGGCGGTCCGCCGGGCGCCGGGACGCCGCCGGGCGCCGGGACCGGGCCGCCCGCCGCGGACCCGCCGGGCGCGGCCTGCGTCCCCGGGGCGCCCGCCGCGCCGCCCGCGCCGCCGCCCGCTCCGGCCTGCGCGGCCGCCGCGGCCGGCAGCGGCGCGAGGCCGCACGTGTCGCAGTACAGACTGCCGCCCATGTCCTCCAAGGTCCCGTCGCAGCCGGGCCGTTGGCACTTGCTCACGATCTCCCCCTCACACCTTCCGCTGCGGTGCCGGATGTCCTTGTCCTGACCCCCATGGCGGTGGAGATCCCCTACGTGCGGTCACGCACGGACCGCCCCTCACGGTTCCCCGCGGTCGGCGGGCGTGCGCGGTGCGCCGAGCTCGGCGACCGCCTGCTGGTAGCGCCGCACCGTGCGCTCGGCCGCGCCCAGGTCGCAGGGCGCGCTCCACAGCAGCCGGCGCGCCTGGTCGTAGCGCTCGACCAGCACCGGGTCCTCGGCCATCCCCAGCCGGGCGACCTTGGCACGGTAGGCGTCGAGTCGGCCGCGCAGTTCGGCGCGGACCGCGAGCGGCGCGGTCACCGCGGTCAACGAGTCGCGGGCACGCAGCAGTTCGTCGTCCGCCTGCTCCTCCAGGCCGTCCAGCAGCGGGGAGAGCCGGTGCCACTGCGCGGACCTGGCGAACTCCTCGGCGGCGGCGAGCCGTTCGTGCAGCGCCGAGGACGGTCCGCTGACCGCGGGCACGTCGGAGGCGAGGATCTTGGAGAGCACCTCGACGCGTGCGGCGCGCGCCTCGGCCAGCGTGCGGTCGGCCCGCGACAGCACGTCGCGCAGCCGGCCGAGGCGGTGCTCGGCATCGTCCCGCACGTGCAGCACGGCCTCGACCTCGCGGCGGATGTCCTCCAGGCGGCGGCCGGCGGCCTCGTAGCGCGAGGTGTCGGGGCGGCCGGGCGCGGGCTCGGCGCGCCAGAAGGCCAGCGGGTCGGAGACGGCCTGCGCGCGCAGCGCGGTCAGTTCGGCGACCAGGTCCTCCAGGTCGTCGCCGCTGGGGTGGGCGCCGGGACGCACCCCCACCGAGTGGGCGAGCGAGCGCACCCGGCGGGTCTCGGCGGCCAGCAGGTCGATCCTGGCCGGCAGCGCGGACCACACCGAGTCCGCGGCGGCCACCGTCTCCATGGCGCTGTCGTACCAGCCGTTCATCCGGCGCAGCACCTCGGCCAGGCTCAGCTGCTCGGTCAGCCGGGCCGGGCCGGTCAGCGAGCGGGCCGCGTCGGGCACCGCGGCGCCGGTGACGGTCACGCCGTCGCCGCGCAACAGCTCGGTGAGCCGGGCCAGTTCGGTCTGGGTGGGCCAGCGGCGGCGGGCGCGCAGCTCGCGCGCGGTGTGCAGCGCGTCGGTGTACGCCTCGAAGTGCGTCCACAGCGCGGAGACCGCCGCGTCGGTGGTCTGCCAGCGCTCCTTGGTGACGCCGGTCAGCTCCGCGCCCTCCAGCAGCCTGCGGCCGGAGTGGTCCTGGAGGGCGAGCAGGGACGACTCGATCGCCTCGTGCTCGGCGCCGAGCCGCGCCAGCGCCCGGTCCACGTCCTCGCGGCTCATCACCGGTCCAGATGGTCCCGCGGACGCCATCGCCCCTACTTTCGCCGTCACTTGGCCGTCACCCGCCGGCCGTCCCCGCCGGCGCCGGTCCTCACTTGTACGCCGGTTGCGGCGGTCCGTCGACACCCGGCAGGTCGGCGGCCAGCCAGTGCCGGTAGGACTGCATCCAGGCACTGTCCGCCCCGCCCGAACGGTACGCCTCCAGCACCTGGTTGACCCTGCGTACCAGATCATCGTCGTCCAGGTTCATGGCCACACCGTACGGCTCCTTCGTGACCGGGTCCCCGACCAGGTGCACGGTCGGGTCCTGGGCGGCCTGTCCGGCGGCCAGCGCGTTGTCCGTGAACACCGCGTCGGCCAAGCCCAGTTGCAGCCTGACCAGGCAGTCCAGCTGGTTGTCCACGAGCAGCACGCGGGCGCCGTGGGGGTCGGCGCGCAGCTCGCTCTCGCCGGTGGACCCGGCGGCGGTGCACACCGTGCGGCCGCTCAGCGAGTCGTCGAAGCCGGTGATCGGCGAACCGACGGGCGCCAGGATCTGCTGCCCGGCCTCGAAGTAGGCGGTGGAGAAGGCGACCTGCTTCGTCCGCGCGCAGTTGACGGTCATGGTGCGCACCACCATGTCGACCTCGTGCCGCTGGATCATCGTGATGCGCTGGGCGGTCGGCACGGTGAGGTACTGCACCGCGTTCTCGTCGCCCAGGATGTCCTTGGCCACCGCCTTGGCGATGTCGATGTCGAAGCCGGCGATCCGGCCGCTCGCCGGGTCGCGGAAGCCCCACAGATAGCTGTTCTGGTCCACGCCGACGATCAGCCGGCCGCGGTCCCTGATCCGCTGGACTGCCGCGCCGTCGGTGCTGCCCGAGGACGGCGACAGGCTCGCGTCGCAAGCCGACGTGTCGTCGGAGCCGGACGCCGTGTACGACGCGTCGAGGACGCGGGCGGCGGTCGCGCCGGCGTCGGGGGACGCGCCGCGCACCGAGGACGCCCGCGCGGCGTCGCGCGCCGCGCCCGCGGCACCGCCATGCCAGGCCGCCTGCGCGCAGTGCCCGAGCGGGGTGAGCGTGAGCGCCACGGCCGCCGTGCAGGCCACGGCCATCGCCGCCACGCCGCCCCAGCCCCGCAGCGCCCCCGCTCTCCGCCGTGCCCTGGCCACCGCCCGTACCACCGTTCCCGTTCCCGTTCCCGTTCCCGTACGCGTTCCCGTGTCCGTGCCTGTTCCCGTGCCTGTTCCCGTACGCATGCCCGCGCCGCGCCGGCCGCGTCGGCCGTTCACCGGTACTCCGACAGCCTGCGGCCGATGCCGAACAGCGCGCCCGCCGCGGCGAGCACGGCCAGCAGGCCGGCGCCGAAGGGGAGCAGCGACAGCGCGTCGCGGCCGTCGCCCGCGGCCTTCCTGAACTCGCGCGTCTCCTGGCCGATGGCCTGCTGGAGGCTCGCGTCGACGGTGTCGAAGCACTGCCCGGTGGTCTGGGTGACCTCCTGGCCCGCGCTGTTCCTGCCGCCGATGACGTCGGCGACCGCCGTGGTGTAGTCGCCGCCGTCGTCGCTGCTGCGGGCGGCGGTGTGCCGGCCGCGCCAGGTCCGTACGCCCTTGATCGCCGCGTTCACCGGGTCCTTGCCGGCCTGGGCGTCGGCGAGGGAGAGCGCCCGGGCGAGTTCGCCGCCGACGCCGGCCGGGTCCTTGCCGGCCAGGGTGGTCATGCCGGAGTCGAAGCTCGCGTCGTACGCCTCGCCCGAACCGCGCGCGACCAGCGTGAGGTTCTCGTCGCCGCGGGCCTGGAGCACCGAGATCCGGGCGCTGTTGAGCACCTGGAGGGACTTGGCGCCGTGCGCGTAGGAGTCGTCGAGGTGGGTGCGGGCCAGGGTGTGGCCGACCAGCAGCCAGACCAGCACCACCGCGCAGGCGCCGCTGGCGGCGAGCATGCCGCGGTTGAACACCCGGTTGGTGCGCCGGAAGTGGCGGCGCTGCGCCCACACCAGCGCGGCCAGCGCGAGCACGCCGAGCACCCACGCGGTCCACGGCAGCGCCTTGGCGTGCCCGTAGTCGTCGCCGAGCCGCGCGGTCTCCGCCTGGTAGAGCTTGCCGGCGGCGTCCAGCAGGCCGCCCTGCTTGCGCATCTGGTCGTTGGCGTAGCGCAGGTACGCGCCGCCCAGCGGCAGCCCCTGCCTGTTGTCGGCCTGCGCGGTGGCCACCAGCCGGGTGTAGTACGGCAGTTGCTCGTTGAGCGCGGAGATCTGGGCGCGCGCCCGGCCGGAGTCNCCTGCCTGTTGTCGGCCTGCGCGGTGGCCACCAGCCGGGTGTAGTACGGCAGTTGCTCGTTGAGCGCGGAGATCTGGGCGCGCGCCCGGCCGGAGTCACCGCTGTTCGCGGCGGCCTCGGTGATGAGCGAGGCGGCGTGGGCGATGTCGTCGTCGTAGCGCTTGGAGACCGCGGCGGGCTGCTGGCCGCCGACCAGGAAGCCGCCGGTGACGGTGGCGTCGGCGTCGGCCAGCGAGCGGTAGATCTCGGCGGCGTTGGCGCTGAGCGGCGCGCTGCGGTCGATCACATGGCCGGCCGCGGCCTGCCGGTCGGTGATCTGCCAGGCCGTGACGGCGCCGAACGCGACGACGAGCGCGGCGAGCACGGCGCCGATGATGCGCAGCCGGCCCGGTTCCGTGGTGGCCGCGCCGCGCAGCCGGGCCGCGGACTGCACCCAGGCGGTCCGCCGCCGCTGCGGCGCCGGGGAGCCGGCGGGTGCGACCGTCCCGCCCGGTGCGCCGGGGTCGCCCGCTCCGGCCGCGCCCGC
The DNA here is from genome assembly GCA_050613715.1 of Streptomyces sp. IBSBF 3018. Lineage (GTDB taxonomy): Bacteria > Actinomycetota > Actinomycetes > Streptomycetales > Streptomycetaceae > Actinacidiphila. Next base: position 6,963 of record JAJSZB010000400.1, read on the forward strand.
GGCGCCGGCGACCGGTCCCGCTGCCCGTGTCGGTGTCTGCGTCACGCACCCTCCCCCTGCGAATACCGCTGTCGACCAGCAGTATGGCTGCCGCCGGGCATGCTGCTCCAGCGCACCCGGGATCATCCTCCCCGGGCCCCCGACAGCCCACACGC
>JAJSZB010000401.1:0-6392 GCA_050613715.1 Streptomyces sp. IBSBF 3018
GTGGGGGAGCGGGAACCGTCGGTCGGGGTGGGGCAGTTGCTGATCGCGGAGTACCAGAGCATCAAGGAGGAGCAGCGGGCGCGCATCGGCTTCCGCGACAACCTCCTGTACGTGACGCTCGCGGCCGTCGCCGGGGTCGCGGCGGCGTCGCTGGAGGCCGCGCGGGCGACGATGCTGCTCGCGCTTCCCCCGGTGTGCGTGGTGCTCGGCTGGACGTATCTGGTCAACGACGAGAAGATCTCGGCGATCGGGCGTTATGTCCGCACGGAGCTGGCCCCCCGGCTGGGTGAACTGGCCGGTCCCGGCGCGGGGGCGGTCTTCGGGTGGGAGGCCGCGCACCGCGGCGACGCGCGCCGCCGCTCGCGCAAGGCGGTCCAGTGCCTGGTCGACCTCGGCGCGTTCTGCGCGGTGCCGCTGGCCGCGCTGGTCGGCTACTGGACCCAGGCGCCCGGCCGTGCGGCCCTGCTGGTCCTGTCCGTGCTCGAAGCGCTCGCCGTGCTGGCCCTGGGCGTCCACTTCGTCCTCTACGCCCTGCCGTCCGCCACACCGACACCGACGCCGACGCCGGAGCCCGCCGGCGCCCCCGTCCCCCCGCCGGCGCCGCCCGATCAGGTGGCGTAGGCGCACTGGCGAGGTACCGGGACTCGCTCGCCGGGGGCCGGCCGGTACGTCCGGTTCCTCGGGGACGGTCCCGGTGGCGGGTTCGATCCCGCTCGGGCCGGGTCCGCGGGCCCACTGCACCGTGCAGCAGCAGCCCCCCGGTGGACAGGTGCCGCTGTCGCACCACCGCCGGGGGCGGGCCGCTGCCCGATCTGCACTGACGCCGGGAGGGTGGGGAGCGGTGAGCGAGCACGGGCCGCCTGGCAGGATCTGGCTTCATGGGTTCTGATGGCTGGAGCACTCATGCCGTCGCTATGGGCGCTGGCTGCGTGACCAAACGCTTCCGTGGCGAGGATCGTGAGTGTGGCCGGCGGGAGTGGCGTGCGTTGCGGTTGCTTGCCCGGCATGCGCCCGGTGTGGCTCCGGTTCCCTTGGCGGCAGACCTTTCCGCGGAGGAGCCCACGGTGGTGATGTCCAGGCTGGCGGGTGCACCGCTGCGGGGCTCGTTGCTCAGTGACGGCCAGGTCACGGCGCTGGCGGCAGCGGCAACGAGGGTGCATGAGGCTGTGCCGCCGGAGGTCCTGGCTGAAGTTCCGGAGCGGCCTGGGCTTCCAGCAGAACTGATCGGCCACATCCGTGTGTGGTTCCCGCAGGCTCGTCCTCGGGCAGGTGACCAGGTGGGGCGTGCTGTGGACAAGGGTATGGACTGGCTGGCCCGGTCGGGACTGGAGATCGCTGGTCAGCAGGATGTGCCGAGTGTCTTCGGGCCCGGGGACGGCAATCTTGCGAACTATCTGTGGGACGGACGACGCGTTCAGGTGGTCGATTTCGAGGAATCAGGTCGCAGCGATCGTGCTTTCGAGCTGGCAGAGATCACGGAGCACGTGGCCAGTTGGGTGGAGCGGCCCCTGGACGTCGTGGGTTTCCTGCAGCACTTTGACCTGACGGGTGCCGAGTCCGCGCGTTTGACGCAGTGCCGCCGTCTCCTGGCCTTGGTGTGGCTGTTCCTGCTGGCCTTCGATGACGCCGGTGCCCGAAGGAATCGTCCGGGGACCGTGGAGCGGCAGGCTGGTCGGCTGCTGGATCTGCTCGCGTGATGCCTTCTGCCGATGCGGGCAGGCGGGTGCATGGCGGTGGCGGTGCTTCGCCGAGGCGGCGGGCTCGGTCTGCTTCGCGGGCCTGGTCCCGTGGGCGTTCGGCGCGTCGGCAGCTGGGTGAGCAGCAGCGGTCCGACAGCCGGGGCAGCGCCGGGCCGTCTCGTTGTCGGCCTCGCTCGACTCGGAGGTCTGGTCACGAGACACGGGCGCTCACCGTGCTTCGCCGTACCTCTGCCTGGTTCTGGGGCCGGCGAGGAAGCTCATGCAGGTCTTCCGGCGTCCCTCCAATGGGGCCTTGTGGCATTTGGCGGCCGGTTCGGCGGTCGTGGTGAAGTAGACGCGGTGGGCCGGCCTCGGCTGCTGCCCTGCCCGAAGCGACCGACAGCATCATCCTGCCGGTGCCGGGCGGTCCGGCAAACGGGACGTTCGAAGCGTCGTCGGGGAAGCGCAGGGTGGCCGGTTCGCGGATGAGTTTCTCATCGGCACCGGGCTGGGCGGCGACGTCGAAGTCGTTGAGAGTCCAGGGTTCGGGCAGGCGGGCGAACCGCAGCCGAGCGGCCAGGCGGCGGGGCCGGCGGTTCCGGTCAGCCGAACTGGATCTTTTCGCCGGGCGGGTGGGCCGTCACTGCCGCATTCCGGCCCGTTGCGGCGTGACGCGGCTCGCGGTGCGTGGCACCGGCTGGCGGTTGGTGCTGGTGGTGGATGTCGCCTTCCTTTGTTGATCGGCGCTGCTGTTGTGCCGGAGCGATCGCGGAGCGTTCGTTGAGGGTTTCGGTGAGCCGTGGGAGCAGTGTGATGAGTTGGTCGTGGCCGGTGATGGCGTCGAGGAGTTGGGCCTGTTCTGTGTGGACGCGTTGGGCGGCACGTCGATGGAGGGCGCGGCCGCGCGGCGTGAGTTGGAGCAGGACGCGGCGGCGGTCGGCGGGGTCGGGGCGGCGGTAGACCAGGTTGTCCGCCACCATGAGGTCGACCAGTTTGGTCAGGCTGGGTGCCGGTATCAGGGCGTGGTCGGCGATTTCGGTCATCGGGTGGCCCCGGCCGTCGGCGACGCTGGACAGGACGCGCCACTGCTCGACTGAGCAGTCCTCCTCGGCCAGCACGACGGCCAGGCGCCGTACGAGACGCCGTTCGGCGTGGCTGAGGAGGTGGGCGAGGTCCGGCGACGATTCGGACGGCATTGCCGGTGTCCTTCCGATAGGTCTACTGTTCGGACAGACTACGAGCCTCCGCGAGGGCGCTGGGGCCAGGACCGCGATCCGCATGCCCCTGATGCCCTCACGGAGGTGGTCTGGTGTATCCGCTGGCCCCGCCGAGGAGCGGTGACTGGAACACGACCCTGAACGTGGCGCTGGTCGTGCCGTTACGGGGTCCGGCCGGAGTCTTCGGCCCGTCGTGCGAGACGGCCGCACAGCTGGCTGTGGGGGAACTGAACGCTGCGGGCGGCGTGCTGGGCCGGGAGGTTCGGCTGATCGTGGTGGACAGCGGAGTTCCGCCGGAACGGGCTGCGGCCGAGGTCGAGGCACTGGTGTCCCTTCGCGCGGTGGACGCGGTGGTGGGCTGGCACACCTCGGCGGTGCGCAGAGCGCTGGTGCCGCGCGTCGCGGGCAGGGTGCCGTACGTCTATACCGCCCAGTACGAGGGCGGCGAGCGCACGCCCGGGGTGTTCCTGACCGGCGAGACGGATGCGGCGCAGTTGCTGCCGGCGATGCGCTTGCTGGCCGAGACGGGCGGTGCCCGGCGCTGGTGCACGGTGGGCAACGACTACGTGTGGCCGCGCGTGACCGCCCGGGCCGCGCGCGGGTACGCACGGGCCTGTGGCGGCCGGGTACGGGACGAGGTCTTCGTGCCGCTGGGGACGTACGGGTTCGCCCCGGTGCTGCGCCGGATCGAGCGGTGCGAGGCGGACGCGGTGCTGATGCTGCTGGTCGGGGACGACGCGGCCCGCTTCAACCGGGAGTTCGCCGCCTACGGGCTGCACCAGCGGTGCCTGCGGCTGAGCACCCATATGGACGAGAACATCCTCCTGGCCACCGGCGCGCAGGCCACCGAGGGGCTGTGGGCGACGGCCGGGTACTTCGAGACGCTGGGGACCGCCGAGCGCCTGGACTTCAGCGGTCGCTACGCGGCCCGGTTCGGCATCGAGGCCCCGGTTGTCGGGAGCCTCGGCGAGTCGTGTTTCGAAGGGGTACGGCTGCTGGCGGCACTGGCCGAGCGGGCGCGGTCGTTGGACGTGGACGCCATGTGCGCGGTGGAGGGCACGGTCGCCTACGAGGGACCCCGGGGCCTGCTGCGGCTGCAGGGCAACCATCTCCGCCAACGGCTGTACCTCGCGCGGGCGGACGCTTTCGACTTCGACGTCGTCGCCCAACTCTGACCCCCAGCACCGCATTTGCGCTGGTCAGCGCACCCGTCATGCCCGTTGCCCCGCCTGCCCGTTGACAATACCCCGCAGCAGAAATATTTTCTACGGGAAGAATCAAGCGGAGCAATCCTCCTCTGCGCGGCGACAGCCAGGCCGTACGCGCACCGCTCCACGCGCACACGGCGACACCCCGAGCCCCGGCGGCCGGCCCGCACGAGGACCCGTCGGGTCGTGTACGAACAGTGGAATGCCGCTCATGCACCGGACGGCGTACACGCATTCCATCGAATTTCGATGCGGCCAGTCCTCAGGAAGCTCGCAATGCGCGAGAAGGGCCAGATCGGGGGCACCGATGCGCACGTGTCGAGGGATCTTGAATTCTCTCCGGTCATTTATCTATGCGCGTCACCGAACGACTCGTCAAATAGCCCTCATTTAAAGGATGTGAAACGCTCGGGAAACAATTCGGCGTGACTCTTCCGTAGAACTCCCCCGGACCGTCCGGGCGGTGACCCTGCATGCGGAAGAGGGAAGAGTCGTGACGGAGATCGTCGACGGACAGGCGCCGGCAACGTCAGCCGGACGGACCTATAACGACTGGGCGAAGAACGACACGCTGGAGGACTACTCACTGCGCTACGCGCCGAAGTCCTTCCGCCGCTGGACCCCCTACGTGGTGGCCACCACCGCGCTCGGTGGCATCGCCTACCTGGCCGACTTCGCCATCGGCGGCTCGATCGCCATCTCCAACGGCTTCTCCAGCGCCATGGTGGCGATCCTTACGGCGGCCGTGGTCATCTTCCTGACCGGCATTCCGATCTCGTACTACTCGGCGAAGTACTCGATCGACATGGATCTGCTGACCCGGGGCGCGGGCTTCGGCTATCTCGGCTCGACGCTCACCTCGGTCATCTATGCCAGCTTCACCTTCATCTTCTTCGCCCTCGAAGGCTCGATCATGGCGCAGGCCCTGGACCTGGGCCTGCACATCCCGCTCGCGGTGGGGTACTTGATCTGCTCGCTGATCATCCTGCCGCTGGTGATCTACGGCATGACCGCGCTGTCGAAGATGCAGGTGTGGACGCAGCCGGTGTGGCTGGTGCTGATGGTCGCCCCGTTCGTGTCCATCGCGATCCAGGACCCGGGCAGGTTCTCGAAGTTCACTCACTTCGCCGGCAACTCACCGACCGGCTCCACCGTCAGCATGCTCGGGGTCGGCGCGGGCGCCGGTGTGGCGCTGTCGCTCATCGCGCAGATCGGTGAGCAGGTCGACTACCTGCGGTTCATGCCCGACAAGACGCCGGAGAACGCGAAGAAGTGGTGGGGTGCGGTGCTGAGCGCCGGTCCGGGCTGGGTGGTGCTGGGGGCGCTGAAGCAGATGGGCGGCGCGTTCCTGGCCTTCTCCATCGCCGGCAGTGTGGGGCTGGCCAAGGCCAACGAGCCGATCCAGCAGTATGTGGCGGGCTTCAAGACGTTCGCTGCGCCGGTCGCGCTGGGCCTGGCCACGTTCTTCGTGATCCTCTCCCAGATAAAGATCAACTCGACCAACGCGTACTCCGGTTCGCTGTCCTGGTCGAACTTCTTCTCCCGGCTGACCCATCGTCACCCTGGCCGTGTGGTCTACATCTTCCTCAACGTCGGTGTCGCGCTCGCCCTGATGGAGGGCGGTGTCTTCGGCTTCCTCAACACGGTCCTCGGCTTCTACTCCAACGTGGCGATCGCCTGGATCGGCGCGGTCGTCGCCGACCTGGTCATCAACAAGCCGCTGAAGCTCAGCCCGTCGTACATCGAGTTCAAGCGGGCCCACCTGTACAACTTCAACCCGGTCGGCTTCGGCTCGATGCTGATCGCATCGGCCGTCTCGATCGCCGCGTACTACAACGCCTTCGGGGAGTACGGCAAGGCGTACTCGGCCTTCATTGCGCTGTTCCTGGCGATGGTGCTCTCGCCGCTGTTCGCGGTGCTGACCAAGGGGAGGTTCTACATCGCCCGCGTCGACGACCTGGAAGAGCCACTGCTGGGTGCGGACGGCCTGCCCTCGGCCGCCGTCCTGACCTGCACCGTGTGCACGACCGAGTTCGAGCGGCCCGACATGGCGGGCTGCCCCTTCCACCAGGGTGCGATCTGCTCCCTGTGCTGCAGCCTGGACAAGGACTGCCACGACTCCTGCAAGAGCGGCAGCGGCGCCGCCGACCCGGTCACCCTTGCCATGCCCACCGTACGGTCCGCGGACTGACCGCCGCCGGCCCCCTGCGTTCCCAGGTCGTCGGCAACGCTCTGGGGTGATGGCCGTTCGGAGGGGGCCGATGGCGTTCCGGGCCGTTGGGCCGGGT
>JAJSZB010000402.1:0-5217 GCA_050613715.1 Streptomyces sp. IBSBF 3018
CCGATGCGCCCCCTGACACCTCCCCGGAACTCCCGTCGCGCCCCCGCGGCCACCCCCGCGTACCGCCGGCGGAAACCGGCCACCGCCGGCACGTACGGCGATACGACCGCCGTACGACCGCCGCCGGCCGGGACCCGTGCTCCCGCCGGCCGTCCCCGCGCCGCTCGGACCGCGGCCGGCGACCGGGCGCCGCGGAGCCGGGCACGGCGGGAAACGCACAGGTGAGCGGCGTGTGGCGGGCGGGACACCGGTGCCCCTGCTCACAGTAGCCGGGGGTTGACAGCCGGAAGCCCTGGACGCCCGTGTGAGCGGTTCGGGGGCCGGGGCCGCGTGTAGGGAGTCGGGCGATGGCCGTTTTGGACGGCACATGGGAACTGAGGTACCGCCAAAGCCCCATTCATGTCGTGGCTACCGGTAGACTGAGCGCAGACCGCCCTCCCCTGGCATAGCGGCGGGGGGAACCCAGCGGAACATGTCGAGCGACAGTCAAGCGACAGTGAGACGACACAGCCGATCCCGTACCGCGGGAGCCGGCTCGTGCTGTGCCAGAAAGGGCGCTTCGTGGCCGATTCCGGCAACCCCAACGAGAACTCCAACACGTCCTACGATGCCAGCGCGATCACCGTGCTGGAGGGACTCGACGCGGTGCGCAAGCGCCCCGGCATGTACATCGGCTCGACCGGTGAGCGGGGCCTGCACCACCTCGTGCAAGAGGTCGTCGACAACTCCGTCGACGAGGCGATGGCCGGTCACGCCGACACCATCGACGTCACGATCCTGCCCGACGGCGGCGTGCGCGTGGTGGACAACGGCCGCGGCATCCCGGTCGGCATCGTCCCCTCCGAGGGCAAGCCGGCCGTCGAGGTCGTGCTGACCGTGCTGCACGCCGGCGGCAAGTTCGGCGGCGGCGGCTACGCGGTCTCCGGCGGTCTGCACGGCGTCGGCGTCTCCGTCGTCAACGCGCTGTCCACGCGCGTCGCGGTCGAGGTCCGCACCGACGGCTACCGCTGGACGCAGGACTACAAGCTGGGTGTGCCGACCGCGCCGCTGGCCAGGAACGAGGCGACCGAGGAGACCGGCACGTCGGTCACCTTCTGGGCCGACCCGGACGTCTTCGAGACCACCGACTACTCCTTCGAGACGCTCACCCGGCGCTTCCAGGAGATGGCGTTCCTCAACAAGGGCCTGCGGATCTCACTCACCGACGAGCGCCCCGACCACGTGGACGAGGAGGGCAAGCCGCTCTCCGCGACGTACCACTACGAGGGCGGCATCGTCGACTTCGTGACGTACCTCAACTCCCGCAAGGGCGAGCTGGTCCACCCCACCGTCATCGACATCGAGGCGGAGGACAAGGAGCGGCTGCTGTCGGTCGAGGTCGCGATGCAGTGGAACACCCAGTACAGCGAGGGTGTCTACAGCTTCGCCAACACGATCCACACGCACGAGGGCGGCACCCACGAGGAGGGCTTCCGCGCCGCGCTGACCGGCCTGGTCAACCGCTACGCGCGGGAGAAGAAGCTGCTGCGCGAGAAGGACGACAACCTCACCGGCGAGGACATCCGCGAGGGCCTGACCGCGATCATCTCGGTCAAGCTCGGCGAGCCGCAGTTCGAGGGCCAGACGAAGACCAAGCTCGGCAACACCGAGGCGAAGACCTTCGTGCAGAAGGTCGTCCACGAGCACCTGACGGACTGGCTGGACCGCAACCCCAACGAGGCCTCGGACATCATCCGCAAGTCGATCCAGGCTGCCACCGCCCGGGTCGCGGCCCGCAAGGCGCGCGACCTGACCCGGCGCAAGGGCCTGCTGGAGTCGGCCTCGCTGCCCGGCAAGCTCAGCGACTGCCAGTCCAACGACCCGACGAAGTGCGAGATCTTCATCGTCGAGGGCGACTCGGCCGGCGGCTCGGCCAAGTCCGGCCGCAACCCGCAGTACCAGGCGATCCTCCCGATCCGCGGCAAGATCCTCAACGTGGAGAAGGCCAGGATCGACAAGATCCTGCAGAACCAGGAGATCCAGGCGCTGATCTCCGCCTTCGGCACCGGTGTGCACGAGGACTTCGACATCTCGAAGCTGCGCTATCACAAGATCATCCTCATGGCGGACGCCGACGTCGACGGCCAGCACATCAACACCCTGCTGCTGACGTTCCTCTTCCGCTTCATGCGGCCGCTGGTGGAGGCGGGTCACGTCTTCCTGTCCCGGCCGCCGCTGTACAAGATCAAGTGGGGCCGGGACGACTGGGAGTACGCCTACTCCGACCGCGAGCGCGACGCCCTGGTGGAGCTGGGCAAGCAGACCGGCAAGCGCATCCGCGAGGACTCCATCCAGCGCTTCAAGGGCCTCGGCGAGATGAACGCCGAGGAGCTGCGGGTGACCACGATGGACGTGGACCACCGGGTGCTCGGCCAGGTCACGCTCGACGACGCGGCGCAGGCCGACGACCTCTTCTCGGTGCTGATGGGCGAGGACGTCGAGGCACGCCGCTCGTTCATCCAGCGCAACGCCAAGGATGTCCGCTTCCTCGACATCTGAGTCGGCCGACCACAGCCGCACCCCGCGAAAGGACTGAACACCAGCAATGGCCGACGAGATCTCCCCTGCCACGCCCGCGGACGGCCCCGAGGGCCCGGGTTCCGCAGCCCCCGCCGCCGGACCGCTCGCCGCCGAGGACGGCCAGACACTGCGCATCGAGCCCGTCGGGCTCGAAACGGAGATGCAGCGCAGCTACCTCGACTACGCGATGTCCGTCATCGTCTCGCGGGCGCTGCCCGACGTGCGGGACGGCCTGAAGCCGGTGCACCGCCGGGTGCTGTACGCGATGTACGACGGCGGCTACCGGCCGGAGAAGGGCTACTACAAGTGCGCCCGCGTCGTCGGCGACGTGATGGGCACCTACCACCCGCACGGCGACTCCTCGATCTACGACGCGCTGGTCCGCCTCGCGCAGCCGTGGTCGATGCGGATGCCGCTGGTGGACTCCAACGGCAACTTCGGCTCGCCGGGCAACGACCCGGCGGCGGCCATGCGCTACACCGAGTGCCGGATGGCGCCGCTGGCCATGGAGATGGTCCGGGACATCGACGAGGAGACCGTCGACTTCACGGACAACTACGACGGCCGCAACCAGGAGCCGACGGTGCTGCCGTCGCGCTTCCCGAACCTGCTGATCAACGGCTCGGCCGGCATCGCGGTCGGCATGGCCACCAACATCCCGCCGCACAACCTGCGCGAGGTCGCCGACGGCGCCCAGTGGTACCTGGCCAACCCCGAGGCCGAGCCCGAGGAGCTGCTGGACGCGCTCATCGAGCGGATCAAGGGCCCGGACTTCCCGACCGGCGCGCTGGTCGTGGGCCGCAAGGGCATCGAGGACGCCTACCGCACCGGCCGCGGCTCGATCACCATGCGCGCGGTGGTCGAGGTCGAGGAGATCCAGAACCGGCAGTGCCTGGTGGTCACCGAGCTGCCGTACCAGGTCAACCCCGACAACCTCGCGCAGAAGATCGCCGACCTGGTGAAGGACGGCAGGGTCGGCGGCATCGCCGACGTCCGCGACGAGACCTCCTCGCGCACCGGCCAGCGCCTGGTGATCGTGCTCAAGCGCGACGCGGTGGCCAAGGTGGTGCTGAACAACCTCTACAAGCACACCGACCTGCAGACCAACTTCGGCGCGAACATGCTGGCGCTGGTCGACGGGGTGCCGCGCACGCTGTCCCTGGACGCGTTCATCCGCAACTGGGTGAACCACCAGGTCGAGGTCATCGTCCGGCGCACCCGCTTCCGGCTGCGCAAGGCCGAGGAGCGCGCCCACATCCTGCGCGGCCTGCTCAAGGCGCTCGACGCGATCGACGAGGTCATCGCGCTGATCCGGCGCAGCGACACGGTCGAGACCGCGCGCGAGGGCCTGATGGGCCTGCTGGACATCGACGAGATCCAGGCCAACGCGATCCTGGAGATGCAGCTGCGCCGGCTGGCCGCCCTGGAGCGGCAGAAGATCGTCGCCGAGCACGACGAGCTGCAGGCGAAGATCAACGAGTACAACGCGATCCTCGCCTCGCCGGAGAAGCAGCGGCAGATCATCAGCGAGGAGCTGCAGGCCATCGTCGACAAGTTCGGCGACGACCGGCGCAGCAAGCTGGTGCCCTTCGACGGCGACATGTCCATCGAGGACCTGATCGCCGAGGAGGACATCGTCGTCACGATCACCCGCGGCGGCTACGTCAAGCGCACCAAGACCGAGGACTACCGCTCGCAGAAGCGCGGCGGCAAGGGCGTGCGCGGCACGAAGCTGAAGCAGGACGACATCGTCGACCACTTCTTCGTCACGACCACCCACCAGTGGCTGCTGTTCTTCACCAACAAGGGCCGGGTCTACCGCGCCAAGGCCTACGAGCTGCCCGACGCCGGCCGCGACGCCCGCGGCCAGCACGTGGCCAACCTGCTGGCCTTCCAGCCGGACGAGCGGATCGCCCAGATCCTGGCGATCAAGGACTACGAGGCGGCGCCGTACCTGGTGCTGGCCACCAAGTCCGGCCTGGTGAAGAAGACCGCGCTGAAGGACTACGACTCCCCGCGCTCGGGCGGCGTGATCGCGATCAACCTGCGGGAGGCCGAGGCGGAGGAGGGCGGCGCCGCGGGATCGGACGAGCTGATCGGCGCGGAGCTGGTCTCCGCTGAGGACGATCTGCTGCTGGTCAGCCGGAAGGCGCAGTGCATCCGCTTCACCGCGACGGACGAGGCGCTGCGCCCGATGGGACGGGCCACCTCCGGCGTCAAGGGCATGAGTTTCCGCGAAGGTGACGAACTGCTCTCCATGAACGTCGTCCGGCCGGGTACGTTCGTCTTCACCGCCACCGACGGCGGCTACGCCAAGCGCACCCGGGTCGAGGAGTACCGGGTGCAGGGGCGTGGCGGTCTCGGCATCAAGGCGGCGAAGATCGTGGAGGACCGGGGCTCCCTGGTCGGTGCGCTGGTGGTCGAGGGGACGGATGAGATCCTGGCCATCACGCTCAGCGGCGGGGTGATCCGCACGCGGGTCAACGAGGTCAGGGAGACGGGCCGTGACACCATGGGCGTCCAGCTGATCAACCTCGGCAAGCGCGATGCCGTCGTAGGAATCGCGCGGAACGCCGAAGCCGAGGAAGAATCGGTCGTGGGGGGGGGGGGGGGGGGCGCGGGGGCGGCGGGGGGGGGGGGGGCGCCCGGCCCCCCGGG
>JAJSZB010000402.1:5227-6365 GCA_050613715.1 Streptomyces sp. IBSBF 3018
ATGGGATGTTTGTAGGCGGGGTAAACGGCGTGGGGTTGGGGGGGGGGGGGGGGGGGGCCGGCGCGCCCCCCGCGGAGCAGCAGGAGCAGCAGGGCCAGCAGGACGTCCGGGCCGGCGAGAGCGGTCCGCGGGACGGGCAGGACCAGCACCACACTGCGGCCGGGGGCACGGAGCCCGCGGCCGGTGAACCGGAGGAGTAAGCCGTGAGTGGAGCCACGGGCGCCGCGGGCGGGACCGGGAGGACCGGGGGTACCCATGGCTCTGCCGACAGCGACGGCCCTCAAGAGGGGGGATACACCGTGACGGACACCCGTCAGCCGCCACAGCCGCACCAGCCGCCGTCGGCGTACGCGCCCACGCCGCCCGGCTCGCCCCCGGGCGGCCCGGCGGGCGGCGGCCCGGCCGGCGGCCACTCCGGCGGCCAGCAGGCCGGCCACGGCGGGCACGCCACGCAGGGCGGCCGCGGCGCCGCGCCGTCGGCGAACCCGGCGGCGGCCGGTGTGCGCCGGCCGCGCCCGGCGGCCCGCACCGTGCCGCGCACCCGCAAGGCGCGGCTGCGGGTGTCCAAGGCCGACCCGTGGTCGGTGATGAAGGTCAGCTTCCTGCTGTCCATCGCGCTGGGCATCTGCACGATCATCGCGGTCGCGGTGCTGTGGATGGTGCTCGACGCCATCGGCGTCTTCAGCACGGTCGGCGGCACGATCAGCGACGCGACCTCCACCGAGGGCGGCAAGGGCGGCTTCGACCTGGTGTCGTTCCTGTCGCTGAGCCGGGTGATGCTCTTCACCACGGTCATCGCGGTGATCGACGTGGTCCTGGCGACCGCGCTGGCCACGCTCGGCGCGTTCATCTACAACCTGTCGGCGGGCTTCGTCGGCGGCGTCGAGCTGACGCTGGCCGAGGACGAGTAGCCGCCTCCCGGCGGGCCCCGTTAACCGATTTTGGGCGCGGGCCCGCCGTGCGCTAACCTTTCGGTGCAGCGCGGGGCTATAGCTCAGACGGTTAGAGCGCTTCCCTGATAAGGAAGAGGCCACAGGTTCAAGTCCTGTTAGCCCCACCGGCGATGCGGAGGGCGTCCACCCAGAGGGTGGGCGCCCTTCGTGCTGTGTGGAGGCGGGTGGGCCGCGGGGGTCGGGAG
>JAJSZB010000403.1:0-6334 GCA_050613715.1 Streptomyces sp. IBSBF 3018
GGTGAAGAGGGCGGGGACGGTCGGCGCGGGGACCGGGGTTCCGGTCGGCGCGGACTGCCCGGTCGGCGCGGTCTGCGGGGCCGGCTCAGTGGTCGGCGCGGTGGTCGACGTGGTCATCGGAAACTGCTCCTCGGGGGTGACGGGAGCCCGGTTTCGCGGGCACGTCGGTTACGCTAAAACCTGACATCCATGTGAGGGGCAAGCGGTGTTCCGCAGGTCACAGCCGGGAGCCGCGGCGGTCCGGCGAGGGCCCGCGGCGGCCCCCGGCGGCCGGGGACGCGAGGAGGCGGCATGCGCATCGGAGAGCTGGCGGCCAGGACCGAGGTCAGCGTCAGGTCGCTGCGGTACTACGAGGAGCAGGGGCTGCTCGTGAGCGTCCGCAGTCCCAGCGGCCAGCGGCACTACCCCGAGGCCGCGGTCGAGCGCGTCGCCTTCATCCAGCGCCTGTACGCGGCGGGGCTGTCCAGCCGCACCATCGCCGAGGTGCTGCCGTGCGCGGAGTCGCCGAGCGAGGAGAACTCCGACGCGGCGCTGGCCCGGCTGGCCGAGGAGCGCGACCGGCTCTCCGCGCACATCGACGAGCTGGTCCGCACCCGGGAGACGCTCGACGCCATCACCGAGACCGCCCGCGCGTACCGCGACGAGCTGCTCGCCCGCGAGCAGGCGCCCGGTCCTCGCGAGCAGGCGCCGGCCTGCGAGCAGACACCCGCAGGCGCACCGGCACCCGCCCGCGAACAGGCTCCCGCCCGCGGGGACCGCCAGGCAGTCGGCGTCTGAACTGGTCGTGATAAGCAGGGGTCGTGAACATCAGAGACCTCTACCGCGCCGCTGACCAGCGCTACGACTCGATGGAGTACCGCAGGACCGGACGCAGCGGGCTGAAGCTGCCGGCCGTCTCGCTCGGCCTGTGGCACAACTTCGGCGACGACCGCACGCTGGACTCGCAGCGGGCCATCCTGCGCCGGGCCTTCGACCTGGGCGTCACGCACTTCGACCTCGCCAACAACTACGGCCCGCCGTACGGCGCGGCCGAGGCGAACTTCGGCACGCTCTTCGCGCAGGACTTCCGCCCCTACCGCGACGAGCTGGTGATCTCCACCAAGGCCGGCTACGACATGTGGCCCGGGCCGTACGGCGAGTGGGGCTCGCGCAAGTACCTGCTCGCCTCGCTCGACCAGTCGCTGGCCCGGATGGGCCTGGACTACGTCGACATCTTCTACTCGCACCGGTTCGACCCCGACACCCCGCTGGAGGAGACGATGGGCGCGCTGGCGTCCGCCGTCCGGCAGGGCAAGGCGCTGTACGTCGGCATCTCCTCCTACGGGCCCGAGCGGACCCGGGAGGCGGCGCGGCTGCTGCGCGAGATGGGCGTTCCGGCGCTGATCCACCAGCCGTCGTACTCGATGATCAACCGGTGGATCGAGGACGAGGGGCTCCTCGACGTGCTGGCCGAGGAGGGCATGGGCTGCATCGGCTTCGTGCCGCTCGCCCAGGGGCTGCTCACCGACCGCTACCTCCAAGGGGTGCCCGAGGGGTCGCGCGCGGCGCAGGGCAAGTCGCTGGACCCGGCGCTGATCAACGACGAGACGGTGGGGCGGCTGCGCGCGCTCAACGAGGTCGCGGCCGGGCGCGGGCAGTCCCTCGCGCAGCTCGCGCTGTCGTGGGTGCTGCGGGACCAGCGCGTCACGTCCGCGCTGATCGGCGCGTCCTCGGTGGCGCAGCTGGAGGCCAACGTCGCGGCGGTCGGCGCGGCGCCGCTCACGGCCGAGGAGCTGGCGGAGATCGACCGCCACGCGATCGAGCCCGAGGGCGTCAACCTCTGGTCGGTGAGCTCCGAAGCGTAGGGCTTCCGGCCCGGCAGCCCGCTCGACGTCCCGCCGACGCCGGGCGTCGAGCGGGCGTCGCCGCAACGCGCGTTGTCAGGGGGCGACCATGAGGGCGCCGAGGCAGCCGAGGAGCATGAAGGGGCCGAAGGGGATGGGCGTGCGGCGGGTGGCGCGGCGCGCGAGGAGCAGGCCGATCCCGGCCAGCGCCCCGAGGAGGAATCCCGCGAACGTGCCGAGGAAGACCGCGGGCCAGCCGTACCAGCCGAGCGCCAGCCCGAGCGTCGGGGCGAGCTTGACGTCGCCGAAGCCCATCCCCGCCGGGTTGGCGAAGAACAGCAGGAAGTAGACCGCGCCCAGCACCCCCGCGGCGATCAGCGCCCGGGTCCACGACCCGTCGTGCCGCGGCAGCAGCGCCGCCCCGCCCAGCAGCAGGGCCGTGCCCGCCGCGGCCGGCAGCGTCAGCACGTCCGGCAGCCGGAAGACCATCAGGTCCACGCGGGCCAGCACCAGGCCGACCGGTACGAGCAGCAGCCACACCGCCAGTTCGGGCCGTGTGCCGACGGCGTCCGCGAGCGCCGCGCACGCGAGCGCGCACGCCGCGGCGGCCCAGGGCCCGAGCCCGTACCGCCCGCGGGCCGCGACGGGACCCCCGGCCGTGTCCGTGCCGGCCGCAACCGTGGCTGCCATGTCCGCGCCGGCCGCGCTCGCGGCGGCCACGGGCCCGGTCGCGAGCGCCGCTTCGGCGTCCGCGCAGGCGGAGCAGCGGGCCGGGCCGAGCCAGCCGCGGACGGGGTGACCGGCGGGGCACGCGGCGGCCCACGGCTGCTCGGGGTCGACCGCGAGGCGGTAGGCCGCGCGGGGCAGCAGGAGTCCGCTGAGGATTCCCCAGACGGCGGCCCCGGCGATCAGATAGACATGCACCGGGCGACCGTACAGGAGGGGCGTTGCGGCGACGGTGGCAGGACGGAGAGGCGACGCTGTACGCCCCCGAGGCGTCGGTGCCGCTGCGGATCGCCGCGTCCTACCGGGCGCGGACCCGCGGGCTGCTGGGCGCGGCGGGCATCGCGGGCGCGCTGCTGCTCACCCCGGCGTCGAGCGTGCACACCGTGCGGATGCGGTTCGCGATCGACGTCGCCTACCTCGACCGGCGGCTGCGGGTGCTGGCCGTCCGTACGATGCCGCCGGGCCGGATCGGCCGCCCCCGGCTGCGCGCCCGGCACGTCCTGGAGGCGGAGGCCGGCGCACTGGCGGCGTGGGGCGTGGTCCGCGGCGCCCGGCTCGACGTGTCCCCCGCCACCGAGGTCGGCGGTACGCCCTAGGGCCTGCCTGCGGGCGGGAACTCGATGCTGTTCACGATCTCCGCGAGCAGTGTGCGGTCGTGGGTCGCCGCGCGGGCAGTCCAGGCGCGCAGGGTCAGCGGTGCGCCGCCGGGCGCGTCGACGCGGACCTCGACGTGGTCGGCCGGGCGGCCGTCGGGGGTGGGACGGGCGAAGTAGGCGACGCGGGCCGGACGGCCGTCGAGGGTGAGCGTCTGCCGCCGCGCCCCGGCGGGTACGGGCGGCGAGCCGGCGGCGGAGGCGGACCCGGCGGACGACCGGGCGGACGACCGGGCGGACGACCCGGCAGCGGGCGCGGCAGCAGAGCCGGAGGCGGCCCCCGCCGCAGAGGTGGCGGCGGTCGTCGCCAGGCTCAGCCCCGCGTCGGTGCGGCCGCCGGGTCCGCGCAGCAGTGCGCCGCCCGCGGTCGCGCGCCAGGTCTTGGGGAGGGCCACGGCCACCGGGCCGTGCCGCTGGTAGCGCCAGCCGTCGGGCGAGCCCTGCCCGACCGAGCAGCCCGCGGCGGCCGCCAGGACGAGCGCCACCGCGCCGCCCCGCACGCCGGGCCCGGCGCCTGCCCGCACCCCGCCGCGTACCCTTTTGACGTATTTCGCCCACTTCTGCCCCATGCGGGCAATCTACGACGCCGCGGCAGCCGCACGGGCAAAAGAAACGGGCCGGTTCGCAGGGGGGGAGAGCGAACCGGCCCGAGGGGGGGGAGTTACACCGTACCGCGTCCGGGGGCGGAGTCAGGCACTTATGCGGCAGGTGGCGTGAAGGTGATCTCGACCCGGCGGTTCTGCTCGCGCCCGGATTCGGATGAATTGTCGGCAATCGGATAGTCCTCGCCGTAGCCGCGTACCTGGAACGTGTGCGAGGGATCACCCAGCGCGGTCAGCTGCATTGCCAGGACTTTGTACACCGCCTGGGCCCTGGCCTTGGACAGGACGTCGCCGTGCTCGCTGCTGCCCAGATCGTCGGTGAACCCGAAGACACGGATGGGTGACGTGACGTGACGCGTGTTGATGTCCTTCGCGATCGCCTGGATGCGGGAGGTCGCGGTGGGCGAGAGCGTCGCGCTGTCCCTGGGGAAGAGCACCTCGGACTGCAGCGCGTAGGTGACCGTGGTGTTCGACGTCTCCTGCCGCTGCTCCGGCTTGCCCGCGGAGACCGTGCTCTGGTCGGTGACCGAGACGATGTCCAGCACCTTGGGCGGCGCGAGGGTGGCGCCCGCGGAGAGCCGCAGGCCCGGCGAGGCGGTGTCGATCGGCACCGGCGCGGTGGGCGCGGGCTCGCCCGCGGACGGCGGCGGGTTGTCGTCCGCGACGGCGGGCACGGCGCCTGCCGCGATCACCAGCACCACGGCGCCCACGGCCACGGCGCCGCGCGCCGCCGCCCTGCCCCGCCGCGCCTCCAGCGGTGTGCGCTGCGTCCCGTCGCGACGGCCCGTCCTGCTTCGACGACTCACCGGGTCACCCCTCTCCGCCGGACAGCGTGATCTTCGCGGGCGGCATGGTGGGCAGCTCGAAGTCCACCTGGGTCGTGGCCGCGGGCGGTGCGGGGAACTGGGCGAAGAAGGGCCGCGTCTCCTTCGGCTTGATGCCGACGAGCCCCATCGTGCACAGACACCGGCCGTCGGTGTCACGCAGCACGTAGTACCGCTTCTTGCCGGCTTCGTCGACGAGCACCGCGCCGGCCACCGACGGCCCGGACCGCACCAGCGAGGTCTCCTGACCGCGCCAGTCGATCGCGTCGAACGTCGATGTGCCGTTGTTGGCGATCGAGCCCTGGACGGTGACGAAGCCGTCCTGGTCGCGCACCGCCGAGTCGATGGTGACCATGACGTCGTCCTCGCCCTTCATCTGGGCCAGCGCCGGGGTGGGCGTGGCCGAGGGGGACGCGGAGTCCTTCGTGCCGCCGCCTGCCTGCTGAGCGGTGGTGGCGGACGGCTTCGGGTCGTCCTTCGAGCCCCCTCCCCCGCCGCCCCCGCAGCCGGTGACGGCCAGGGCGACCGCCGCGGTGAGCGCAAGGCCCGCCGCCGTCCTCCTCCCGCGTGCGGCCCGCGGCTGCCGCGCCGCCCGCGGGGCCGGTGCTGTCCGCGGTGCCGGTGCCATGGCTGCCGTCCGTGCTGTCCGTGCTGTCCGTGCCGTCCCCATGTCTCCCCGATCTCCCCGATCCCTGCGCGCCGCCGCGGCCCTCGCCGGTGCCGCGGCGCTCCCCGCTCGTACGGTCGTCACTGGACCCCACCGCTCCACGGTCTCACCGGCTCAGGTGGACGGAGTAGAAAGCGGACAGGTCCAGCGTGAAGCCGGGCGCGGTGGGGTCCACCGCCAACGGCCCGCCGTCGCAGGAGAAGTCGATGGTGTGCCCGCTCACCTGCCCCACGCCGCAGCGCGGTTCGATCACCGCGGTGGCCGTGGCGCGGGCGTGGATGTCCTCCGTGCCCTTGACCACGCTCTTGCCCACCGACGGCGTCCGCACCACCTCGACGGTGAACCCGGGCGGGTCCTGCACCGGTTGGCAGCCCCCGCCGGCCAGCGTCGCGTGGTTCTGCTCCGCGTAGTCGGCGGCGGCCGCGCACGGGTCGGCGAGCCCCGCGGGGTTCAGCAGCAGGTCGTGCAGCGCGGTGTCGTCGCCGGACAGCAGCGCGGCCAGGAAGGCGTCGTGCGCGGCGTCGCGCTCGGCGCGGGCGGCGGCCAGCGCCGCCGCGTCCGCCGCGGTCTGCGCGCCGCTGCGCGCGTCGGCGGCCTGGCCGACCGCGAAGTAGGCGAACGCCAGGAAGAACAGCGCCGCCATCGCGACGATGTAGATCCCGATGGTCTGGCCGCGGTCGCCTTGGCCGGGCGGGATCAGCCGTCGCCGGCGACGGCCCTGATCTTGTCCAGGATGGCCTGAAGGATCGCGTCGCCGATGCCCGTGGTGCCCGCCAGCACACCGATGATCACCACGATCACCACGGCGATGCCGAGATATTCCAGCGACGTCTGCCCCGCGTCCCGGTGGCGTGGCGCCACGGCCGCGAGGAGCCGAAGTCCCCACCTTTTCATCACTGTCAGCCCCATCCCTGGTTGCCCTTGTGTCAGCATGACGGTTGATCACGATCTGTGGCACCCCCGTCACGGAATCAACTCCCCCTCCGTGACCGGACTCACGCCTTCCGGGGGGCGGAGGTTGGGCCGGGGGGTGCGGCGG
>JAJSZB010000404.1:0-9861 GCA_050613715.1 Streptomyces sp. IBSBF 3018
CCCCCGAGCCCGCCCCCGGACCTGTTCCCGGGCCCGCGGACCGGCCCGGCGCCGCGGACCTCGACCTGCGGCTGGTGCGCTACTTCACCGTCGTCGCCGAGCACCTGCACTTCGGCCGCGCCGCACAGGCGCTGCGCGTCGCGCAGCCGTCGCTGAGCCGGCAGGTCCGCCGGCTGGAGGAGCAGCTGGG
Source organism: Streptomyces sp. IBSBF 3018 (assembly GCA_050613715.1). Taxonomy (GTDB): domain Bacteria; phylum Actinomycetota; class Actinomycetes; order Streptomycetales; family Streptomycetaceae; genus Actinacidiphila. Next base: position 191 of record JAJSZB010000404.1, read on the forward strand.
CGCGCGGCTGCTGGAGCGCACCCCGCAGGGCAGCCGCCTCACCGAGGCGGGCGAGGTCTTCCTGCCGCGCGCCAGGGCCCTGCTGCGCGCGGCCGCGCAGGCGTCCGCGGCCACCCGGGCCGCCGCCGAGCCGGGCCGGTTCGTGATCGGCTACACCACCGGGCTGATCGTCACCCCCGCGGTCCGCGAGCTGCGCCGCAGGCATCCGCAGGCGCAGGTCCAGAGCATGCACGTCAGCTGGCGGGAGGCCCGTACGGCGCTGCGGGACCGCCGGGTCGACGCGCTGGTGACGCGGCTGCCGTTCCCCACCGAGGGCCTGGACGTGACGGTCCTGTACTCCGAGCCGCGGGTGCTCGTGGTGCCGCTGGACCACCGGCTGGCCGGCCGGGAGTCGGTCACCCTGGACGACATCGCCGACGAACCGCTGCCGCGGGTACGGGACTTCGACCCGGACTGGAGCGCGTTCTGGCGGATCGACCCGCGCCCGGACGGGCGTCCCGCCCCCGGCGGCCCGGTGATCGACGCGCTGGAGGACAAGTTCGAGGTCGTCGCGGCCGGCGAGGCCGTGGCCATCGCCGCCCGGGTGCGCGGGGTGGCCCTGCGCCCCGACCTGACCTGGGTGCCGCTGGAGGGCGTCGAGCCGAGCCATGTGGTGCTGGCCGTGCGGTCCGGCGAACGCGGCCGGCTGCTCGCCGACTTCCGCACCCTCGCCCGCCGCCTCGCCGACGACGACCGGCGCCCGCCCGAGCCCGCCGCGCCCGGCGGTTGAGCCCCGGCGCCTGCCCGTACGAGCCCCGTACGAGCCCCGCACGAGCCTCCGCCGCGCGGCCCCTGCGTCCCCGTACGCGTCCCGTGCGAGCCCCGCCCGCGCGGTCCGCCGCGCGGCTCCGTGTCGCGACTCTGGCACTCCGCTTGACCGAGTGCTAAGCGCGTCCTAGTCTCGGTCCTGGCACTCGGCGCCGCTGAGTGCCAGACTGAAGCGACGGGCAGGTCCGGCACCCGCGACGACGGGCCTACCAGGTCGCCGACCCAGACAGACACTCCCGTGAGCCCTTTGAAGGGGGAGGTCGGATCGTGACGACCGCCAGCACCAAGGTTGCCATCAAGCCGCTTGAGGACCGCATCGTGGTCCAGCCGCTCGACGCCGAGCAGACCACGGCCTCGGGCCTGGTCATCCCGGACACCGCCAAGGAGAAGCCCCAGGAGGGCGTCGTCCTGGCCGTGGGCCCGGGCCGCTTCGAGGACGGCAACCGGCTGCCTCTCGACGTCGCCGTGGGCGACGTCGTGCTCTACAGCAAGTACGGCGGCACCGAGGTGAAGTACAACGGCGAGGAGTACCTCGTCCTCTCGGCTCGCGACGTCCTCGCGATCATCGAGAAGTAGTCCCCGGCTCTCTTCACCCACAGCCGTGATCCCGCCCCGGGAGTCCGAGTCCTTGAGGCCGGGACCCGGGGCGGTTTCGTTGACCGTCCTTGACGACGCGCGCCGGCCGCCGTCCGCCCTCCGCGACGACGACAGCCGGCGACCACTGACGATTAGACGAGGTAGTTCGCAGGCATGGCCAAGATTCTGAAGTTCGACGAGGACGCCCGTCGCGCCCTGGAGCGCGGCGTCAACAAGCTCGCCGACACCGTGAAGGTGACGATCGGCCCCAAGGGCCGCAACGTCGTCATCGACAAGAAGTTCGGCGCCCCGACCATCACCAACGACGGTGTGACCATCGCCCGCGAGGTGGAGATCGAGGACCCCTACGAGAACCTGGGCGCGCAGCTCGTCAAGGAGGTGGCGACCAAGACCAACGACATCGCGGGCGACGGCACCACCACCGCGACCGTGCTGGCCCAGGCGCTGGTCCGCGAGGGCCTGCGCAACGTCGCCGCCGGCGCCTCCCCGGCCGCCCTGAAGAAGGGCATCGACGCGGCCGTCAAGGCGGTCTCCGACGAGCTGCTGTCCTCCGCCCGCGCGATCGAGGGCAAGGAGGACATCGCCGCGGTCGCCGCGCTGTCCGCCCAGGACAAGCAGGTCGGCGAGCTGATCGCCGAGGCGATGGACAAGGTCGGCAAGGACGGCGTGATCACCGTCGAGGAGTCCAACACCTTCGGTCTGGAGCTGGACTTCACCGAGGGCATGGCGTTCGACAAGGGTTACCTGTCGCCGTACTTCGTGACCGACCAGGAGCGGATGGAGGCCGTCCTCGACGACCCGTACATCCTCATCCACCAGGGCAAGATCTCCTCGATCCAGGACCTGCTGCCGCTGCTGGAGAAGGTCATCCAGGCCGGTGGCTCCAAGCCGCTGCTGATCATCGCCGAGGACGTCGAGGGCGAGGCCCTGTCCACGCTGGTGGTCAACAAGATCCGCGGCACGTTCAACGCCGTCGCGGTCAAGGCGCCGGGCTTCGGCGACCGCCGCAAGGCCATGCTGGGCGACATCGCCACGCTGACCGGCGCGACCGTCATCGCCGAGGAGGTCGGCCTCAAGCTCGACCAGGCCGGCCTGGACCTGCTGGGCACCGCCCGCCGGGTCACCGTCACCAAGGACGACACCACGATCGTCGACGGCGCCGGCGACAAGGCCGAGATCGAAGGCCGGGTCGGCCAGATCAAGGCGGAGATCTCCACCACCGACTCCGACTGGGACCGCGAGAAGCTGCAGGAGCGCCTGGCCAAGCTGGCCGGCGGCGTCTGCGTCATCAAGGTCGGCGCGGCCACCGAGGTCGAGCTGAAGGAGAAGAAGCACCGCCTGGAGGACGCGATCTCCGCGACCCGCGCGGCGGTCGAGGAGGGCATCGTCTCCGGCGGCGGCTCCGCGCTGGTGCACGCGGCCAAGGTGCTCGGCGAGGGCCTGGGCAAGGACGGCGACGAGGCCACCGGTGTCGCGGTCGTGCGCCGCGCGGCGGTCGAGCCGCTGCGCTGGATCGCCGAGAACGCCGGCCTCGAAGGCTACGTGATCACCTCCAAGGTGGCCGAGCTGGACAAGGGCCACGGCTTCAACGCGGCCACCGGCGAGTACGGCGATCTGGTCAAGGCCGGCGTCATCGACCCGGTCAAGGTCACCCGCTCGGCGCTGGAGAACGCGGCGTCGATCGCCTCCCTGCTGCTCACCACCGAGACGCTCGTGGTCGAGAAGAAGGAAGAGGAGCCCGAGGAGGCCGCGGGCCACAGCCACGGTCACTCCCACTGACGTCCCGCTGACGTCCCACTGACGCGACCGCCTTCCTCTCGCGAGGCGGCGGCACGGCAGTACCCGCGGTGCCGCGGTACGCGGCGCCGCACTCCACGGCCGAGGGGGGGGGGGGGGGGGGGGGGGGGGGGGGGGGGGGGGGGGGGGGGGGGGGGGGGGGGGNCCCCCCCCCCCCCCCCCCCCCCCCCCCCCCCCCCCCCCCCCCCCCCCCCGCGCCCGTGCGTCGCGGTACGTCAGCCCCTGGGGTCGTAGTCGCGGCCCGCGCGGGTGGAGGCCGCGCCGAAGACCGACGTCGGCAGGTGCCGGGCCAGCGAGACGGCGACCTTGTAGCGGGCCGACGGGACCGAGACCGTACGGCCGCGGGCCAGGTCGCGCAGCGCCGCGGCGACCACCCGGTCCGCGTCCAGCCAGGCGAACGACGGCAGCCGCGAGGCGTCCATGCCGGCCCGCGCGTGGAACTCGGTGCGGACGAACCCCGGGCACAGCGCGAGCATCCGCACGCCGCTGCCGCGCAGCTCCCGCGCCGCGTTCTCGGTGAAGCGCACCACCCACGCCTTGCTCGCGCCGTACGTGCCGCGCGGCATGAACGCGGCGACCGACGCGACGTTGACGACCGTGCCGCGCCCGCGGCCGCGCATCGTCTCCGCGGCGGCCGAGGTGAGCCTGAGCACCGCCTCGCAGTGCACCCGCAGCATCCGCACCTCGTCCTCGACCGGGACCTTCAGATACGTGCCGCGGTTGCCGAAGCCGGCGTTGTTGACCAGCACGTCGACCGGCCTCGCGGGGTCCCGAAGCCGCGCCTCGACCGCGGCCACGCCGGCGTCCTCCGCGAGGTCGGCGGGCAGCGTCTCGACCTCGACGCCGTACCGCTCGCGCAGCCGCGCCGCGCTGTCCGCCAGCCGCTCGGCGTCCCGCGCGACCAGCACCAGAGCGTGCCCGTCGGCCGCCAGCCGCCGCGCGAAGGCCGCGCCGATCCCCGCCGTCGCACCCGTCACGAGTGAAGTCGTCATGCGCGCCACCCTAGGCGCTCGCGAGCGCGCGTCCAGGGCGCCTTGTCCAGGGCGCCTTGCCCTCGGCGCCTCGGTCCCGTCGCCTTGTCCAGGGCGCCTCGGTCAGGGTGCCTTGTCCCGGGCGGCGGTCCGGCGGGTGTCCGCGGGGTCAGGGGGCCGCGGGGTCGGGGGTGGCCAGGCGCTGCCGGATGACCTCGGCGTAGGTCGCGTTCATCGTGTCGCCTGCCGCCTCCAGGGCGCGCGGCAGCAGCGCGGGCTCGGTGGTCATCGCGCGGAACAGGTAGGAGACGCTGACCTCGTGGTCCGGGCGCGACAGCACGGTCACCGGGTCGCCCGCGGCGACCGGCCCCGGCGTGATCACCCGCAGGAACGGGCCGGGCCGCGCGGCGCGCGTGAACCGCCTCACCCAGCCGGTGGCGTCCGCGCCGTTCTCGTCCAGCCAGCCGGCGAACGTGCGGCACGGGATGCGCGCCGAGGTCACTTCGAGCACCAGCCGCCAGCCGATCCGCCAACGCTCGCCGATCAGCGCGGAGTTGAGGTCGTAGCCGGTGGTGGTGAGGTTCTCGCCGAAGCTCCCGTCGGGCAGCGCGTGGCCCAACCGCCGCTCCCAGTCGTCGAGGTCCTCGCGCGCGTAGGCGTACACCGCCTGGTCGGCGCCGCCGTGGAAGCGCAGGTCGCACACCGCGTCACCGGCCAGCCCGCTGCCGCCGGAGCCGCGCGGCCCGGGCGCCGCGACCTCGACGGGCCCGGTCACCGGCCGCTTGCCGATGCCGGTGAGGCTGCCCGCGGCGTCGGTGTACGGGACGACGCGCGGACGCGCGGTGTTGACGGAGATCACGCGGGCCAGGGCATCCATGCGCGCAGCCTACGGCGTGTCCGGAGCCCGCCCGGCCGGGCGGACGCGGCGGGCGCCGCCCTCCAGCCGGCGGCGGATCGCCTCGCGCTCATCGGCCGGGAACGCGGCGACCTCCAACAGCGCGGGCAGCAGCTCCGGCTCGGTGGTCAGCGCGCGGAAGCTCGACGCGACGGTCACCGCGTGGTCGTCGGGGCGCGACAGCACCTCGATCCGGTCCCCGGCCGCGACCTCGCCGGGCTCCACCACCCGCAGGTAGGGCCCCGGCAGCGCGGCCCGCGCGAAGGTCCGCGTCCAGCCCTTCTCGCCCAGCCAGCCGGCGAACGTCGCGCACGGGATGCGCGGGCAGGAGACTTCGAGGACCAGCCGTGCGCCGATCCGCCAGCGCTCGCCGATCAGCGCGGAGTTGAGGTCGTGGCCGGCGGTGGTGAGGTTCTCGCCGAAGCTCCCGTCGGCCAGCGGGCGGCCCAGTCGGCGTTCCCAGTGGTCGAGGTCCTCGCGCGCGTAGGCGTACACCGCCTGGTCGGCGCCGCCGTGGTGCTTCACGTCGTACGCCCGGTCGCCGGCCAGGCCCACCGCGCCGTCGCCCTTCGGCCCCGGCGCGGTCACCGCCACCGGCCCGGTCACCGGACGCTTGTCGATGCCGGTCGCCGGCAGCCGCTTCCACGGATTGGGCCGCGGGCGGCCGACGTTCACGCTGATCACGTGGCCCTGATGCATTCCGGCATCCCACCACGCGGCGGGGCGCGCGCCAACGCGTTTTTCCGGCGACGCGGGCCCGGCGCGGGCGGTGGCGCAGCCCGGACGGAGCCTGGGCGCGGCCCGGGTGCTGGCTGGCGCCGCTCCCAAAGCTCGACGGTGAGTTCGCCGCGGCGCTCCAAGCCAGGCTTATGGTGGGGGGATGATCGAGGCCCGCCACCTGCGCGTCCTGCGCGCCGTCGCCCGTACCGGCTCCTTCTCCGCCGCGGCCCGCGAGCTGGGCTGCACCCAGCCCGCGGTGAGCCAGCAGATGAAGGCGCTGGAGAGCAGCGCCGGCACGCCGCTGCTGGTCCGCGGGCCGCGCGAGATGCGGCTGACCGAGGCGGGCGACGCGCTGGTGCGGCACGCGGCGGGCATCCTCGCCGGGCTGACCGCCGCGGAGGAGGAGGTCGCGGCGATCGCCGGGCTGCGGGCCGGACGGGTCCGGCTGTGCTCGTTCCCCTCCGGCAGCTCCACGCTGGTCCCGCGCGCGGTCGCCGACATGCGCGAGCACCACCCGGGCACCAAGGTCTCGCTGGTCGAGGCCGAGCCGCCGCACTCGGTCGACATGCTCAGGGCCGGCGACTGCGACATCACGCTCGCCTTCCGCTACGTCGACCTGCCGACGCCGGCCGAGGAGTCCTGGGACGACCTGGTGGTCCGCCCGCTGCTCACCGACCGGCTGGTCGGCGTGGTGCCCGAGGGCCACGCGCTGGCCGGGCGGTCGGGCCCGACGGCGATCGAGGAGCTGGCGGACGAGCAGTGGATCGCGGGCTGCCCGCGGTGCCGGCGGCACCTGGTCGAGGTCTGCGAGCGGGCGGGGTTCACGCCGCGGATCGATTTCGCGACGGACGATTCGCCGGCCGTGGTCGGCCTGGTCGCGGCGGGGCTGGGCGTCGCGGTCCTCCCCGAGCTGGCGCTGGGCGCGGTGCGGGCGGCGGGCGTCGCGGTGCTCGACGTCCGCCCCGCGGTCGAACGTGAGGTGGTGGCCCTCACGCTCCCGGACCTCGCGCAAGTCCCCGCGGTCAGCGCCATGCTCGGCCGCCTCGCGCCGACCGTCGCCCCGTAGCGGTCGCGCCCCCTGCCCGCCAGCTCCGCGCTGGGCGTCAGCCCGTTTTTCAGGGCGCGGCCCCTGTCCGTCAGCGCGACGCCGAGCTTCAACCTCAGGGGCGCGGGGAACTGCGCGACCAGCCACCGCGCGCCCGCGGTTCGTCACCGTCCCGAAGGGGCTGTTCGGATCGTTCCGGACCACCGGCCCGGTGGTGGGTTGCTGGGGGTACCTCCCGGACGGAGTCTGGGGGAGCAGCTCCCCGCGCCCCTGAAAGCGAGCTGACGCCCAGCGTCGGGTGGACGCGTACCGGGCACACCCCGGTAGGCAACGCCCAGCGCGGAGCTGACCGCGGCGGAACGTTTCGTCAGCGACTGTGCGCGGCAGCCGAGTGCCGCTCATCCTCGTGCTCGGAGTCATAGTCCGACGCGCCCTCGTGTTCGGAGTCATAGTCCGACGCGTTCTCGTACTCCGGCGCGTCGTGGTCCCGGGAGCGGGAGCGCCCCATCATCGCCTCGCGCTCGTCCTCGGTGAGCCCGCCCCAGACCCCGTACGGCTCGCGTACGGCCAGCGCGTGCGTCGCGCACTCCGCCCGGACCGGGCACCGCATGCACACCTCTTTCGCCGCGGTCTCGCGCGCGCTCCGCGCGGCCCCCCGCTCGCCCTCGGGGTGGAAGAACAACGAGCTGTCGACGCCGCGGCAGGCGGCCACGAGCTGCCAGTCCCAGAGATCGGCGTTCGGTCCGGGAAGGCGGGAGAAGTCTGCCATTGCTCATCCCCTCGAAGCGGGCGTGAAGGTCGACGGGCCGATCTTCCGATCGTCTCCGACGGTACATCTACAGTCGTAGTAGATGTAAATATGACTCATCGCCAATCTAGCGATGATTAGCCCACGGAACAGAAAAGAGCCGCCAAACAGTGCAAAGTGCGGCATAACACCCGATCGGCAGCATCCCCCACGCGCCGAGTGGCGTTCCGGGCCCTTCCGCACCTTCGAAATTGCCCTCCTCTCACCCGTCTGACCTGCGGCGTAGTCGACTCGTACGCGGGTGATCACGTAGAGTGCCGAAAGTGGCGTCCCGGCTCCGTAACTCTTTCGGGTGAGGGTCGTTGAGTGTGGCGGAAGCGGTTGGCGGAGCAGGAGAAATCGGGCAGGTGCCCGAGGCCGTCCGCCGCAACGGTGAAGATCTCGTACTTCGTACAGCCTGGAGGCACAACGTGACGCGGTTCTGCTGCGGGGGGCGGTCATGACTTCCGTCCTCGTCTGTGACGACTCCCCGCTCGCCCGAGAGGCCCTGCGCCGCGCGGTGGCGACCGTGCCCGGTGTCGAGCGCGTAACCACCGCCGCCAACGGCGAGGAAGTGCTCCGCCGCTGGGGTGCCGACCGCTCGGACCTCATCCTGATGGACGTCCGGATGCCCGGACTGGGCGGGGTGGAGACCGTGCGGCGGCTGCTGTCCGCCGACCCCGGCGCCCGCATCATCATGCTCACCGTCGCCGAGGACCTGGACGGCGTCGCGCTCGCGGTGGCCGCCGGCGCCCGGGGCTACCTGCACAAGGACGCCTCCCGCGCGGAGCTGCGGGCCACCGTCACCCAGGCGCTGGCCGACCCCACCTGGCGGCTGGCCCCGCGCCGGCTGCGCTCGGCCGAGATGGGCGCCGCGCCCACCCTGACCGCGCGCGAGATCCAGGTGCTGGAGGGGATGAGCCACGGCCGGTCCAACGCCGAGATCGGCCGCGAGCTGTTCCTGTCGGAGGACACCGTGAAGACGCACGCCAGGCGGCTGTTCAAGAAGCTCGGCGCCTCGGACCGGGCCCACGCGGTGGCCCTGGGCTTCCGCTGGGGCCTGGTGCGGTAAGCACACCGGTGAACTGCCGCGGTGCGGCCGAAGTCGCCCGCGGGTCCTCGGTTTCCCGGGGGAGGACGCATGCTTGAAGGTATGGACTTCCTCGGGGATCGGCGGGGGCCGCACGTGGCGGAGACGGCGGAGGCTGCGTCGGAGGGCGTGGCGGAGGCTGTGGGGGCGGCAGGGGCCGCAGCGACCACAGGGACCGCAGGGGTCGCGGAGACGACGGCCGGGCCACCGGCGCGCGGCGCCGCGCATAACGCTTCGATGCAGAACTTCGGCCGCGATGCCGCGGATCGTCCCGCGGCGAGGCACCATGGGTGGATGCGTGACGACGAGACCTCGCCCATCGGTGCTCTCGTCCGCCGCGCGGCCGACGGCGATCAGCGGGCCGTGCACGATCTGCTCGCGCACGTCCACCCGCTGGCCGAGCGCTACTGCAGGACCCGGCTGTCCCGGCTGCCCGGCGAGGCCCGGCACTTCGTCGACGACCTCGCGCAGGAGGTGTGCCTGGCGGTGCTGTGCGCGCTGCCGCGCTACCGCGACCTGGGCCGGCCGTTCGAGGCGTTCGTGGTCTCCATCGCCGCGCACAAGGTCGCCGATCTGCAGCGGGCCGCCATGCGCGGCCCCGGCAGCACCGCGGTGCCCTCCGACGAGATGCCGGAGAAGCCCGACGACTCGCTCGGCCCCGAGGAGCGCGCGCTGCTCAACAGCGACGCCGCCTGGGCCAGGAAGCTGCTCGAACGGCTCCCCGGCCACCTGCGCGAGCTCGTGCTGCTGCGGGTCGCGGTCGGGCTGAGCGCGGAGGAGACCGGGCAGGTGCTGGGCATGTCGCCCGGGGCCGTACGGGTGGCGCAGCACCGCGCGCTGAGCAGGCTGCGGGCGATCGCCGAGGAGACCGCGGGCGCGCGGGCCGGCGAGGGCCTCACCGCGTAGCCGATCCGGGCCCCCGCTCGCCCCGGCCGACCCGCACCGCCCGGCCCGCACCGACC
>JAJSZB010000405.1:0-6314 GCA_050613715.1 Streptomyces sp. IBSBF 3018
GCGCTTCCGCCCGCGGCGGCGCAGCCGCTCCCCGGACCGCGCCCGGCGCGTCCGACCGCGGCGCTTCCGCCGCTCCCGGACGTACCCGCGTCGCACCCGGGCTCGTGCCCGCCGTCGTCGGCACCCGCGCACACCGTGCCGGACCGCCACGCGCCGCCTCCGCACGCCGTGCCCGACCTCCGCCCTCCGGAACGCCCGCGCGCCGCTGCGTCGCCGACGGACCGGAGCGCGTCGCCGGTCCCGGCGGTCCCGGCGCTCCCGGCGTGTCCGTGCGTGTCTTCGCCGTCGCGGGGGACGCGGTCGTCGTCGTGATCCGGACCCCGCCCTCGTCACCGCCCTCGTCACCGCCTTTGTCACCGTCCCCGTCGTACGTTCCGCCCAGGAGGAGCACACCCGTGCCATCGACGAGCCCACAGTCCACGCAGCCCGTGCCGGCGGGCCGACCGCAGCGCCCGCCGGTTTCCGTGCCGGCTCAGGAAGCGCCCGCGCAGGCCCATCCGCCGGTTCACGCCCAGCGGCCGGAGGGCGATGTGCTGCTGGACCATGGGGAGTTGGTCGCGTTCGTCACCGCCGTGTTCGCCCGGCACGGGCTCGCCGAGGAGCGTGCCGCCGTCGCGGCCGAGGCGCTGGTCTACGGCGACCTGACCGGCATGGACTCCCACGGACTGGCCAACCTCGCCCCGCTGTACCTGCCGTTGCTGGAACAGGGCCGCGCCGACCCCGCGGCGGAGCCGGTCCGCAGTGTCGACCTCGGCGCCGCGGTGCGCCTCGACGCCCGCCGTGCGCTGGGCCTTTGGGGTGCCGCCGCCGCGATGGACCTCGCGGTCGAGCGCGCCGGCCGCTTCGGCATCGGCCTGGTCAGCGTCCACAACGCGACCCACTTCGGCTGCGCCGGCTACCACGCCCTGCGGGCCGCGCACCACGGCATGGTGGGCCTGGTCGCCTCCAACTGCGGCCGCCAGCGCATCGCCCGGCCGCCGGGCGGCCGGCCCGCGCTGCTCGGCACCAACCCGCTGGCCGTCGCCGCCCCCGCGGGCGAACACCACCCGTTCGTCCTGGACATGAGCACCACCGTCGTGCCGACCGGCCGCGTCCGCGTCGCCGCCCGCGCCGAACGGGCCGTGCCGGAAGGCTGGTTGACCGACGCCGAAGGGCGTCCGGTCACCGACCCCGCGGCCTTCGACCGCGGCGAGGCGTATCTGCGGTGGCTCGGCGGAACCGCGGAGACCGGCGTCTACAAGGGCTACGGCCTCGGTCTCGCGGTCGAGGTGCTGGCCGGCCTGGTCAGCGGCTCCGGACTCGGCCCGGCGCGGGAGGCGCTGGACGGCGACGGGCGCCCGACCGGCCGCGACGACGACATCGGCTACCTCGTCGCCGCCATCGCGCCCGCCCTGCTGCGCCCGCAGGAGGAGTTCACCGCGGACGCCGGCTCGCTGTTCGGCAGCCTCCTCGACTGCCCGCCGCTGGACCCGGCCGCCCCGGTCCGCTACCCCGGGTGGGCCGAGGGCGAACGCTCGCGCGACCGCCGCGCGGCCGGCGTGCCGGTCACCGGCCGCCAGTACCGCGAACTCGCCCGCGTGGCCGAGCAGTTCGGCCTCGCGCTCCCGGCCCGGGCCACGGCCCCGGGCTCAACTCCGGCCACGGGTCCGGCTGCGGCTGCGGCTGCGGCTGCGGGTCCGGGCGCGGAGCCGAGCGCGGGTCCGGAGACGGTCCTGGCTACGAGTGCGGGCCCTGCCCCTGCTACGGGTCCGGGCGCGTTCCCGGCCACGGGTGCGGCTGGGGCTAGGAGTTCGGCCCCTGCCCCGGCCACGGGTCCGGCTCCGGCTACGAGTTCGGGTGCCGTCCCGGCTTCCCCGCCCGAGCCCGAGCCGGTGCACCGGCGTGCCGCGGCGCACGCGGACCCCGAACCGGCGCGGGACCACGCGGCGGACCCGGACCCGGGCCCGGACCCGGACCCGGGCCCGGACCCGGACCCGGGCCCGGGCCCGGGCCCGGGACATGCCCCGAACCCGCACCCGGAACCCGGACGTGAGCCCGCGCCCGAGTCGGCGCGTACCTCCGGGTCCACGTCCACCACGCCGTCCGGCTCCACCACGCCCGGCGGTGCACGGTGACCGCCCCGCGATCCGTCGCCCTCGTCGGCCTGGGCGTCATCTCCCGCTTCTACCTGGCCGCCCTCGATGCCTCGCCCGCCGTACGCCTGGCCGCGGTGTGCGACCGCGACCCGGCGGCCCTCGTGCCCTGGTCCGGCTCGCGACCCGCGCCCGACCGCGCACCCGGTCCGGTACCCGCGCCCGACCGCGACACCGTTTCCGTACCCGCGCCCGACCGCGGACCCGGTCCCGTATCCGAGCCCGAGCCCGTCCCCGCGCCCGACCGCGCGCGCGAGCCCGTACGCGCCTACCGGGACCACCGGGAGCTGCTCGCGGCGCATCCGGGGCTGGACGGCGTCGTGATCACCGTGCCGAACGACGCGCACGCCGCCGTGGCCGCGGACTTCCTGCGCGCGGGGGTCGCCGTGTGCGTGGAGAAGCCGCTCGCGCTCACCTCCGCGGAGGGCGCCGAGCTGGCCGCGCTCGCCGAGTCGCGCGGGGTCCGCCTGTTCACGGCCTTCCACCGGCGCTACAACTCCGCCGTCACCGCGCTCGCCGCGCGGCTGCCGCGGGACGTGCCGATCGCGCGGGTCACCGTGCGGTACCTCGAACGGATCGAGGAGCACGTCGGCCCGGACCGCTGGTACCTGGACCCGGCCCGCTGCGGGGGCGGCTGCGTCGCCGACAACGGACCCAACGCGTTCGACCTGGTCAGACTGCTGCTGGGCGAGGTGACCGTGGACAGCGCGCGGATCGGCTACGACGCGGCGGGGCTGGACCGGCAGGCGGTGATCGCGCTGCGCACCGCTTCCGGCGGCGCCCGCGCGACCGTCGAACTCGACTGGTCCTACCCGGGCGAGCGCAAGGAGATCGAGGTCACGCTGGCCGACGGCTCCGTCCACCGCGCCGACATGCTGGCCGGCCACCAGGGCTTCAAGGCCTCGCTCCGGCACGAGTACGAGGCGATCGTCGCCGACTTCGCCGCCCGGCTCGGCGGCGCGCACCGCACCGACCGCGGCGGCACGGCGGCGCTGGAGCTGGTCGAGGCGGCGTACCGGGTGGCCGAACCGCTCCCGGGGGCGCCCGCGCGGCCGGCGGTGGCGGCATGCTGACCCCGCGCCGCTCCGAGCCGCGCGCGAGCGTTCCGCGCGACGTCGGGTCGCACGACGCCGAGTACGACGCCGCGCCGCGTGACGTCGGGCCGCATGATCCCGCGTCCGACGCCACGCCCCATGACGCCGTGCCGCCCCGCCCCCTCCGCGAGGACGGCCCCAAGCGGACGGTCCGCGGCAGCCTCGTCAAGATCCTGATCCACCGGCGTGACGACCGCGGCATGACGCTGGAGCCCCACGCAAGTCGCTGCGTGCGGGCCGGAGAGGTCCACGAGCTGGTCACCACCGACCACACCGAGACCGCGCCGGGCGCGCGGATCGACCGCGTGGGCTTCCTCGGCTTCGTGGAGCTGGCCTGCGGCGGCGTCATCGACCGCGGTGACACCGTCCGGATCGGCGGCCGGGACGTCGGCACGGTCCTGGGCTTCGACGCGTGCCACTTCCCCAACCACTACAACATCCTCATCCACACCGAGACCCCCCTGACCGGCCCCGACCTGGGCCTCGACCCGGAGACGCCGGTCGCCTTCCACCAGGCCCCGCCGCCGTAGACCGCGCGGTGGCAGCCTCCGGCAGCCCTCGCCGGCCTACAGCAGCCCCGCCGGGCTCCGGCGGCCGGCTCCGCGACGGCGGTCCTTCTCCGTGCGGTCACCGAATATTTCTGTCACCGATGTAACCTCGGAGGTGTTCCCGAGCGGCACGCCACCGCGTGCGCGCTCCCGACCGCTGTGCCGAGGAGGATTCGTGAGCGGGCGTACGGCGCGCACGAGGCGCCCCACGCACACGGGATCGCCCCACGCGGGCTCCACGCAGGCGGGGGCGCCGCACACCGGCTCCGCCCGCGCCGCGTCCCCGCGCACCGGCTCCCCGCGCGCCCGGGCCGCACGCGCCGGGTCCCCGCGCGCCGCTGCCGCTTCGGCCGGGTCCGGTCGGGCGGCCGGGTGGCCCGCCGTGCTGGTGCGCGAGCGGCGCCGTCCCGACGTGATACGCGACCGGCCCGGCGCCTGGCGGCTCGCGGTGGCCACGGTCTGCTTCGGCGCGTTCATGGGCCAGCTCGACGCGAGCATCGTCACGCTGACCTACCGCAGCCTGCGGACGGAGTTCGGCGCGCCGCTGGCCGGCGTGGAGTGGGTGTCGCTGGCGTATCTGGTGACGCTGGTGGCGCTGCTCGTGCCGGTCGGGCGGCTCGCGGACGCCCGCGGGCGCAAGCTCTTCTACCTCTACGGGTTCGTGGTGTTCACCGGCGCGTCCGCGGCGTGCGGCCTGGCGCCCTCGCTCGGCGCGCTGATCGCCTTCCGCGTGGTGCAGGCCGCCGGGGCCGCGATGCTCCAGGCCAACAGCGTCGCCCTGGTGACCACCAGCGCGCCGCGGGAGAAGATGCGCGCCGCGCTCGGGGTGCAGGCGGCCGCGCAGGCCGTCGGGCTGGCCCTGGGGCCGACGGTCGGCGCCGCGCTGGTCTCCACGATCGGCTGGCGCTGGGTGTTCGGCATCAACGTGCCGATAGGCGTCGTGGCCCTGGTCGCCGGGCACTTCCTGCTGCCGCGGACCCGCAGCCGCACCCCCGTGCCGGCCTTCGACTGGTGGGGCCTCGCGTGGCTGTCGGCGTCGACGACGGCCCTGCTGCTCGGCGTCTCGGCCGCGTCCGGCCTGCCGTTGCCGGTGTGGGCGGTGGCCGCGCTGTTCGCGGGGGCGGCGGGGGCGGGCGCGCTGTTCGCCGTACGGCAGCGGCGGGCGCCGGCGCCGCTGCTGGACCTGGCGCTGCTGCGGGTGCCCGCGGTCGCGCCCGGCCTGGTCGGCGCGCTCAGCGGGTATCTCGTGCTGTTCGGGCCGCTGGTGCTGGTCCCGACCGTGCTGAGCCAGGCCGGCACCTCGGAGCTGCTGACGGGCCTGGTGGTCAGCGCGCTGCCGGCCGGGTTCGCGCTGGTCGCCGCGGGCGCCGACCGGGTGCTCGGGGCGGCGGTGACGGACCGGTCCCGCTGCCTGCTGGGCGCGGGCGCGGCGGCCGTGGCGCTCGCCGGCATGCTGGTCCTGCCGGTGACGCCCGGCGGCCTCGCCCCGCTGCTCGGGCTGCTCGGCGCGGGCCTGGGGCTGTTCACTCCGGCCAACAACGCGCTGGTCATGCGGGCGATCCCGGTCTCCGCCTCCGGCACGGGCGGCGGCCTGGTCAACATGACCCGGGGCCTGGGCACGGCGCTCGGCGTCGCCCTGGTGACCCTGGCGCTGCACCTCGCGCCCCCCGGAAGCGCGACCCCCGCCGCCCACCGTGCCGCCCTCCTCCTGCTGGCAGCGGCATGCGTCGCCCTCGCGGCCTCCTGGCTCAGCCCTCGAGCCGCAGGCGCGGGCGAAGGCGGACAGCCGGGCTGATCGCCTTCGCGGCGGGGCCGTACCGGGCTGCCCGGGCCGTACCGCGCCGTACGGGGCTGCCTGGGCCGTACGGGGCTGCCCGGGCCGTACGGGCGGATACTCTCGTGGCATGCCCCCGCAGCCGCAGCAGCCCGAGGCGCCGACGGCGCGGGCGGGCGCCACGCCGAAGCCAGCCGCACGGACCGCCGGACAGTCCGCCGGGCAGCCCGCCGCACAGTCCGCCGGACAGACCGCCGCCGCGAAGGCGAACGCGAAGGCGACCGCGGAGGCCGGCGGGGGGCGGGCGCCGGAGGCGCGGCGGCTCACCGACGCCGTCACACGGCTGCGCCGCGCCCTGCGCGCGTCCATCCGCAGCGACTACCCGTGGGAGAAGCTGCCGATGGCCCAGGTGGAGCTGCTCCAGGTGCTCGGCGAGCACTCGCCCGCCCGCATCGGCGACCTGGCCCTGCGCCAGCGCCTGGCCCAGAGCACCGTCAGCGGCCTCATCGGTCAGATGATCACCTCGGGCCTGGTGGCCCGCGAGGTCGACCCCGCCGACCGCCGCGCCTCCGTGGTCACCCTCACCGACGCCGGCCGCGAGCAGCTCACCGCCTGGACGCAGGCCCACGAACGCCGCCTGGACGCGGCCCTCGCCTCCCTCGACGACGGCGAGCGCGCGGCCGTCGCCGCGGCCCTCCCCGCCCTCTTCCACCTGGCCGAGTACCTCGGCGAACCCCCGGACTCGGCCCCCGGCGACCACCCGGCC
>JAJSZB010000406.1:0-12370 GCA_050613715.1 Streptomyces sp. IBSBF 3018
GCCCCCGCCCCCGCTGCCGCCCTCCAGCCAGTCCGCGCGGTCGCCGGCGGACGTGACGCCGAAGGTCAGCCGCTCGGGGCCGCTGTGCATCACCACCGGGTTGGCCGCGGCCTCGACGTAGAAGACGACCTCCTCGCCGCCCTGCGCGGGGTCCGCGACCGGCAGGTGGGTGTTGCGCGGGTTGAGCGCCTTCACCGCGCTGCCGTCGGGCCGGTAGGCCAGCCCCTCCGCGGAGAAGCCGGGGTCGGTGGCGCCGAAGCCGAGGTCGACGACCGCCTCCACCGGCAGTCCGGCCCACTCCTGCGGCACCCGGCCGCTGAGCCTGAACCAGCTGGTGGACCAGGCCGGCCCCCACCGGTCGCCGACCCGCGCCGGGGCGTAGTCGGCGGCCAGTCCCGCGCTGACCGGCACCGGTTCACCGGCCACGTGCCAGGCCTCGACGGCCAGCGGCACCGCGCGGGCGTGGACTGCGGGGCGCAGGCGCTGGTTCAGCACGCGGTTCAGCCGCTCCTCGGTGCTGGCGCGATCGCTGTGCATGGAAGGAGGTCCTCCCTCTCGTTCGGTGGCCCGGGGTTGCCGGGCAGGTCACGGGGGTCACGGGTGCGGCTGGGTACGGTCAGCCCTTCAGCGCGCCGCCGAGCGCGAAGCCGCCGCCCAGCCGGCGGGCGAGCACCAGGTAGAGCATCACGACGGGGACCGAGTAGAGGATCGAGAACGCGGAGAGCTGCCCGTACTGCGTGTAGTCGTGGGCGCTGAGGAAATTGAACACGCTGACCGACGCGGGGAGCTTCTCCGGCGACAGCAGGAGGATGAACGGGACGAAGAAGTTCCCCCACATGCTGATGAAGGTGAAGATCGTCACGACGATCACACCGGGCCACATCAGCGGCAGCACGATCCGCCAGAGCACCTGCATGGCGTTGGCGCCGTCGATCCGCGCCGCCTCCTCCAGCACCACGGGCACGCCGTCCATGAAGTTCTTCATCAGCCAGATCCCGAACGGCAGCGCGGACGCGGCCAGGAAGAGCGTGGCGGCCGGCATCGAGTCGATCAGGTTGACCTGCACGAACATGCTGTACACCGGGATCATCACGGCGGTGATCGGCAGCCCGGTGGTGAACAGGATGGTGTAGAGGAAGGGCCGCCGCAGCCGCGAGCGGTACCGCGACAGCGGGTACGCGGCCAGGATCGAGCACACCACGCAGACCAGGGTGCCGCCGCCGCACAGCAGCAGCCCGTTGAGCATCGGCCGGAAGGTGGTGTTCCAGGTGAGCACGTGGTCGAAGTTGGCGGTGCTCGGCGACGGCACGGACAGCCGGAAGGAGGCGTGCTCGTTGAACGACGCGAGCAGCATCCACAGCAGCGGCACCAGGTAGAGCACCGAGAACAGCAGCAGGACGGCGTCGACGGCCAGCCGGGCGGCCCTGACCCGGCCGCGCCGGGAGCGCCCGCGGCCGGTGCGGACGGCGGCCGGGCGCAGCAGCGCGGGCCGGGCGCTGGGCCGGGGGCTGTCGGTGACGGCCATCAGTCCTCCTCCACCTTCAGCAGCCGGATGTAGACCACCGAGAACAGCGCGCCGACCACCAGCAGCACCAGCGCGATCGCCGTTCCGTAGCCGATCAGGCTGTCCTGGAAGGCCTGCTGGTACATGAAGATGGGCAGCGTCTCGGTCTTGTTGCCGGGGCCGCCGCGGGTCATGGTGTAGATCAGGCCGAAGACCGACAGGGTCTGCAGCGTGATCAGCATCAGGTTGGTCAGGATGGAGCGGCGGATCACCGGCAGCGTGACCCGCCACAGCCGTTGCCAGGGGCCGGCGCCGTCCACCTCGGCGGCCTCGACCAGCTCGCGCGGCACGTCGCCGAGCGCCGCGGAGTACACCAGCATCGAGAAGGCCGTGCCGCGCCACATGTTGGCGATGCACACCGCCAGGATCGGCAGCGTGTAGAGCCAGTTCTGCCGCGGCAGGTGCAGGAAGTGCAGGATCGAGTTGAGCGAGCCCTGCTGGAAGAAGAACGCGTACATCAGGTAGCCGGCGACCACCTCGGGCAGCACCCACGCGGCGATCACCACGGCGCTGGTGAGCGAGCGGACCGGCTTGGACGCCTTCTCCATCAGCACGGCCAGCGCCAGGCCGAGGGTGTTCTGCCCGATCACCGCGGAGCCGACCACGAACAGCAGGGTCAGCTCGACGGCGTTGGTGAAGTCCGAGTCGCCGAAGGCCCGGCTGAAGTTGTGCAGCCCGGTGAAGTGGGTGCCGGAGGCGCCGGTGAGCTGCATGTCGGTGAAGGCGTAGTAGACGCAGTAGCCGATGGGCCCGGCCAGGAAGACCGCGAGCAGCACCAGCGACGGCAGCAGCGGCAGGCCGCGCAGTGCGCTCGCCGCCGCGGGCCGCAGCGGCGCCCGCCCGTCCTTCCCGCCGCGCCCGCCGCTCCCGGTGCGGCCCTTCCCGGCGCCTCCCGCGCCGACGGGCCCGCCGCCGGCCCCCCCGCGGCCGGCGGCGGTGGCTGCGGGCGTGGTCACTGGGCGCCCTGGACGGTCTGGTCGGCGCCGACCGCCGACTTCACGTCGCTGTCGTACGTGCTCGCCGCCTTGTCCACGGACGCCTGGCCGGTGGTGACGGACTCCATGGCCTTCTGGATGGCGGTGGACACCTGCGTGTACGTGGGCACACCGGGCCGGTAGTAGGTGTCGGCGACCAGGCCGCTGAAGAACTCGTTGGTGGGCAGCGCCTTGAGGTAGGTGGGGTCGGCGGCGACGTCCTGGCGGACCGGGATGGTCGCGTTGACGTTGTTCCACTGCGCGGAGGCCCGCTCGGTCTCCAGCGACTGGAGGAACTTCCAGGCCAGGTCGGTGTTCTTGGCCTTCGCCGGGATCGACCAGGCCCAGCCGCCGGACATGCTGATCTTCCCCTTGCCCTGCCCGTGCTGGGTGGGCATCGCCGCCTGGCCCATCGTGGTCTGCCACTGCGGCCACGGCTTGGGGCCGGTGCGGATCCAGTTGTTGGGCATCCAGGAGCCGTCGAGGTCGATGGCGAGCTTGCCCTGCGGGATCATCTCGGTGCCCACGGACGCGCCGATGTTGACGTCGAGCGCCTGCTGCACCTTGGGGCCGAGGTTCTCGCTGTAGACGGTGTGCACGAAGTTCAGCGCGTCCTTGAAGCCGGTGCTGCCCACCACCCACTTCTGCTTGCCCGCGTCGTACAGCGCGCTGCCGCCGGCCGGGGTGCCGTACAGCAGCATCTCGAAGCCCTGCATGGAGGACTGCTCGCCGCCGGCGGTGCCGGTGTAGACGTTGAGCGGGGTGACGCCGGGGACCTTGGCCTTGATAGTGCGGGCGGCGCTGAGCACGTCGTCCCACGTCCTGGGCTGCCAGGGCACGGCTATGCCGGCCTGCTGGAAGAGCGTCTTGTTGTACCAGATGCCGCGGGTGTCGGTGTTGTCCGGGACGCCGTAGGTCTTGCCGTCCTTGGCGTACTTCATCGCGGCCTTGGACGCCGCCGCGTACTGCCCCCAGTCCTTCCACGAGGCGAGGTAGCCGTCCAGCGGCTTGAGGTAGCCGCTGGCCACGTCGGAGTTGATGGTGGCGGTGTCCTCGTAGACCAGGTCGGGCGCGGTGACCGGGGAGCGCATCATCAGCTGGATCTTGGTGTAGTAGTCGTTCTCGCTCGCGGTGACGGGCACGAGTTTGACCGTGGTGCCGGGGTTCGCCTTCTCGAACGCCTTGACCTGGCCGGCCAGGTAGTCCGGTTGCACCGTGTTGCTGCTGTTCAGCTGCTTCTGGAAGACGACTTTGATCGTCTTGCCCCCGCTGCCGGAACCGGAGCCGCAGCCGGACGCGGCCGCGGCCAGCACACTGGTGATGACGGCGATGCCGACGGTGACGGTGAGTCTCGTGCGCACGCTCAACCTCCGGACGGTACGGGTACGGGAACGCTGCGGAACCGCTACGGGACGCGGGTGTGCGCGGGGTCGCCCGGGCGGGAAACCCCACGGCTGCCAGGGCGGATGTGCTCCGGCATGTCGGCGAAGCTAAATCCAATGGATTGAGTAAGTCAACGCTTCTGACATGTAAACTCTCGGCTTCGGGGATGCGGGGCCACGCGCCACGCCGGCGCGCGGCCGGTGCGGGGGCGCACGACGGCGGCACACCGGGGAAACGCGGCGGCGCGCGCAGAGAGGAACGTGGCACGGTGACGCAGGGTGGAACCAACCTGCCCCGGGTGGGGGGCTACAACCAGGCGGTGGTGCTGGACGCGATCCGCACGGCGGGCCCGGTCAGCCGGGTCGAGCTGGCGCCGCTGACCGGTCTGACCAGCCAGACCGTCTCCAACGTGGTGCGCCGGCTGCTGGCGGCCGGTCTGATCAGCGAGTCCGGGCACGCGCCGTCCAGCGGCGGCAAGCGCCGTACGCTCCTGTCGCCGCGGGCCGACGGCGCCTTCGCGGTGGGCGTGCAGCTCGATCCGGACGCCGCGGTGGTCGTGGTGGTGGACCTGGCCGGCGAGGTGCTGGCCTCCCGGCGGGTGAAGCTCGCGGACCCGGCGGACCCGGCGGAGGTGGTGAAGCGGGTCGCCGCGGCGGCGCAGCGGCTCACCGCGCGCACCGCGGTGGACCCGGCCCGGCTGCTGGGCACCGGCGTCGCCACGCCGGGGCCGATCGACGCGACGGCCGGTGACGTGGTGTTCCCGCCGAACTTCTCCGGGTGGGGGCGGGTGCCGCTGCGGGAGATGTTCGCGGCGGCGACCGGGATGCCGGTGGCGATGGACAACGACGCGACGGCCGCGGCGATCGGCGAGCGCTGGATCGGCGGGCGGGCCCGGGCGGGCAGCTTCCTCTTCCTGTACTTCGGCACCGGGATCGGCGCCGGGATCGTGCTCAACAACACGGTGCTACACGGTGATTCGGGCAACGCGGGCGAGTTCGGGCACATGGCGGTGCAGCCGGGCGACCGGAGCTGCCAGTGCGGCAGCACCGACTGCGTCGGCCCGTACGTGAGCCCGTCCGGGGTGATGGCCGACCTGCTGGAGCGGCACGGCCCGGCGACCGCGGAGCGCCTGGGCCTGGCCGGCACGCAGGAGTCGGCGCACGCGGACTGGAAGGCGCTGTGCCGGGCGGCCCGGCGCGGCGACCCGGCGGCGGACGACGTGATCCGCTCGGCCGCCGCCCGTATCGGCCGGGCTGCCCGCGGCGCGGCCGCCCTCCTCGACGTCGACCGCGTCGTGCTCGGCGGCGAGGCGCTGCACGGCATCGAGTCGATCATGTGCGAGGAGGTCGACGCGGCGGTCAACTCCACGTCGGTGGCGCGCTCCATCCGCCGGGTGGCCGTCGAGCGCAGCGTGATCGGCGAGGCGGTGGGGGCGGTGGGGGCGGCGTCCCTGATCCTGCACGGCACCTACGCGCCGGGCTGGCGCATGCTCACCCAGCCGCAGGCGTAGGCGCCGGCGCGGCGGCGGCCCCAGGCGCGGGCCCCGGTGCGGCCGCTAGGTCGCGTGGTGCTTCTCGTGGGAGGCCAGGGCCAGCCCGAGGCCGAAGAAGGTGGGCGCCCACTCCCCCACGAAGATCCCCCACCGGTCGGCACGGTCCACGCCCTGCGGCTCGGCCTTGGCGGACGCACACCAGGAGGCGAACGACAACCCGATGGACACCAGCCCGGCGTCATAGCAGTGCCGCGGCCGCAGCCCCTTGTCGTACAGCGTCTCCAGAATCATGATCGCTCCTCTCGTCACTCGGGCGTACGACCTCCGGGTGTCCGTTATGCGAGGTTCAATGCGGCTCAGAGCTGGAAATCCCGCCGGGGGCGGTGTGACGGGCCAGCCAGGGGAGCTGTTCGGCGGTGTGGAAGGCTCCCCCGCCCTCGTGGCCGTTGAAGCGGTACTCGCGGATGTCCTTGGGGCCGGCCCACGCGTTGTACGCGGCGTAGACCGTCGACGGCGGGCAGGTGGGGTCCATCAGGGCCACGGAGAACAGCGCGGGGCAGGTCGCGCGGGCGGCGAAGTGCGCGCCGTCGACGTACGACAGGGTGCGGGCGATCAGCTCGGTCTGGTCGCGGTGGGTGGCGGCGTAGCGGACGATCTCGTCGTACGGCGCCTTGTCGACGATCCAGGTGGCGCGCGGGAAGTCGCACAGGAACGGCACGTCGGGCAGCGCCACGAGGACGTCGCCGGTCAGCGCGGCGGCCGCGATGGTCAGTCCCCCGCCCTGGCTGGCGCCCGCCACCGCGACCCGGTCCGGGTCGACCAGCGGGTGGGGGGGGGGGGGGGGGGGGGGGGGCCCCCCCGGCCCCGGGGGGGGGGGGGGGGGGTTTTTTTTTTGGTGNGGGGGGGGGGGGGGGGGGGGGGGGGGCCCCCCCCCCCCCCCCCCCCCCCCCCCCCGCGTCGGTGATGAGCCTGCGGTAGTAGTAGGTGTGCGGGTCGGCGATGCCGCGGGTCATGACGCCGGCGTAGGCGGGCCCGGAGCCGTCCGGGTCGGGCGTCACGCCGACGCTGATGTTGGACCCCTGGCCGCGGGTGTCCATCACCAGCGTCGCGTACCCGGCCGCGGCCCACAGCGTGTTCTCATGGGCCAGCCCGCGCCCGCCGCCGTAGCCGATGTAGTGCACGACGCACGGCAGCGGCCCGGTGGCGCCGGCCGGCAGGTGCAGCCAGCCGGCGATCGGCTGGCCGCCGAAGCCGGGGAACCGCACGTCGTAGGTGTCGATCAGGGCCAGCCCGCTGTCCACCCGGGTGAAGGACGGCGGGCCGCCCTGCGCCCGGGCCTCGGCGAGCGTGGCGCTCCAGAAGTCGTCGAAGTCGGCGGGCTCGACCGACTCCGAGACATGGCTGCGCAGGCGGTCGAGCGGCAGGTCGGCGTACGGCATGTCGGTCGGTTCAGCCTTTCAGACCGGTCTGGGCGAGACCTTCCACGAAGTGCCGCTGGGCGGCGATGAAGACCAGCAGCACCGGGATGACGGTGGTCACCGAGGCCGCGAGCTGGATGTTCCACAGGTGGGAACCGTACGCGTCGGTGTACTGGGTGAGTGCCACCGGCAGCGTGTAGTTGCTCTTGTCCGTCTCGTAGACGAGGGGCTCAAGGTACATGTTCCAGCTGTTCAGGAAGGTGAAGATGGCGACCGAGGCGAGCGCGGGGCGGGCCAGCGGCAGCGCCACCCGGAAGTACAGGCCGAGCCGGCCGAGCCCGTCGATGCGGCCGGCGTCCTCCAGTTCGTCGGGGATCGCGAGGAAGAACTGCCGCATCACGAACGTGCCGAGCACACTGGGCGCGCCCAGGATCGGGATGACGATCAGCGGCCAGTGGGTGTTGGTCAGCCCCAGGCGGTCGACCATCTTGAACAGCGGGATGATCGTGACCTCGGTCGGGATCAGCAGTCCGCTGAGGATCAGCGGGAACAGCACCTTGTTGCCGGGGAACGGGATGCGCGCGAAGGCGTACCCGGACAGCGAGGAGAAGAGCATCGTGCCGGCGGTGACCAGCAGCGCGATGTAGAGGCTGTTGAGGTACTGGTGGCCCAGCGGGTAGTCGGCGAACGCGGTCCTGTAGTTGGACCACTGCGGGTGCAGCGGCAGCAGCTTGGGCGGGTAGCTGAGCACCTCGTTCTCGGGCAGCAGCGAGGAGGTGATCATCCACCAGGTCGGGAAGACGAACGGGACCGCGAGCACGACCAGCGTCGCGTACAGCAGCGGTTTCCTCCAGCGGCCGGATCGCGGCCCCGGGGCTCTGGTCGCGGTGGTCCGGCGCGGGACCGGGACCGGCCGCGGGGCGGCCTGCTCAAGACTCATAGAAGACCCACCTCTTGCGCAGGTGCCACTGGATGAGGGTGAGCACCAGGATGATCACGAACAGCACCACGGCGACGGCGCTGCCGTAGCCGAAGTCGTGGTTGTCGAAGGCCTGCTGGTAGAAGAAGTAGACGAGGACGTTGGTGTGGTTGCCCGGGCCGCCCTCGGTGAGGATCTGGATCTGGGCGAACACCTGGAGCGATCCGCTGATGGTGACGATCGTGGTGAGCAGCGTGGTGGGGCTGATCATCGGCAGCACGACGGAGCGGAAGCGCCGCCACGGCCCGGCGCCGTCGATCTCGGCCGCCTCCAGCAGCGAGCGCGGCACGCCCTGGAGCGCGGCGAGGAACAGCACCATGTTGAGGCCGACGTTCTTGAACACCTGGACGATCACGACCGACACCAGCGCGGAGTTGTCGCCGCGCAGCCAGTTGGGGCCGTCGACGCCGACCGTGTGGAGCAGCGCGTTGATGCCGCCGTTGTTCTGCAGCAGGAAGTTCCAGGTGATCGTCCAGGCCACCAGGGACACCACGACGGGCGAGAAGAACAGCGTGCGGAACACGGTGGTGCCGCGCAGCTTCTGGTTGAGCAGCACGGCCAGCAGCATCGCCAGCGCGATGTTGATCACGACCAGGCCGACGCAGAACAGCACGGTGGCGCGGGCGACGTGCGGGGTGGCCGGGTCGTGCACCAGCTGCGAGTAGTTCTTCGTGCCGGAGAACTTGGTGACCCCGGACAGCACGTTGGAGGTGTGGAAGCTGTAGTAGACGACCGCGATCAGCGGGTAGAGGACGAAGGCGAGGAAGCCGAGGGTCTGCGGCAGGACGAACAGCCAGCCGCTGACGTGGTCCTGCCGGCGCAGGGTCCAGAACCGTCCCGGCGCAGCGGCCGGGGGCCCCGAGGAGCCGGCGCGGCCGCGCACCGGCCGCCGGGCCGGCCGCGTCGAGGGGTCCGTGCGCATGGCGGTCACCCGGACAGCGAGGGGTTGATCGCCTTGCACACGCCGGCCAGCACCGAGTCGACGTCCGCGTCGGCCTTCCACAGCGGGTCGAGCGCGTTCTGCACCAGGTTGGCGAGCTTGGCGCTGTCCTTGTGGGCGGGCAGCACCTTGCCGGTCTTGATGCCGTCGATGACGACGTCCTGCAGCTGCGAGGCGGTGAACAGCGGGTTGGCCTTGGCGAGGGTGGCGGTGGTCAGCTGGCTCTCGCGGGCCGGCGGGAAGTAGCGGGAGAGCTGGGCGGAGTTGGCGGCGTCGGTGAAGTACGCCAGGAAGTCCGCGGCCTGCTGCTTGTGCGAGCCCTTGGTCATGACGCCGATGCCGGCCTGGCCGATGACCTGCGAGGCGCCGGCCGGGCCCGAGGGCAGCGGCACGATGCCCCAGGAGAAGGGATGGTCGGCCAGCAGGGTGGCGCGGCTGATCTGGGTGACGGTCAGTCCGGACTCGCCGGCGAAGAAGTCGGCGGTCTCGCCGGGCCCGGGCAGCGCCTTGTCCTTGAAGATCGCGTCGTGCAGGAACGTCATGGCCTGCTGCATCTGCGGCGAGTCGAACCCGCAGGTCTTCCCGTCCGCGGACCAGGCGTCGGCGCCCCACGCGCGCCACACGCTGGCCAGCTCGATCCAGGTCTTGTAGTCCCAGTCGCGGATGACCAGTCCCTGCTTGTCGGTGTGCGCGGCGACCTGGGCGGCGATCTTCTCGGCGTTCTGCCAGGTCCACTGGTGGTCGGCGACGAGTTGGTCGGGCGTCTTCGTCACGCCGGCCCTGGCGAGCAGGTCCTTGTTGTAGAACATGCCGAACGGCGAGGTGGAGAAGGGGTATGCGTAGAGCTTGCCGTCCTGCTTCCACAGCCGGGTCGCCGCGGGGGTGAGGTCGCCGTATTGGTAGCCGGCGGTCTTCTGCAGGGTCGGGGTGAGGTCGGTGAGCGCGCCGGAGGAGACGAAGTCGGGCGCGTCGCGCTCCAGCACCCAGGCCATGTCCGGTGGGTTGCTGCCGGCGATCTGGGTGGTCAGCGCGGTGGTGTAGTTGTCGATCGGGATGTAGTCGAACCGGATCGACTTGATGGCGGGGTGGGTCTTGCGGTAGCTCGCCGCGATGCTGTCGAACAGCGCCGTCTGCGACGTGTCGTTGCTCCACACGGTCATCCGGAGCGAGACGTTGTCGGCGCTGCCCGAGTCCGATCCGCCGGAGCAGCCGGTCAGGGCGACGGTGGCCAGGCAGAGGGCGGACAGGGCGACGGAGGTGAGGCGGACGCGTCTCGTGCGCATCGTTACTCCAAGGGATTCGGATCTGTCGGTGCTGACGGCCAGGGGCCGGACGGCCGCGGACCGGTCGGCCACGTGGCCGGGCACGGAGCTGGCCACGGAACTGGGCACGGCCTAGTAGCCGCGGATCTCGGGCCAGGCGAGCGGGACGCCGCGCCGGGACAGCAGGGACCGGTAGTCGTCGAGGTGGCCCGCGGTGGCGTGCACACCGTGCGGTGTCCGGCCGGTGGCGACGCAGTGGGCGGCCAGCGCGCCCGCGGCCTCGCCGATGTTCCACTCCACCGGGTGCAGCCGGTACGCGCCGTTGGTGATGTGGGTGGTGCCGATGTTCTTGGCGGCGGGGAGCAGGTTGGTCAGCCGCTGCGGCAGCAGCGCGCCGAGCGGTATCTGGAACGGCGCGGAGGCCACGTCCAGGTAGGTGTCCCCGCCGGTCGAGGGGTGCAGGTCGATGCGGTACATGCCGATGCCGACCGAGTCGGCGTAGCGGGTCGCGCCGTGCTCGCCGCGGATCGCCAGCGAGACGTCGTCCTCGCGGACCGTGGTGACCGCCTGGATGCGGCGCGACTCGCGGACGTAGACGTCCTGCGCCAGGCCGTCGTCGGTGCCGAGCAGGTCGCTGCGCAGCCGCAGCGACGGGAAGCCGGTGCCGCCGTCGGGCCGCGGCGCCTCGGTCTGCATCCAGTACAGCGCCGACAGCGCCAGTTCGCGGGCGCCGGCCCGGTGTTTGGCCGCCTCGTCGGCGGACACCTCGAAGAGCGGTCCGTCCATGTAGTCGATCATCGGCCAGTTCACGAGTGTGATGTCGCTGGCGTACGCGCCGGGTTCGAAGAGATTGCGCGCGGCGATGCGGCGGAAGCGCCACAGGTCGTCGGTGCCGGCGTCCTTGCTCTGGTCGGCCTCGACGGACAGCGGGTCGTCGTCGGGGTTGGGCGCGAGCCAGCCGCGCGAGGGTTCCAGGGTGCGCGGGTTGGGCCAGGAGAACGCCAGCAGCGGTCCCGGCCACACCGCGGGGCGGACCGAGCGCCAGTGGTCGTAGCCGGCCGGGCGGTCGATGGTGTGGTCGCCGTCCACGTGGTCGACGGCGAAGCACCAGGAGACCGCCTGCATGGTCAGCGGCTCCGCCACGTCCTTGGCGCTGGGCTCGCCGGTCTGCTCGCGGGACTCGGCGCCGGTGACGTACTCGGCGCCGGTCAGCGGCAGCAGGTCGCCGGTCTCGGTCGCGTCGATCACGTACCGGGCGTGCACGGTGACCTCGCCCTCGTCCGTGTCGCCGTCGGGGACGAGGGTGACCGCGGTGACCCGGTCGCCGTCGACGGCCGCGGACTGCGCGCGGTAGGGCTGCAGCAGGGTGAGGCGGCCGGAGCTGCGGGCCGGGGCGAGCATCGCCTCGATCACCGACACCGCGACGCGCGGCTCGTGGCAGAGCCGGCTGACCAGGCCGGCGCCCGGGTTGAGGTGGCGGGCGCGGCGCGCGGCGGAGGTCAGCGGGTAGTGGCGCCGGTAGTAGCCGCGGATGCCGTCGCGCAGCGACCGGTAGGACGCGGTGACGCCGAGCATCTCGACCCACGGGTGTTCGTCCGGCGGCACGGCCTGGGCGGTGAGCTGCCCGCCGAGCCAGCGCGGCCCCTCGGTGAGCACCACGTGTGCGCCGTGCTCGGTCGCGGCGAGGGCGGCGGCGATCCCGCCGAGTCCCGCGCCGACGACGAGCACGTCAGTACGTACGTCCTTCACGTGCATCCTTCCTTGGTAATTCGTATTAGCGCACGCTAGGGAAGGATCTCCGAGAAGTCAACGAAGAGGACGGAACGCCCTGCGGGCGGCGTGCGGGGCCTAAGCCGGCCGGGGCCCGGCGCGGCTCTGCGCGGGTGCGCGCAGGCGGGCGCGACTCGGCGCGGGGCGCGCAGGCGGCCGGGGCCGACCCGAGCGGGGAGCGGCGGCTCAGCCGCGAGCGCGGAGGCGGCCGGGGGCCTGCGCCGCCGAACGGGACGGCGAACCGCGACCCAGCCACGGGAGCAGCGGCCCGGCGCCGAGCGCACGGGCGACCGGGGGTCGGGCCGAACGGGAAGGCAGCAGCAGCTCAGCCGCGGGCGCGCGGCCTGCCAGGGGTCGGGCCGAGCGGGGAGCGGCGGCTCAAGAGCTGGTGCGTGCAGGCGACCGGGAGTCAGGCCGAGCGGGAAGGCAGCAGCTCAGCCGCGGGCGCGCGGCCTGCCGGGGGTCGGGCCGAGCGGGGAGCGGCGGCTCAGCCGCGAGGACGGGTGCGCGCAGGCGACCGGAGGTCAGGCCGAGCGGGAAGACTGCGGCGCTCAGCCGCGGGCGCGCGGCCTGCCGGGGGTCGGGCCG
>JAJSZB010000407.1:0-6286 GCA_050613715.1 Streptomyces sp. IBSBF 3018
GGTGTGGGGGGGGCGTACGGCGCGGCGGGGCGCGGGCGGCGGCGTGGCGCGGCGGGGCCTGCGTGGCGGGGACCGGCGCGGCGGGCGCGCGTACCGATGCGTCCGGGGCCCCGCCCGCGTCGGGTGCGTGCGGTGCGGTGCCGGCGCTGCTACGCCGGCAGGAGGCGTTCGAACCACGCGGCGATCAGGGGCATGGACCGCAGCGGGGACACGAAGTGGCCGACGTCGCCCACGTCGGTGAGCGGCGCGTCGGTGCCGGACGCCCTGAACTCGGCTTGGCAATGACGGGAGTCGGCGATCGCGACGTCCTTGTCGCCGCGCGCCGCGTAGAGGTGGACGGGGGCCTTCGGGGTCCAGTCCGAGCAGGTGGTGTCGTTGTCCCGGACGGCCTCCAGCAGCGCGCCGGTGGGGTGCAGGAGTCGGCGGACGAACTCCGGTGTGAGCAACTGCTCGGGCGTCGCGGGCAGTTGGGTGAAGACCTGCTGCTGGCTGTGCAGTCCGTCGAACAGCCCCTCCACCGTGGTGTCGTAGGGCGGCAGGAACGCCTGCGACGGCGCGTCGTAGAAGTGGTGCAGGCGGTTCATCGCGACGGTCCAGTACGCGAAGTAGAAGGCCGCCTCCTTCGGGTCGAGGGTGGGGTCGTCGCCGAACGCGGCCGGGATCTCGGCGTGTTGGACGTCGTACGGGCCGCTGACCGGGGCCAGGCCGGCCAGTTCGAAGCGCGGGTCGGCGCCGCTGCCGAGGGCGCGGGCCAGCGCCGTCGCCGCCGTGCCGCCCTGCGAGAACCCGGTGACCAGCACCCGGCCGTCGAGCGTCCTGCCCCGGCCGGCGGCGAACGCGCGGGCGGCGCGCAGCATGTCCACCGAGGCGGTGGTCTCCGTCGCGGTGTCCATGTACGGGTGGAAGCCGGGGCCCTTGCCCAGGCCGAGGTAGTCGGGGGCGACGGCGGCGTAGCCACGTCCGGCGAACAGCGTGGGGGACACCCGCGCGTCGCTCTCGTCCGTGGACGGCGCGTCGGTCTTGGTGACGAGCGTCCCGTGCTCGTAGGCGACGGTGTGCAGCGCGCGGGCGGGGCTGTCCGGCAGGACGACCAGCCCGCTCGCGGTGGTCGCCCGCCCGTCCGCGTCGACCGTGCGGTAGACGAGGCGGTACTGGTCGACGCCGTAGCGCGGCGCGGGCGCGTCGTAGCCGCCGTCGCTCAGATAACGGCCGGTGGCCGCGGCGGACATGTGCGCGATGCGCTCCGCGGAGACGACCTGCCCCCGGTCCGGCTGCGAGCCCCCGGCCGCCGCGGTCGTCGCGTCGACGCCGGACGCCGCGCCGGCCCCGGAGCCGCGGGACGCCGCGGGCGCCGCACCCGCGCCGGTGCTTGCGTGGTCCGCGGACGCCGCGGAGTGCGTGCCCGCGCAAGCGGACGCCAGGAGCCCCGCGGAGGCGAGCGCGACGGCCGGAAGGATCATTTTCCTGTTCACCCCGCCGACGCTAGGCCGCCCGCTCCCGCCACCCCAGCCGGTAACCCCGCCCCTCCTCGGTGGGGACAACCCCCGGTGGCCACACGCGCCTTGGCATACGACGACGGGACGGCGGCGTAGCCTGCCGGTGACGAAGGAGGCGCTCATGACCGAGTGGACCGACCCGCGCCACGCTCAGACGCTTGCCCGCTTCCGCCGGGCGCAGGCCGCAGCTCAACCCTCGGCGTGCGAGCCCTGCACCGGGACCGGCCTCCAGCGCGGGACCACATGCCGCGCCTGCACCGGCACGGGGGAGCAGCGCCCTGTCCGCGCATTCATCACCACCTGACCCGCGTGCGCGGCGCCCCGGGGGCGCGCAAGCGGTCAGCTCCGTGACACCTCCGTGCAGGCGTCCTACGCCGCGGCGCGCTCGGCTCCCGGCGGCCACACCACGTCCACCGGAATGCCTGCCGCCCGCGCTTGCAGGACCACATCGGCGGTGCCGCCGCCCTTGCCGCCAGGCGGCTGCCCGTTCCACACGGCGACCAAGCGGTCCGCGCGTTCCAGGAGAACGCGGTTCGCCGCTTCGTACGCCTCCCGTCCGGCCGTGGTGAACGGCGCGGTCACCACCTCGGCGGCGTCCCGCACCAAACGGTCGAACGCGGGAGCGTGGTCGGGCTTCACTTTCTCCGCCCGGTAGTCGCGGGACGGAATGACCGCGACCAACTCGCCCCCGACCGCGAGGACTTCTTCCGCGAAGAGGGTGTCCGAACCCGCTGCCAGGCAGGAGACACCGACGAGTTCGGGGCCGCGGTACCGCGCCACCACCTCGCGCAGCGCCTCTCGGACCAAGCTCACCGAGTCCACGGTGAGATCCATATGGCCGGTGACGGCGAGGACGGTCAAGGGTTCGGCTTCCTCTCGGAGTGCGGTCGGTGAAGGACAGTGTCGGCCCGCCGGGAGCCCGTGCGCGCCGGTCGGGCGCCTGGGACGACGCCGATTTCAGCTTGTGCCGTCGTTCAGGTATCGGGGGATCGAGTCCGCGCACGAGGACAGCGCGGCGCGGAGGCGCTTCCGCAGGCGTTCACGGAGCATGCCTACTGCCTGAGTGGGCGGAACGAATCGCGCTTCGGCGAGCTCACCGTCCTGCGGTAGCAGCGCGGCGGCCTGGTCCGACGTGAGCGTGCCGCCGTCGAAGATGAAAGCGAGCTGGTCGTCCCAAGGACCGTGCGGCGGAACCCAGTCCACGACGAGGAGGCCGTGCAAGGCCACGTCGAGGCCGAGTTCTTCCATCAGCTCGCGGCGGGCGGCGTCGTCCGGGGACTCGTTGGCCTCGGCCACGCCGCCGGGCAGGTCCCAGCCCGGCTTGTACGTCGGCTTGACCAGCAGCACGCGGCCCTCCCCGTCGCGCAGCAGAACGTCCGCGGAGACGCGCTTGCGGGCCTGAGTGGCGTTGCCCTCGGCGAGGTAGGCGTTCCAGGCTTCCGGGTCGGCCGGGGTGGGCCTCATGAGGCGGTGCCTCCGCGGGACGGGGGAATGATGTCGGCGAGCAGCAGCATTCTGGCGCGCCGCGCGTCGTCGAAACGCGCGAGGAAAGAGCGGACCGGCGGGTGGGCGGCGTGCGGTTCCAGCCGGCTGCGCAGTTGGTCGAGCTGGCGGATGGCCCGGACGGAGCCGAGGTTGGGGTCCGCGCCGAGCAGGTCCTGTCCGACGGCGACGGCGGAGTCCAGATCCCCTCGTCGCACATGGACGGTGGCCAGCGTGATGCGGTTGAAGACCAGGGACCGTACCCGGCCCGCTTCGCGCAGTCGGATGGCGCGCTCCGCGTCGGCCCGGGCGTGGTCGTAGCGTTCGAGGTCGTTCAGCGCGAGGGCGGATTCGGTGGCGAGGGCGGCTGCGTCGAAGGGGCTCAGCCAGGGGAGGTCGGTGTCGGAGTCGTGGGTGAGGATCTCTTCGGCCTGGTCGAGGGCATGCAGAGCCTGAGTCGGATGGCCGGCGGCAGCCAGGGCGCGGGCGGACATCGCGTACAGGCAAACGACCAGCGCGGGGATGAGCGGTCCTCGGGTTGCGGTGTCCAGCCCGGCGCGGGCCCAGTGCACGGCAGCCGAAGGGTCGCCGGTCTGGAGAGCGAGGTGGCTGTTGCTGGCGGCGATCCCTGCGGCGAGAGGGACGTCGCCTGATGCTCGGGCAAGGGCGAGCGCACGGCCGAAGTGGCGACCGGCCAGGCCGTCGCGACCAGAGTCGTGGGCCATCCAGCCGGCCATCTCGGTGAGGGCGGCGGCCACGGCGAACGTCCGTGGACCGTTGTCGGCGTGGACCAGGCGGGCACCGATGTTCTCGCTCAGGTGTCGGACAACAGCCTGGTAGAGGCGCCCGCCGCCCGCCTGTCGGTCCGCGCTGCGGAAGGCGGCCACGGCGGCCATGTCGTCCTCGTCGGCTGCGGTCATGCCACTCGTGGCGGGCGCCGTGAGGGCGGCGGGCGCTGTCGCGGGAGGAGTTGTGGCCGCGCTCGGCTCCCAGGGACGCGTGGCCAGTCCGAGCAGATGGCCCGGGATGTGGAAGGCGTCGGCGATCTGCTCGAATACCGCGAGCTTCTCGACCCTGCTCTTGCCGTTCATGTACTCGTAGAGCCGTCCCTGGCCGATGCCCACTGCTGCGGCGATCCGCCGGGTGCTGATGCCTCGGTGGTTGAGCAGGCGGAACAGCGTCCCCATGTCCCGCTCGGCGCAGGCCGAGAGGAGCCGCCGGTCGGCGAGCAGACCGGCGACGACCTCGCGTAGATCGTCCGGTGCGCGGCCCATGGTCGCTTCCTCTCCCTGTCGCGGCGCTTCGACGTCGCAGTCTCCCCGACTCCGCAGCGGAGTCACCCGCTGGAGTCTCCTGGATGCGGTGCGCAGTCGTCTACTGAAGGTGCTCCGCTGCTTCTTCCGGCGCAACGCCGTTCCACATCCGTCCAGTTCGCCGGTCCGTACGACGAGAGAAGGCGACCACACCATGCAGACACCCACCAGGGCCACGCCCCGTGCCGAGACCCGCTCCCTCGCTGAGGCCAGGGTGCCATCACGACGCGCGATCAGCCGCCCGGTCCCGTACGTGGTGCGGTGGAGCGGGGAACGGGAGGGGGTTTTGCCGGTGGTGGTGCGCCGCGACCGAAGCGGGATCGGGTACGCCGATGAGCGGCCGTTCGACCGGGACGAGCGCGGGGTGCTGTGGTCGCGTACACCGTCGCAACCCGGGCGGGGCCGGGCGGAGTTCGGGAAGGCGCACAGTCTGCGGCAGCGGCTGTGCATGGCCGGGCTGCGCTGCCAGATCTGCGGCGGGCCGGCCGACCGTACCGCCGCCGGGGTGCTGTGGGTCGTCGACGGCCGCCCCGGCGACCTCATGACCGGCCGCGAGGACACCGCGCACCCGCCGGTCTGCCGGCCGTGCGCCCGCCGCTCGGTCCGGGCCTGTCCGCACCTGGACGGCAACCACACCGCGATCCGTGTGCGTACCTTCGTACCCCGTGGCGTCAGCGGCGTGCTCTACGCCCCGGCGCGCAGCGGTCCACAGGTTGTGGACGCCGTCACCGTCCCGTTCGCCGATCCGCGCCTGCCGTGGGTCCGCGCGCACCAACTGATCATGCGCCTCGCCGACTTCACCCCGGTCGACCTCGACGACCCGGACGCCTGAGGTCCGCTCGGCCCACGCTCCACGATTCGACCGCGAGAGTCTCCCGGGGCAACAAGCGGCACGGGCGTTGCGCGAGGCGCTGTAGGCACGTCGGGACGATCGCCGCTGGTGGCCGCCTATTTCCGCGACCAGAACGCGGGTTGCCCGATCGCGGCTACCTTGACCGCATAGTAGGCATCGACCCGGCCGCGCGGCCGGCGGTCAGCGACGGAGGCAGGGCGTGGCGAGAAGCGCGAAATCGGCCCCCCGCAGCTCGAAGAAAGCTGCGAAGTCCGTGACGCCGCCGAAAGCAGGCAAGCCCGCGGCTTCCGCGCCGCGGCGCAGGGGCGGAGCGGCCCAGCCGCCGACTCTGCGTCGTCTGCTGGGCAAGGCCGCCGTGGTGGCCCTGCTGATGCTGGCGGGCCTGGGACTTGTCGGCCTCGGGGTGGACAGACTGGTGTACGCGGCCGGCTGGGCCGGGACGCCTGGAAGGATCCAGGTCACCTCCTGCCACGACGAGGGCGGCTCCGACTCGCCCTCGTGGGCATGCTCCGGCGTCTACCGCTCCGGCGACGGGCGCACCGTCGACCCGCACGCACGGGTGAAGCCCTCCGGCAACGAACAGGGCCACAGCATCGACGTCCGGCACATGTCCGGCCACGACTACTCCGCCACCGACGGCGCCACCCTCGCGACACCGATCTCCCTGATCTTCTTCGGGGCCCTCTTCCCTCTGGCCATTCTGTGGGGCGGTCGCGCCGCGCTGCGCAGATGGGTACAGGACGTACGAGCGGCGCGGCGAGGCACGTCCGCACCGCGGACGCCGGCGTAGGCGCGGCCCGCGAGGGTCCGGGGTCGTGGCCGGCTGGGCGAGCAGGAAGCGAGCAGCAAGCGAGCAGTGGCTGCCCACATGCTCGGAAACGTGAGGAAGCCCCGGCCAGGTGTGCTCTGGCCAGGGCCCCCGCGCGTAGGCCCTGTGGGACTCGAACCCACAACCAATGGATTAAAAGTCCACTGCTCTGCCAATTGAGCTAAGGGCCCGCTCGCCGCCTTCCTGGCGTGCTCCCCGCAGCATAGCCGGGTTCGGCGGCCGGGTCCGAGTGGGAATCGGGCGGCGCGGGGTCGGGCGCGACGGCTGCGCGACTCCGACGACCCACTCGAACAGATCGCCCAGGACGTCGGCT
>JAJSZB010000408.1:0-6285 GCA_050613715.1 Streptomyces sp. IBSBF 3018
GCCGCGGCGGGCGCGGGGGCGTCTGCGGAGGCGGCGGAACCGGAAGCGGAGGCCGGGGCAGGCGCGTTCGGGCGTGTACGGGCGCCGGGGGGTGCCGCGCCGTCGTACGCCGCCGTCACGTACCCCGGTGCCGCGTGCTCCGGTGTCCACGCGTCCAGGTGCAGCAGCAGCCGGCCGCCGTCGCCGGTCACCCGGACGCGGTGCGGCGGGGCGGGCCGGTCCGCGGCGGGTCCGGACCGGCCGGGGGCGCCGGGCGCACCGGGCGCGATGCCGTAGCGGCCCAGCGTGGGCAGCGTCAGGACGCCGTCGCGGACCGGGACCTCGGCCTCGAAGCGCAGCCCCGCGCGGAGCGCCGCGGCGGCGGATATGGCGCCCAGGTAGGGCAGTTCGGCGGCGGCCCGGCCGGCCTGTCCAGGCCGGGCGAGCGCGCGCAGGCAGTGCTCGGCCCACGCGCCGACCAGGGAGTAGTGCACCAGGCGGCGGGCCGCCTCGCGGTCGGCGCGCTCGGCGCGCTCCAGCAGCCGCCAGTCGCGCAGCACCCGTTCGGCCGCGCCCTCGGGGAGCGTCCCGGCGGGCGCGGCGCGGACCGCGTCGAGCAGTGCCCGCAGCGTGAGCAGCCGGCGGCGGTGCTGGTGGGCGACGAGCAGGGCGAGCGCCTCCGGGCTGCCGCCGGTGCGGCCGAGCGAGGGCAGCGCGCCGTCCAGGCCGTCCGGCCGCGCGGTCAACGCGGCGAGCGCGGCCGATCCGGCCGATCCGGCCGGCGTGGTCCCGGCCGGGTCCGCGGTGGCGGCCGTGGTCCGGGTCGTGGGGGTGGTGGTGGGCTTCACCGGTGGGTCTCCCGGGGAACGTCTCGGTGGCGCGGGCCGGTGGTGCCGGTCGCCGCGGCGAGTCGGCCGCCGATGTGGCGGATGAGATGGGCGAGGTCGGCGCAGTAGACCGACGGGTGGTCGAAGCCGGCCGGTGCGCGGTAGCGGTGGGCGTAGTGGCCGCCGCCGCAGACGCCGACCAGCGGGCAGCCGCGGCAGGTCGCGCAGAGCCCGGCGAGGCCCGCCTGCCGGGCGGCGATCCCGGGGTGCGCGAGGGCGTCGTCGAAGCTGTGCCGGAAGACGTCGAGGCCGGTCGCGGCGGCGCCCTCGTAGGCGGACTTCAGCGAGTCGACCTGCTCGATCGAGCCGTCGGTCTCCACCACGACGGCGGTGAACGGCTGGAGTCCGAGCCGCTCGGTGGCGGCGGGCACGCCGAGCAGCAGCGCGACGCACTCCTCGAACAGCCGCACCCGGGTCTCCCGGCGCGGCGCGTCCCACCAGCGGTCGAAGACGGTGGCGAGCCACCTGCCGTACGGCGCGCGGTCGCCGGGCCGGGCGGGCCGGCCGGACAGCCCGGGCGGCGGCGCGGTCCAGTTGCCGTGCGGCAGCAGCAGGTCGATCGCGGGCGGGCGCAGCGCCAGCAGCGAGTCGTAGACCTCCAGCGGGTCGTGCCGGAGGTCCACCACGCACAGCACGCCCGCGTACGCCTCGGGGGCGGTTTCGGCGAGCGCCCGGAGCCCGGCCGCGGCGGCCGGCCAGGAGGGGCGGCCCGCGTGGTCGACGCGCGCGGCGTTGTGCGCGGCCAGCCCGCCGTCCAGGCTGACGCCGATCCTGACGCCGGCGTCGCGCAGCAGCCTGACGCCGGGCGCGTCCAGCAGCGTGGCGTTGGTCTGCACGCTCGCGTGCAGGGTGCGGCCGGGCGGCAGCGCGGCGCGGATCACCTCGACGTCGGCGGCCAGCCGCGCCGCCCCGGACAGCAGCGGCTCGCCGCCGTGCAGCACGACGGCGACCTCGCGCAGGTCGTGCGCGCGCACGTGCTCGGCGATGCGCCGCGCGGTGCGCCGCAGCACCGCGCCGCCGACCGCCCGCGGCCGGTCGCGCCAGCCGTGGTCCGGTCCTGCGTACAGGTAGCAGTACGTGCAGGCGAGGTTGCAGCGGCCGTGCGTCTTGAGGATGAACTGCCGTACGGGCGCGGGCGGGGGGAGGGATCGTGCGGCGTCGCCGCCGCTGGACTGCGCGCGCACCGCATCGCCTCCCCGTCGTGCGGGCCGCCCCGCCGGCCCCCGCGGTTGTTCCCGCCGGGCGGCTTCCGGCAAACGCCGGTGGCCGGGATTGGCCGTAACGTCGCGGCGGGCGGCCTGATCGTGGCCGGCGGGCCGCCGGGGGCGCCGGGCCGCCCGGCGGGCGACGGCACGACGTCGCGGGCACGCCCTACATCGAGTTGTCGAAGCCCCAGAGCGCCTCGCTGCCGGGCGCGGCGACACGGACGCGCAGGTCGTCGACGAGGGCGGCCAGCACGGGGTGTTCGACGGTACGCAGCGTCTCCAGGTCGACCTCCGCGAGGTCGGGCGCCGGGTCGACCGCTGGGTCCACCGCTGCCCGGGCGCTCGGCGGCAGGTCGGGCATGTCCGCGCCGGGCGCCGGCGCCTCGCCGCGGGGCCCGCCGCCGTCCGCGACGGGCGTCCGCACCTCGCCGCGGGACCCGCCCGCGCCCGCGTCCGCGCCGGGCGGCCGCGTGTCCGGCGCGTCCGCGTCGGGCGTGCCCTTCGCGGGCGGCCGGGCGCCCTCGGTCCCGCCGTGGGGCTGCTGCTCCATCACGCGCCTCCGCTCTCCGCCGTCGCCGTGCCCGTACCCGCTCCGTACCGCCTCGTACCGTCCGTACCGCAGCGCACCGGTCCGCATCGCGCGGTACCGCTCGTACCCTCGCGCACCGTCCGTACCGCCGGCGCACCACCGCGCACCGCCGCGCCGGGATGTACCGCCCCCGTACCGTCCGCGCCGCCTCAGCCGCCGCCGGCCAGTTCCGCCAGCCGCAGGGCCGAGCCCTGGGCCTCCTCGGACTCCGCGCCGCCCGGCAGCTTGTGCCACTCGGCCAGCGCCGCGCGGTACGCGCCCGCGGCGGCCCGCGGGCGGCGGGCCGACTCGTAGACCACGCCCCGCCAATGATGCGCCAGCGCGGACAGCCGCACCATGGGCGCCGGGTCGGCGAGTTCGCGGGCGGCGCCGTCGGCGAACTGGGCCGCCCTGCGGTACGCGTCGGCCGCCTGGTCCAGCCACTCGGGGCGGCGCGCGTGCGGGTGGCCGAGCCGGTGCGACTCGCCCAGCTCGTACCAGATCCTGGCCAGCAGTGCCGGGTCCTCGGTGGGCGGCACCGCGAGGCCCAGCACGTGCTCGGCCTCGCGC
This sequence comes from Streptomyces sp. IBSBF 3018, assembly GCA_050613715.1. GTDB lineage: Bacteria > Actinomycetota > Actinomycetes > Streptomycetales > Streptomycetaceae > Actinacidiphila. The sequence goes on from JAJSZB010000408.1 coordinate 3,210, forward strand.
AGGTCGACGAGGTCCTGCTCGGCCTTGTAGCGCAGCACGAGCGCGCGCCCCAGCATCAACAGCCGCTCGGGCAGCCGCGGATCGCCCTCGGGGGTCTCCATCCGGCACTCGCGCAGCACCCGGACCGCGGAGTTGACGAAGGTCGCGCCGCCGGGCAACGCGGCGCGCTCCAGCAGGGATTCGCCCCACTCGGCGACCAGGTCGCGGTATTCGGGCCGGTCGCGCTGGGTGAGCCGGCACGCCTCGGCGAACCGGCCGGCCGCCGCCTCCAGTTCACCCGGCGGGCCGCCCTCGGCGTGCCGGGCGACCCTGATCCGCCCCGCCCGCAGCAGTATCTGGGCGCGGGCCGCCCGGTCCCTGGTGCCGCCGAGCGCGCCGTCCACCAGCCGCTGGGCCTCGGCCAGCCGGCCGCCGGCCAGCAGCAGCGCGTCGGTCAGCGACAGCACGGCCGCGGTCCTGCTCTCCTGGGAGGCGTGCTCGCGGGCCAGCGCCTCGCGGCCCTGCTCGAAGGAGGCGGCGGCCTGCGCGGCGTAGACCTGCTCCTGCTCGCGGTCGCGGGCCGCCTCGGCCAGCCGCAGCAGCGCCCGTCCGTGCGCCAACGGCAGCCCGCTGGGCCGCGGTTCGCCGGCCGGCCAGGAGTCGGCGAACGCCTCGATCATGCCCATCGTCTCCTGCAGCAGCCCGGCGTCGCCGCTCAGCTGCCACTGGTCCTCCAGCACCTGGACGCGTTCCAGGGTGGCGGTGAGCACGGCCGAGCGCTCCAGGCCGGGCGCCGCGCACACCGCGGTGAACTCCCGGTCGGCGCGCCGCAGCAGGTCCAGCGCGCCGCGGGTGTCGCCGGCCTGCGCGCGGTCCTCGGCGGCGGCCTGGTAGACGCGTGCGCGCACCGCGCGGGCCGGCACCGAGCCGGGGTGCGCGGCGGCGGTCTCGGCCGCCTCCAGCGCCTCGCGCAACAGGTCGGGGCTGCCCCGCAGCCGCCACAACGTGACCAGCTGCTGGGCGAGTTCGGTCCACAGCTCGGCGTCCATGCCGTGCACGCGCTCGTGCGCGGCGGCCCGGCGCAGCATCTGCACGGCGTCCAGCAGGTTCTGCACCATGCCCTCGTCGGCGAACCGGGCGGCGAGCACCCGGGCCTGGCGTACCACGGTGGAGGGCCGGTCGACGGCGGTCTCGGCCCGGGCGGCCGGCCTGGCGCCGTCCGGCGGCAGCGGCATGAACCGCTCGAGCACCCGGGCGGCGACCTCGGCGAACGGCTGCGGCGACTCGGTGACCAGCGTGCCGCCGGTGTCGTCGCGGCCGTCCCGCTTCTTGTCGCGGCCGCCGTCCCGGCCGTCGCGGAAGCCCGAGACGCGCGCGGCCTCCTGCACGGCGCTGCGCACGGCGGCCTCGGCGATCCGGTCCCTGGGACCCTCGGTGAGCTGGGTGATGGCGAGCGCGGGGAAGTTGGGGCCGCCCTTGCCGAACCGCTGCTCGACGTACTCCGAGCAGTGCTTGAGCACCAGCAGCGCCTCGTCGCGGCCGAGCGAGGCGAGCAGGGTGTCGCGCACGCCGTCGGCGAAGCGGTACCACCGGTGGTCGTCGGCCTTGGGGTACGCGCCGCCCTGCGCGCGCACCACCAGGCCGCTGAGCAGGACCTCGGCCAGCTCCGCGGGTCCTGAGTCGGGCAGCATGGTGCGCTGCACGAGCTGCATCACCGGCAGGAACAGCGGCGCCGCGGCGAGGTAGACGGCGAGCTGGGCGGCGGCGGGCGAGGCGGCGGAGCGGAACCGGGAGACCAGCGCGGGCACCGGCACGGTGGTGTGCCGGGGCGCGGTGGGGGTGGCGGGCTGGTCGGCGCGCACCCAGCCGACGGCGGCGGGCGTCTCGCCCGCGCTGGTGCCGGCCAGCAGCCGGGCCCAGGCGCCGAGCGCCTGCGCGGTGGGCGGCATCACCGGCACCGGCAGCGCCTCGGGATCGGCCGGGTAGCCCGCGGCGCCGGCCGAGAACCGCAGCGGCGCGGTGTGCACCAGGCCCTCCGAGCGGCGCAGCACCCCGTACGAGACGGGCAGCCGGGTGCGGTTCCACAGCCGGGCGGGCAGCGGCTGGAGCACCGCGACCGGGCCGTGGCCGGCCAGCCGGTGCAGCAGCCGGTGGGCGCGTCCGCTGCGCCACAGCGGTCCCACGCAGTCGCTGACCATGACGGTCAGCCGGCGGCCCGAGGGGTCGCTGAGCTGCTGGGCGGAGCCGAGTCCCGAGCGGTCGGGGTCGAACCGTCCGCTGACCGCGGGCTCGCCGGACGGCGTCTCGTGCAGGTAGTGCACGCTCACCTCGCGGAACGCGCCCAACCGGCCGAAGAGGTCGGCGAGTTCGCGCAGCATCCGCTCCCACACGAACATCGAGGAGGAGGCGTCCATCAGCAACTGCAGTGCTGCGTCCGCCCGGTTGTCGGGGCGGAACACCGGCAGCAGCAACCCGCCCGCGCCCGCGGTGCGTTCGGCCGTGGCGGCCTCGTCGAGGATCGCGCGGCGCGGCCGGCCGGGGGTGAGGAAGCGCTGCAACGGGCGCAGCGCCGACTGCAGTTCGAGCAGGCCGGGCAGCGCGGCGGCCTCCGGCACGGCGACGGACATCGCGACCGCGCCGGTCAGCGGCCGGCCGCCGCCGCTGCCGGGGCCTCCCGGGTAGAGGCTGACCAGCCGCTCGTCGGGCTGCGGCACGGCCGGCGGCACCAGGCGCAGGCCGGCGCCGTCGGTGTCGCCGCGGCCCGGGCGCAGGTAGCTCGGGCGCGGCGGCGAGGCGCCGGCGTCCGAGCCGCCGGGCCCCGGCTGTTCGCCGGGGTGCGTCGCCCTGGTCGGCCGCGACCAGCGCGCCAGCCACAGCGCGTCGGCCAACTCGGTCTCCGCCGGGTCGAGTCCGGCCCTCGTCAGCGCCCGGACGACGCTGGCGAGCGGGTCGCCGCCCGCCGGTACGTCTTCGGAAGCCGGCGGTACGTCTTCTGCGGCCGGCGGTACGTCTGCGGAGGCCGGCAGGACCGGGGCGGTCGCCGGGTTCGGTCGGGCCGAGGCGGTCCGGGGGTCGGGGGTGGTCGGTGGGTCCGGGG
>JAJSZB010000409.1:0-6278 GCA_050613715.1 Streptomyces sp. IBSBF 3018
CCCCCCCCCCCCCCCCCCCCCCCCCCCCCCCCCCCCCCCCCCCCCCCCCCCGGGGGGCAGGGGGACGGCCCAGGTCACGTCAGGTCAGGCCAGGTCAGCGTCCAGCGTCACGCGAGGGCTTGGGCGCGGAGGCTGCGGGCGAGGTCGTCGCGGGACTCCAGGACCAGCCGGCGCAGCGCGGGCGCCGCGTCGGGGTGCGCGTCGAGCCACGCGTCGGCGGCGTCGAGGGTCGCCGGGTCGTCCTGGAGGTCGGGGAAGAGCCCGCGCACCACGGCCATGCCGATCTCGATCGACCGCGTCGCCCAGACCTCCTCCAGCGCCGCGAAGTACGGCCGCGCGTACGGCGCGACCAGCTCGCGCTGACCGGGCTGCGCGAACCCCGCGATGGTCGCCTCGACCAGCGCGTTGGACAGCTGGTCGGACTCCACGACCCGTGCCCACGCCTCCGCCTTGACCTGCGCCGACGGCCGCGCCGCCAGGCAGCGCACCTCGTGCCGGTGGCCGGAGGCGGTGTCGTCCCTGGTCCGCTCGGCCGCGACCGCCGCCGCGTCCGCCGCGCCCTGCGCGACGAGCGTCTCCAGGAACGTCCAGCGCAGCTCCTGGTCCACCTCCAGGCCGTCGATCTTCGCCGAGCCGTCCAACAGCCCCTCCAGCAGCTGGAGATCGGCCGGGGTGACGGCCACCGCCGCGAAGAACCGCGCCCAGGCCAGCTGGTGGCCGCTGCCCGGCTCGGCGAGCCGCAGCTCGCGCAGCGCGCCCTCGGCCAGCGCGCGGCCGGCCTCCTCGCGCCCGCCGGGCGCCACGTAGTGGGTCAGCGCGGTGCGGGCCTGCTGGTGCAGCGACTGCAGGACGCCGATGTCGGTCTCCCGGCCGCCGAAGCGCAGCACCAGGTCGAGGTAGTCGCGGGCCGGCATCAGCGCGTCCCTGGTCATGTTCCACACCGCGGCCCAGGACAGCGCGCGGGCCATCGGGTCGGTCAGGTCGCCCAGGTGCGCCCGCAGGGTCTCCAGGGACGTGTCGTCGAAGCGGATCTTGCAGTACGTCAGATCCTCGTCGTTGACCAGGATCAGGTCGGGGCGCTCCTGCCCGGCCAGCTCCGCGATCACCGTCGCGGGGCCGGCGACGTCCGCCTCGGCGCGCGCGTAGCGCTCCAGCGCGCCGCCCGCGCCGCGCCGGTACAGGCCCACCGCGACGCGGTGCGGCCGCAGTTCGGGGTGCGGGCCGTCCGCGGTCTGCAGCACGGTCAGCTCGGTGACGCGGTCCTGCGCGTCGTAGACCGCCTGCGGGGTCAGCGAGTTGACGCCCGAGGTCTCCAGCCACGAGCGCGACCAGGCGGCCATGTCGCGGCCGGAGGTCTCGCCCAGCACCGTCAGCAGGTCGTCCAGCGTGGTGTTGCCGTACGCGTGCCGCTTGAAGTAGCGGCGGGCCGCCTCCAGGAAGGCGTCCCGGCCCACGTACGCGACCAGTTGCTTGAGCACCGCGGCGCCCTTGGAGTACGTGATGCCGTCGAAGTTGAGCTTGGCGTCCTCCAGGTCGCGGATGTCGGCGACCACCGGGTGGGTGGAGGGCAGCTGGTCGGCGCGGTACGCCCACGCCTTGCGGCGGTTGGCGAAGGTGATCCAGCCCTCGGCGTACTGGGTGGCCTCGACCAGCGAGAAGGAGCCCATGAAGTCCGCGAAGGACTCCTTCAGCCACAGGTCGTCCCACCAGCGCATGGTCACCAGGTCGCCGAACCACATGTGCGACATCTCGTGCAGCACCACGTTCGCCCGGCCCTCGTACGCCGCCCGGGTCACCTTGCCGCGGTAGATGAACTCCTCCCGGAACGTGACGCATCCGGGGTTCTCCATCGCGCCCAGGTTGTACTCCGGCACGAACGCCTGGTCGTACTTCCCGAACGGGTAGGGGTAGTCGAAGTGGTCGTGGAAGAAGTCCAGCCCCTGCTTGGTGACGGCGAAGATCTCGTCGGCGTCGAAGTGCCGCGCCAGCGACTTGCGGCACAGCGCGGACAGCGGGATGTCGAGCACCGCGGCGCCGTCCAGGGTGCGTGAGTAGTGGTCGCGCTCCACGTGGTACGGCCCGGCCACGACCGCGGTGATGTACGTCGAGATCGGCTGCGTCGGCACGAAGCGCACGACCTGCCCGCCGCCCTCGGCCGGCTGCGGCTCGCCGTCCGCGGCGCCGTTGCCCAGCACCGTCCACCCCTCGGGCGCGGTCACCTGGAAGGTGAAGGGCGCCTTCAGGTCGGGCTGCTCGAAGTTCGCGAACACCCGCCGGGAGTCGGCCGGTTCGTACTGTGTGTAGAGGTAGACCTCGCCGTCCTCGGGGTCCTCGAAGCGGTGCAGGCCCTCGCCGGTCCTGCTGTACGCGCAGTCCGCGTCGACCACCAGGGTGTTGCGCGCCTCCAGGTTCTCCAGCGCGATCCGGGCGCCGTCGAAGACCGCCTTCGGGTCGAGGTCGCGGCCGTTGAGGCGGACCGCGGTCACCGAGGGCGCGATCAGGTCGGCGAAGGTCGACGCGCCCGGCCGGGAGCAGCGGAAGTCGATCACCGTGGTGGAGCGGAAGGTACGCGGCCCCGCGCCGTCGCCGGCCGGCCCGGGCCCCACGGCCGAGCGGACGTCGAGCGCCACGTCGTAGCGGTCGACGGACAGGATCGCGGCCCGCTCGCGGGCCTCCTCACGGCTGAGGTTCTCGCCGGGCACGGGCGGACTCCTTTGTCTTCCTGCGTCGTCCCTGGACGTCTTCGTCCCTGGACGTCTTCCGAAACGTCCCCGGGCGTCCGCGGGGCCGGTCGCCCCCCGGCCGCGGGCACGGGCGCCGCCGGTGGGCGGCCCTGGCATCCTCCCACGCGGCAGGCCGGGCGGCAGCGGGGAATGCCTGGGCGAACTGTCCGGTTGGTGCGTTGTGGGGGATGGCCGGCGACCGATCGGGCCGCCCGAGAGAACGCGAGGAGCACACCGTGAGCGCCACCGCTGCCGGACACGAGACGGGACCCGAGACCGCACCCGGGACCGCACCCGAGGCCGGGCACCAGCCCGCGGCACCCGGGACCGCCGGGGACGGAAGCGGGAACGGAAGGACGACCGCCGACTTCTGGTTCGACCCGCTGTGCCCGTGGGCCTGGATGACCTCCCGCTGGATGCTGGAGGTGGAGAAGCTGCGGCCCGTCGACGTCCGCTGGCACGTGATGAGCCTCGCGGTGCTCAACGAGAACAAGCTCGACACCCTCTCCGAGTCCTACGCGGACTTCCTGCGCAACGCCTGGGGCCCGGTCCGCGTGGTGATCGCCGCCCAGCAGGAGCACGGCGACGAGGTGCTCGGCCCGCTCTACACCGCGCTCGGCACCCGCTTCCACAACCAGGCGCTGCCCAGGACCCGCGAGACGCTGGTCGCCGCGCTGGAGGAGGTCGGCCTGCCCGCGTCGCTTGCCGACCACGCGGACTCCGACGCGTACGACACCGAGCTGCGCGCCTCCCACAAGGAGGGCATCGACAAGGTCGGCCAGGACGTCGGCACCCCCGTCATCGCCGTGCCCGGCCCGGACGGCGAGGAGATCGCCTTCTTCGGCCCGGTGGTCACGCCGGCGCCGCGCGGCGAGCAGGCCGCGCGGCTGTGGGACGGCACGCTCGCGGTCGCGTCGGTCCCCGGCTTCTACGAGATCAAGCGGACCCGGACGGCCGGCCCGGTCTTCGACTGACGGCCTCCCGCCGGGGGTTCGGCCCGGACGGCGGGACAGGACCGGTCCTGGCCGGGGCCGCGCGGGGGCGGGCGCGGCTGGTGCGGCGCGGGCGTGGTCGGCCCGGGGCGGGCGCGGTCGGCAGGGCGGCGGGCACGGTCGGCAAGGGGTGTGATTGGCGGGATTCGACAGGGAGAGGCCGCCGTTCGGGTGGCGGCGGCCGCCCGTGGCCGGCCGCCCGCCGGGGTCTCACGGCGGCGTCCCCGCCCGGCCGCCCACCCGGCGCCCGGCGTGACACAGGTCACGCGACCAGCCGGGATGCCCGCGCGGGACGTCCCCCGCCGGACCGCCGCGGCGCCCCGGCTCCCACGCGGCCCGGGCCACGCACGGGCGCGGAAGGCTCCAAGGCGCGCGGCGCGGCTTTGTACGGGTCGCACGATGATCGGCCGGTACGGGCTGGGTTAGCGTCACGGTGTCCCGGTCCGTCCAACTCACACCCCGCGGAGTCCCGATGAGCCTCGCCGCCCCCGCCGCTCCGGCCGTCCTGGCCGATCTGCTGCCCGCGTCCACCACCGCCCGCGCCCGGCTGCGCGACGTCGCGCTGGTGGTCGGCGGCGCCGCGCTGACCGGACTGGCCGCGCAGATCTCCGTCCCGGTGCCCGGGTCGCCGGTGCCGGTCACCGGGCAGACCTTCGCCGCGCTGCTGGTCGGCACGGCGCTCGGCGCCCGCCGCGGCGCCGCCTCGCTCGGCCTCTACGCGGTGGCCGGCGTGGCCGGGCTGCCGTGGTTCGCCGACGGCGCGTCCGGCTGGTCCATGCCCAGCTTCGGCTACATCCTCGGCATGGTCGTCGCCGCGGCGATGGTCGGGGCGCTGGCCCGGCGCGGCGGCGACCGCACGGTGCTGCGGACGGCCGGCGTCATGGTGATCGGCTCCGCGGTGACCTACGCCGTCGGCGTGCCCTACCTCGCGCACGCCGCGCACCTGTCCGCGGCCGACGCGGTCCGCCTCGGGCTGCGCCCCTATCTGCTCGGCGACGCGCTCAAGGCGCTCCTCGCGATGGCCGCGCTGCCCACTGCCTGGCGCTACCTCGACCGCTGATTCTCAAGCCCCCCGAGAAGCCCCCCGAGGGGCCGCGCCCTTCCCCGCCGGCCGGGCGCCGCCGCGCCGTTCCCCGCGCCCCCGGGGGGTGACCTCCGGCGTCGAGCCGGCCGGCCGGGATGGGAGGATTGGCGCATGCGCGTCTACCTCGGTTCCGACCACGCCGGATACGAACTCAAGAACCACCTCGTCGAGTGGCTGAAAGCGAACGGCCACGAGCCCGTGGACTGCGGCCCGCACATCTACGACGCCGTGGACGACTACCCCCCCTTCTGCCTCCGCGCGGCGGTCCGCACGGCCGCCGACCCGGAAGCCCTCGGCATCGTGATCGGCGGCTCGGGCAACGGCGAGCAGATCGCGGCGAACAAGGTCCGCGGCGTCCGCGCCGCCCTCGCGTGGAGCGAGCAGACCGCCTCGCTGGCCCGCGAGCACAACGACGCCAACGTGCTGAGCATCGGCGGCCGGATGCACACCCGCGAGGAGGCCACCAAGTTCGTCGAGGTCTTCCTCGCCACCCCGTACTCGCACGAGGAGCGCCACCAGCGCCGTATCGACATGCTCAGCGCGTACGAGACCACCGGCGAACTGCCGCCGGTCCCGGCCCACCACCCGCAGCAGGACTGAGCCGCGCGATGCCGGAGGGGCACACCATCCACCGGCTGGCCGCGGACGTCTCGCGGGCGTTCGCCGGGCGGCCGGTGCGGGCGAGCAGCCCGCAGGGCAGGTTCGCCGACAGCGCGGCGCTGCTGGACGGCGCCGTGCTGGAGGCCGTCGACGCCCACGGCAAGCACCTGTTCCTCGGCTTCGGCGGCGCCGGCTGGGTGCACATCCACCTCGGCCTGATCGGCAAGGTCGCCTTCGACGGACCGGTCAGCGACACCGTGCGGCTGCGGCTGACCGGGGGACTGACCGAGGGACCGGCCGCGGGACCGACGGGGGGCCGCGACGCCGCGCGCACGATGGACCTGCGCGGGCCGGCCGCCTGCGAGCTGATCACCGACCCCGAGAAGCAGGCGATACACGACCGGCTCGGGCCCGATCCGCTGCGCCCCGGCGACGACCCGGACCGGGCGCTGGCCCGGATCGGCCGGTCCCGGATGCCGGTCGCCGCGCTGCTGATGGACCAGAAGGTGCTGGCCGGCGTCGGCAACGTCTACCGCGCCGAGGTGCTCTTCCGGCACGGCGTGGACCCGTTCCTGCCCGGCCGCGCGGTGGACCCCGCGCTGTGGCGGGCGCTGTGGGACGACCTGGTCGTCCTGATGCGGCAGGGCGTGGCGAACAACCGGATCGACACCGTGCGCCCCGAGCACGAGCCGGAGGCCATGGGACGCCCGCCGCGCCGCGACGACCACGGCGGCGAGGTGTACGTCTACCGGCGGACCGGCCTGCCGTGCCTGGTGTGCGGCACCCCCGTGCGCACCGGGCCGATGGCCGCCCGCAACCTCTTCTGGTGCCCCGGCTGCCAGCCCCCGCACGCCCCGGACGCGGGGGCCGCGTCCGGGG
>JAJSZB010000040.1:0-30191 GCA_050613715.1 Streptomyces sp. IBSBF 3018
CGGGCGGCCTCAACGGTCCGGGCCGCCCGAGGCGGGCGGGCGGGGAGCGGCGGCGGGCGCGAACCTCAGCCGGCGTCGGCGTCCGCCGCGGACTGCCGGGGCACGCTGCCGCCGGCCGGTGCGGCGCCGCCCGGTGCGTCGCCGTCCGCGCTCTCGGCCGCCGCGTTCTCCGCGAACTCCGCGGTGCCCGGGGGCTCCACCGCCGCGGCCGTCGGCGCGCCGCTGACGATCGCGATCCCGGCCGCGTCGAAGGCCCGCTTGATCCGCCAGCGCAGCTCCCGCGCGACCTCGGCGGCCTGCCCGGGCATCGTCTTGGCCCGCAGCTGCACCACCACCGACTCCGCGGTCACCGAGGCCAGGCCGAGCACCTTCACCGGCTCCCACAGCCGCTCGTCCCAGGGGCTGGCCCCGGTCATCTCCTCGGCGGTGGCCGCGATCACCGACCGGGCCCGGTCCAGGTCCTGGTCCGCGCCCACCTGCACGTCCACGATCGCGGTCGCCCAGCCCTGGCTGAGGTTGCCGATCCGCTTGACCTCGCCGTTGCGCACGTACCAGATCTCGCCCTCGTCGCCGCGCAGCTTGGTCACCCGCAGGCCGACCTCGACCACCGTGCCGGAGGCCACGCCCGCGTCGATCACGTCGCCGACGCCGTACTGGTCCTCCAGGATCATGAACACGCCGGACAGGAAGTCCGTCACCAGGTTGCGGGCGCCGAAGCCGATGGCCACGCCCGCCACGCCCGCGCTGGCCAGCAGCGGCGCGAGGTTGATCTTCAGCACGGACAGCACGGTCAGCGCCGCGGTGCCCAGGATCAGGAACGACGCCACGCTCCTGAGCACCGAGCCGATCGCCTCGCTGCGCTGCTTGCGCCGCTCGGCGTTGACCAGCAGGCCGCCCAACGTGGTGCCGGCGGCGGCCTCCGCGCCCCGGTTCATCCGGTCGATGGTCCGGCTGATCGCGCGGCGCACCACCTGGCGCAGCACGACGGCGATCACCACGATGAACAGGATGCGCAGACCGGCCTGCAGCCATCCGGCCCAATTGTCGTCCACCCAGCTGCTGGCCTGGTGGGCCGTGCGCGGCAGGGCGAGCCGGACGGCGGGGGTCGTCCCGGTGGACACGAGCGAGAACCTCCGTGGAGCGGCGAAGGCACCAATCTAACCGCAGCGCCGGAGCACTCCTGTTGCGCTCTCGTTGCCCGATCGAGGAGCGGAAAGCCTCCGCACAGGGGAGTAAAGGAGTATGAGTGCGAATCCGCAGCGCAGCGGTGTGGCCCAAAACACCCCCGGTCCGTTACCCGGGCATGGTGGCGCGGTGCACCGCCTTCCGGAGAGACTTGAGCCAGATCGTCCCGGCGCGAGCCACGCGCCGCCGGCGTTAAAGGAGGCATCCGTGCCGCATGTCCTGGTCCTGAACGCGTCGTACGAGCCGCTCGGCGTCGTACCGCTCCGCCGCGCGCTCGTCCTCGTGCTCAACAACAAGGCCGTGTGCCTCGAGGAGTCCGGCGCCTACCTGCACAGCGAGACGCAGGCCCTTCCGGCGCCCAGCGTCGTCAAACTCACCAAATTCGTGCGTGTGCCCTTTCGCGGCACCGTGCCCCTGACCCGCCGGGCCCTCTTCGCCCGGGACGGCGGGAAGTGCGCGTACTGCGGGGCCGCCGCCACCAGCGTCGACCACGTCATCCCGCGCAGCCGCGGCGGACAGCACGCCTGGGACAACGTCGTGGCGGCCTGCAGGCGCTGCAACCACGTCAAGGCGGACCGGCACGTCGCCGAGCTGGGCTGGCGGCTGCGGCATCAACCCGCCCCGCCGTCGGGACTGGCCTGGCGGATCATCGGGACCGGTCATAGGGACCCGCGCTGGCTGCCATACCTGCAGCCCTTCGGCGCGGACGACGCCCTGGCCCGGATCGACGGCATTTCAGCCTGAGATCCGGGCTCAGTTGTTTCCGGCGGCCGTCCCGGGGCCTTTCGTCCCGGGACGTCAGCCGGTGACGGCGTACGCGGCGATGCCGAAGAGGGAGTAGCCGTAGCGGGTGGCCCGGCGGACCCCCTGGACGCGCAGATAGCGGGCGTCCCGCGGGTCGTCCAGCCAGACGGTCTCGTGGCCGCCGCTGCCGTCGGCGACGGTGGCGGCGGTGTGCCAGGTGACGCCGTCGGTGGACGTCTGCACGGTGTACCGGGAGGCGTAGGCGTCCTGCCACTCCAGCTCGACGCGGCCGATCCGGGCCGGCGCGGGCAGCCGGACCTGGACCCAGGCGTCGTCGCGCGCGGGGGAGGACCAGCGGGTGGCCGGGTCGCCGTCGGCCACGGCGGACGCGGGGAAGTCCGGCGTCTCGTCGCCCGAGGAGGTGGCCGCCGCGCCGCGGACCAGGTCGGGGCCGCCGGTACGCGGATGCGTCGTCACGGTGATCCGCCGCTCCACGGTGCGGCCGGCCACGGTGAAGCGCACCGGCACGGCGTACCGGCCCGGCGCGGTCCCGGCCGGCACGGCCACCCGCAGCGCGGCGCGCGCGGTGGCGCCGCGGGGGAGCGGCAGCGACGGGTCCGCCGCGGTCACCCGGATGCCGTCGGGGCCGGGCGCGGCGGGCGCCACGGTGACGGAGGCGTCGCGCGGCAGCCCGGAGACGACGGCGGCGGTCACCTCGGCCGGCGCGCCACCCGCCTCCGCGTCCACCTCGGGCCGGTCCAGCGTCACCCGCGGCGGCTCGGCGAACCACGGCACGACCTCGCGGACCCCGGCGCCGTCGCTCAGCCGCACGGCGTCGGCGAGGACCCCGGCGGGCAGCTCGGTCCACCCGGACCCGCCGGCGTCCGACCCGGAGCCCGTACGCGAACCGGTGCTCGTGTCCTTACGGGGATCGGTGGCCGCACCGGAGCCCGCGCCCGTACGCGGATCGGTCGCCGTACGCGGGTCGGTCGCCGTATGCGCATCCGCACCGGACCCCGAGCCCGTGCTCGTGCCGGACCGCGTGCTCGTGCCGGACCCTGAACCCGTACCGGACCCCGTACCCGGCCCGGGGCCCGCGCCCGGACCCGTGCCGCTCAGCGTGCCGATCGTGCGCCAGCCGCCGCCCGCCGTGTGGACCTCGACGGTGACGGGCCTCGCGGGTGCGGCCGAGCCGGGGGCGGCGCCGTTGCCGTCGGAGGAGCGGGGCGGGTCGGCGGCGACGGTCACCGTGTCCAGCTGGCGCGCGCCGTCGAAGCGCACGGTCAGCGGGCCCGCGCCGGCCGCGGTGGACAGGTCGCCGTCGACCGCGGCGGAGGCGTGCGCGCCGCCGGTCGCGGTGGGCGCCCTGCTCCCGCTGACCGTCACCGCGAACTCCCGCACCGTCACCGCGCCGGGCTGCGCGCCGGTCGCCCGCAGCCGCACCTCACGGGCCCGCGTGCCCTCCGGCAGCGTCGCGCTGATCACCGCCCGGTCGTGGTACTCGCCGATCTTCCGCCAGCCGGTGCCGTCGTCGCCCGCGACCTCCAGCACCGCGTCGTGCAGGAAGTCGTCGGAGCCGCTGCCGTCGCCCATCGCCACGCGCACCGCGCTGACCGGGCGCTCGGCGCCGAGGTCCACGCCGAAGGAGTCGTCGGGCTGCGGCGGCGCGGCGCTCGACCACGCGGTGCCGTCCTTGCCGTCGACCATCGCGGCCGGGTCGGTGCCGTGGCCCGAGGCCATCGTGGTGGTCGCGGTGCGCCCGTCGGCGCGCAGGCCCAGCCAGGCGTCGCCGCCGGCCGCGGCCCGGGTCAGGAAGTCGTCCAGGGCGCCGTCGCCGACGGTGACCGTGTCCTGGGCGAGCGCGTCCCTGGCCGCGTCCAGCGACCTGCGCGCCCGCCACGCCGCCGCGCCGTCGCCCTCGGCCTGCGCGACCAGCATGTCCACGGCCTGCTCGCCCGCCGCGCCGTACTGCGCCAGCCGGGTGAGCCACGGCCCCGCCTCGTCGCCGAACGTGCCGTCGGCCAGCGGCGCCAGCGCGCCGGGCGCGCCGCGCATCACCGAGAAGGCCGCGCGCAGCCGGGCCGCCGCGGCCCGCAGCGCGGGCAGGTCGGGGACGCCCCGGGGGCTCGCCGCGGCCTGCGCCCTCCAGAAGTCCTCGACCAGCGGGCGCAGGTCCGCGGAGTCGGACACGCTGCCGGCCAGCGCCGAGGACCGCTCGTCGCCGGCGAGCGTGCGCAGCGCCTGCCGGGCGGCCGTGCCGGGGCCCGCGAGGTCGTCGATCGCGGCCTGCCAGGACGCCCGCGGGTCGTAGTCGTCGGGGTTCCAGGCGAAGTCCGCGGCGGTGAACAGCGGTACGCGCGAGGCCGCCGGCTGCTGCATCCCGGCGGCGACCACCCCCGCGGTCGCGGTCGCGACGGCGGGGTCGCGGCCGGTGTAGGGGCCGAGGAAGAGGCGGTCGGGCGCGAAGTCGTTGACCGGGTAGTTGTCCTCGGTGAGCACCGGGTGCCCCAGGGCCGCGGTCACCGCGGCGACCTGCGTGCCGGTGATGGTCCTCGGCAGCACGCCCACGCCCGTCCAGGCCACCGCGACCGACGGGTCGAGCGCGTCGGCGAGCGCGCTGCGGTACGGGGTCGCGCCGTCCTGGTAGAACTCGGTCGGCAGCAGCGAGAGCGGCGGCGCGGCGGCGCCGTACCTCGCCTTCAGGTACGAGGCGACGGCGCCCGCGACCGCGGCCTGCGCGCGGGCCGCGGCGGCCGGGCCGTCGCCGAACCGCGCGGCGTCGGCGCCGCAGTGCCACTCGCTGTAGCTGACGTCCTGGAACTGCAGCTGGAACGCCCGCGCGCCCAGCGCCCACATCGCGTCCAGCTTCCGCTCCAGGGCGCGCCGGTCGGCGTCGGAGGAGAAGCACATGGACTGGCCGGGCGCGACCGCCCAGGCGACCGTGACGTGGTCCCGCGCGGCCCGCGCGGTCAGCGCGCGGAAGTCGGCGCGCTGGGCCGCCGGGTAGGGCTCCTTCCACTGCGCGCGGCGGTACGGGTCGTCGCCGGGCGCGTAGAGGTAGAGGTTCTGCTTGGTGCGGGCCATGAAGTCCAGCTGCGCCAGCCGCTGGGCCTGCGTCCACGGGACGCCGTAGAAGCTCTCGGCGGTGCCGCGGACCGGGGCGGCCGGCCAGTCCCGCACGGTGACCGCGCGGAACCCCGTCACGTCCGGCTGGGCGGTGACGAGCTGACGCAGCGTCTGGGCGGCGTGGAAGAGGCCGTCGGAGCCGACGCCGTCCAGCGCGACCACCCGGTCGTCGACGGCGAGGCGGTAGCCGCCCGAGGGCAGGCCGGCCGCGGCGGGCGCGCCCAGGTCGTGCAGCGGGTCCCGCGCGGCGCGCCCCGCGTACACGGTCAGCCCGCCGCCCTGCGGCGGCACGGGCGGCGTCGCGGTCCGCACCACCTGGCGCGCGCCGGCGTCGCGCAGCGCCTGCTCGACCACGTCCACGGCGTACGGATCGGCGTCCGGTCCGGCCACCAGCATCACCACGTCGGTGACCGCGGCGAACCTCCCCCGGGCGACCATGCTCTGCGGCTTCGGCCACACCCCGGCGGCCTGCGCCCGCACCGCACCGCGCGCACCCCCGCGGGCCGCGGGCGCGGAGCCCCCCGCGGCGGCGGAAACCGTCGGGGACGTCACCTTGGAAGCAGCCCCGGACGCCGCCTTGGACGCCACGGCTGCCGGCGTGGACGCGGCCCCGGGCGCCGCCGTATCGGACGCGGCCCCCGGCACCGCCCCGGACGCCGGATCGGCCGCCGCCGGCACCTGCCCGAGCCACCCACCCACCACGGTGGCCACCACCGCCACAGCGGAACTCCTGCGGAGCACACGTCCCTCCGGGGTCTGATGACACCGCCCGAACCGCGAGCCCATCACCCCCGCCCCCCGCGTGTCAACGCCGCTACGACTCAACAACACGGCCCTTCCGGCCGACAGGAAGGAGTGAGCAAACAACGCAGAGCTAGATCATGAACTGGTCGTATTGTCGTACTACATGATCACGCCTGACGGAGAGGACGGAAGCGTGCGGGAGCAAAAGGCGGTCGCAGCGCTCATGGCGGCGCTCAACAATCTGCAAGTGGACCGCTCTTCCGGGAAGCCGGCACGCCACCAACCGCTCACCCTCTTGTGGGCGTTCGGACGCGCCGTCCAGGGTGAGCCACGACTGGTGTCCTGGAGCGAGGCCAAGGACGAACTACGTCCGCTGCTGCAGAAGTACGGGCGCCCCGGCTCGGACCCGGCTCCGGAGTACCCGTTCGTCGCTCTCCATCGATCTCCGCTGTGGGAACTCAAGGATGTGCAGGGCGAGGTGCCTCCTGCTCGTGGGTCCGCGGTGCGCCGATGGATTGACTCCCAGGCGAAGATCAGGGGAGGGCTCAAGTCATCCGTCGAAGAACTGGTGGCAACGGTTGGTGTGGCCCGGGAGGGAGCCGTTGACCTTCTCTACGATCGGTTCTTCAGCGACGGAGTCGACAGGGACTCCCTCCTTCGGGATGTGCGGCTGGACGGCCCGATTTTCGACGGGTTCGGCCCTGTGCCTGGTTTCGAGGTGGGCGAGGTCTTCAGGGACCGTATCGCCCTTGCGAAATCGGGGATGCACCGGCAGCGGCAAGCGGGAATCAGCGGAAGGCAAAGCGTCGGAGCTGAATCCATCGTGGTCTCAGGCGGCTACGAGGATGACGAAGACTTGGGCGATGTCATCATCTACACCGGCCAAGGCGGGCGGGACGAGCAGACGGGCAAGCAGGTGCGTGACCAGGAACTCACCCTGGGGAACGCGGCGTTGGTGACAAGCATGACGAACGGGACGCCGGTCCGGGTGATCCGGGGGGCGAAGGCACGCTCGGCGTACTCACCGGAGTCGGGGCTGCGGTACGACGGCTTGTTCCGTGTCGAAGAGTACTGGTCAGAAATCGGGCAATCGGGATTTCTGGTCTGGCGGTACCGACTCTGTAAGGTCGACTCGACTCAAGGTGTGGAGGTGCCTCCCCCTAGGCTGCCGCGGCAACCGGCGGGTAACGATTCGCCTCGGCGAGTAACGACCACGACGCAGCGCATCGTGCGGAGTACCGCTATTGCTCAGTACGTCAAAATGGCCCATGACTTTACGTGCCAAGTGTGCGGTACGCGCCTTGAGACTCCGGCGGGTGCGTATGCGGAGGGCGCTCACATCAGACCGCTTGGACGCCCCCACTTCGGTCCGGACAAACAAGAGAACGTCCTGTGCCTTTGCCCGAACCACCACGTTCTGTTCGACGTTGGCATGTTGAGCATCGACGACGATCTCATCGTGACGGATTACTCCACGAACAGTGGCCCCGCTGGGCGGCTGCGCGAAGTGCCGGGTCATGACATCGGCCGGGAGTACCTGGCCTATCACCGTGAGCACCACCGCGGGGTACGGCAAGCGGTGGGTCGCTGATTGCTGTGTGGCTCGGCGTCACTGCTGGGACGGAGATCGGGGCCGCACCAGCAGTGAGCCGAGTTATCCACAGGGGTTCGGCGGGGTGGCGGGGTGGTGTGTGAGGATGGGCGTCTCAACGGATGAGAAGGAGTGGGCCGCTGTGGCTGGTACGAACCTCACGCGTGAGGAGGCGCAGGAGCGGGCGCGCCTGCTGCGCGTGGACGCTTACGCCGTCGAGCTGGATCTGCGCGGCGCCCAGGACGGCGGGACCTTCCGCTCGGTGACCACCGTGACGTTCGAGGCCCGCGAGGCCGGGGAGACGTTCATCGACCTCGTCGCGCCCGCCGTGCGCGAGGTGGTGCTCAACGGCGAGCCGCTGGACCCCGCCGCGGTCTTCGCCGACTCCCGCATCGCGCTGGCCGGCCTGCGCCAGGGGGCGAACGAACTGCGCGTCGTCGCCGACTGCGCCTACACCAACACCGGCGAGGGCCTGCACCGCTTCGTCGACCCGGTCGACAAGCAGGCGTACCTCTACACGCAGTTCGAGGTGCCCGACGCCCGCCGCGTCTTCGCCAGCTTCGAGCAGCCCGACCTGAAGGCCGCCTTCACCTTCACCGTGCAGGCCCCGGCCGGCTGGACGGTGATCTCCAACTCGCCGACCCCCGAGCCCACCGCGGACGGCGTGTGGGCCTTCGAGCCCACCCCGCGCATCTCCTCCTACATCACCGCGCTGATCGCCGGCCCCTACACCGCCGTGCACAGCAGCTGGGACGGCGACGGCCGCAGCGTGCCCCTCGGCATCTACTGCCGCCCCTCGCTCGCCGAGCACCTGGACGCCGAGGCGATCTTCGAGGTCACCCGCCAGGGCTTCGACTGGTTCCAGGAGAAGTTCGACCACCCCTACCCGTTCGCCAAGTACGACCAGCTCTTCGTCCCGGAGTTCAACGCCGGCGCGATGGAGAACGCCGCCGCGGTCACCATCCGCGACCAGTACGTCTTCCGCTCCAAGGTCACCGACTCCTCGTACGAGCTGCGCGCCGAGACCATCCTGCACGAGCTGGCCCACATGTGGTTCGGCGACCTGGTCACCATGGAGTGGTGGAACGACCTGTGGCTGAACGAGTCGTTCGCCACCTACACCTCCATCGCCTGCCAGGCCCATGCCCCCGGCTCCAAGTGGCCGCACTCGTGGACCAGCTTCGCCAACACGATGAAGACGTGGGCGTACCGCCAGGACCAGCTGCCCTCCACCCACCCGATCATGGCGGAGATCAACGACCTGGACGACGTGCTCGTCAACTTCGACGGGATCACGTACGCCAAGGGCGCCTCGGTGCTCAAGCAGCTCGTCGCCTACGTCGGCATGGACGCCTTCTTCGCCGGCGTGCAGGCGTACTTCAAGCGCCACGCCTGGGGCAACACCCGGCTGACCGACCTGCTCGGCGCGCTGGAGGAGACCTCCGGCCGCGACCTGAAGACGTGGTCCAAGGCGTGGCTGGAGACCGCCGGCATCAACGTCCTGCGGCCCGAGCTGACCGTCGGCGACGACGGCGTCGTGACGTCCTTCGCGGTCCGCCAGGAGGCCCCCGCGCTGCCCGCGGGCGCCAAGGGCTCCGCGGTGCTGCGCCCGCACCGCATCGCCGTCGGCGGCTACGACCTGAAGGACGGCAAGCTGGTCCGCACCACCCGCGTGGAGCTGGACGTGGACGGCGAGCTGACCGAGGTGCCCGAGCTGACCGGCGTGCGCCGCCCGGACGTGGTGCTGCTCAACGACGACGACCTGTCGTACGCCAAGGTCCGGCTCGACGAGCAGTCCCTGGCCACCGTCCGCGACCACCTGGGCGACTTCACCGAGTCGCTGCCGCGCGCCCTGGTGTGGGCCGCGGCCTGGGACATGACGCGGGACGGCGAACTGGCCACCCGCGACTATCTGGAGCTGGTGCTGCACGGCGTCACCAAGGAGTCCGACATCGGCGTGGTGCAGTCGCTGCACCGCCAGGTCAAGCTCGCCCTCGACCTGTACGCGGACCCGGCGTGGCGGGACACCGGCCTCGCCCGCTGGACCGAGGCGTCCCTGGAGCACCTGGCCGCCGCCGCGCCCGGCAGCGACCACCAGCTCGCCTGGGCGCGGGCGTTCGCCGCGGCGGCCCGCACCCCCGAGCAGCTCGACATCCTCCAGGGCCTGCTGGACGGCACCGCGGAGTACGAGGGCCTGGCCGTCGACACCGAGCTGCGCTGGGCGCTGCTGACCCGGCTGGCCGCGACCGGCCGGGCCGGCGCGGAGGCGATCGACGCCGAGCTGAAGCGCGACCCCACCTCCGCGGGCGAGCAGCACGCCGCGGGCGCCCGCGCCGCGCGGCCCGCCGCCGAGGCCAAGGCCGAGGTGTGGGCCTCGGTCGTGGAGGGCGACAAGCTGCCGAACGCGGTGCAGGAGGCGGTGATCGGCGGTTTCGTCCAGACCGACCAGCGCGAGCTGCTCGCGCCCTACACCGCGCGGTACTTCGCCGCGGTCAAGGACGTGTGGGACTCGCGCAGCCACGAGATGGCCCAGCAGATCGTGATCGGGCTCTATCCCTCGTTCCAGGTCGAGCAGGCCACCCTCGACGCCACCGACGCGTGGCTGGACGCCGCCCGGCCCGCGCCCGCGCTGCGCCGCCTGGTCGTCGAGGCCCGCGCGGGCGTCGAGCGCGCGCTCAGGGCCCAGGCCGCCGACGCCGCGGCCGCGCGCTGACCGCTGCTCCCGCGGCCGCGCGCTGACCGCTCCCGCGCTGACCGCTCCCGCGGTGGCCGCTGACGCTCCGGCAGCGGCCGCCGCGCGCTGACGCCCCGGATCGCTGCGCCGGCCGGGCGGCCTGCCCGCCCGGCCCGGCGAGCCTCCTGCGCGCCCCGCGCGTTCCACGTCAAGGTGAGGCCGTCCGCTTCACCCCCGGGGAGGAACGCGCATGGCCGAGTTGACCCGACGCCGGCTCCTCGGCTCGGCGGCCGGGGCGATGGGCGGCGCCGCGGCCCTCGCCCTGCTGCCGCCCAGCGTGCAGAAGGCGGTCGCGGCCGGCCCGGCCCGCGGCGGCTCCCTCGCCGACATCGAGCACGTCGTGATGCTGATGCAGGAGAACCGCTCGTTCGACCACTACTTCGGCACGCTCTCCGGCGTCCGCGGCTTCGGCGACGGCGACGCGCTGACCCTGTCCACCGGCCGCTCGGTCTTCCACCAGCCCGACGAGGTGAACCCGGACGGCTACCTGCTGCCGTTCCACCTCGACACCCGGAGCACCAGCGCCCAGGCGATCCCCTCCACCAGCCACGCCTGGTCGGTGCAGCACCAGGCGTGGAACGGCGGCCGGATGGACCAGTGGCTGCCCGCCCACCGCAAGGCCGACGGCGCCAACGGCCCGTACGTGATGGGCTACTACACCCGCGAGGACATCCCGTTCCAGTTCGCGCTGGCCGAGGCGTTCACGATCTGCGACAACTACTTCTGCTCGGTGATGGGCCCGACCTGGCCCAACCGGCTGTACTGGATGACCGGCACGATCGACCCGTCAGGGACCCGCGGCGGCCCGGTGATCTCCAACAGCGACCCGAAGCCGTACACCTGGACCACCTACGCCGAGCGGCTGCAGGCGGCCGGGGTGAGCTGGAAGGTCTACCAGGAGGACGACGACTACGGCTGCAACGTGCTGGAGTACTTCGGGACCTTCCGCGCCGCGCAGCCCGGCTCCGCCCTCTACGAGCAGGGGGTGCGGCCCGGCCCGGCCGGCGCGTTCGAGGAGGACGCGAGGAACGACCGGCTGCCGGCCGTGTCGTGGATCATCCCGACCAGCGTGCAGTCCGAGCACCCGGACTTCCTGCCGGCCGCCGGCGCGGACTTCGTGGCCTCCAAGATCGAGGCGGTGGCGGCCAACCCGAAGGTGTGGGCGAAGACCGCGTTCATCCTCAACTACGACGAGAACGACGGGCTGTTCGACCATGTGCCGCCGCCGGTGCCGCCGGCCGGGACGCCCGACGAGTTCGTGCAGGGCCTGCCGATCGGCGCGGGCTTCCGGGTGCCGGCGATCGTCGTCTCGCCGTGGACGGTCGGCGGCTGGGTGGCCAGCGAGGCGTTCGACCACACCTCGCCGCTGCGGCTGCTGGAGCACCTCACCGGCGTCGCGGAGCCCAACATCAGCCAGTGGCGGCGCGACACCTTCGGCGACCTCAGCTCGGTGTTCCGCTTCGCCGACGCCCGGCCGACCGCGCCGGCGCTGCCCGACGACACCGCCGAGCAGCTCGCGCGGGCCGAACAGGACGTGGCGACGCTCCCCGCGCCGGTGCTGCCCGGCGCGGACCAGGACTCTCCCCGGCAGGAGCCCGGCTCACGCCCCCGCGTCTGAACGGGTTCCGCCGCCGGGCCGCCTCGCCAGGCTGCCTCACCGGGCCGCCCCGCCGGATTCCGCCGCACCGGGCCGCCCCGCCGGGGCCGCGCGCGTCAGCCGCGCTGCTGCTTGCGGGACTTGTCGGTCACCATCACCAGGCCCGCGATGATGCCGAAGAGCACCAGCGGGCACGCCACGAACAGGCCCAGCGTCTGGATGACGCTCAGGCCGGAACCCGGGTCGTCGCCGTCGTCGCGGGTCAGCGCGAACGCGGGGGACGACATCAGCATGATCAGCGTCGTACCGGCGGTGACGACGCCGGCCCGCACGGCCTTCTTGGTGTTCTTGTCCACGCGCTCAATGTAGTGACCGCCGTCCGGGTCCGCGCGCCCGGGGTGCCTTACGACGCCGCGCGCCGCCCGAGCGCCGCCCGACCGCCGCCCGAGCGCCGCCCGACCGCCGCCCGAGCGGCACCCGCGCGGGGCCCCGCGAGCTCACGGCGCCGCGCGCCGACCCGGCGCCTCCTGCGCCAGCGCCCTGCGCACCTCCTCCGCCAGGTCGTGCAGCCGGCGCGAGGACGTCAGCTGCTCCAGCGTCAGCGGCACGCCGTCCGGCCCGGCCACCGGCAGCCGCCAGTTGGGGTACTCGTCGGAGGTGCCCGGCAGGTTCTGCGGTCGCCGGTCGCCCACGCCGTCCGGCAGCCACACCCCGACCATCCGGGCCGGCGTCCTGGCCAGGAACCGGTGCACGGCCTTGACCACCGCCTCCTCGTCGCCCGTGCCCTCGGGCAGCAGCCCGAGCCGGCCGAGCAGCGCGATCCACTCGGCGACCTCCGCGCCGTCCGCCGCCTGCTCCTCGGCCAGCGGCCTGGTCAGCAGCCCGAGCCGGTGCCGCAGCCCGACGTGCTCGCCGGTCAGCCGGGCCGCGGTGCTCGGCAGGTCGTGCGTGGTGGCCGTGGCCAGGCACGCCTCGCGCCACGCGGTCGGCGGCAGCGGCCTGCGGCCGGCGTCCTCGCCGGAGTAGTCGCGCTCGAACCACAGCACCGAGGTGCCCAGCACACCGCGGTCGGCCAGCTCCTCGCGCACCCCCGGCTCGACCGTGCCCAGATCCTCGCCTATCACCACCGCGCCCGCCTCGTACGCCTCCAGCGCCAGCAGCCCGAGCATCGCCTCGGCGTCGTAGCGGACGTACGCGCCGTCGGTCGGCGGCCGGCCCTCGGGCACCCACCACAGCCGGAACAGCCCCATCACGTGGTCCATCCGCAAGCCCCCCGCGTGCCGCAGCATCCGCGCGACCAGGTCGCGGTAGGGCGCGTAGCCGGTGGCGGCCAGCGCGTCCGGGCGCCACGGCGGCAGCCCCCAGTCCTGCCCGCGCGCGTTGAAGGCGTCCGGCGGCGCGCCCACCGACATCCCCGCGGCCAGCACGTCCTGCATCGCCCAGGCGTCCGAGCCGCCCGGGTGCACGCCCACCGCGAGGTCGTGCACGATGCCCACCGGCATGCCGGCGTCGCGCGCGGCCCGCTGCGCCGCGCCGAGCTGCGTGTCGGTCAGCCAGCTCAGCCAGCAGTGGAAGTCCACCCGGTCCAGGTGCGCGCCGCGCGCCCTGGCCACCTGCGGCGAACGGGGGTCGCGCAGCCCCGCGGGCCAGGAGTGCCAGTCCGTGCCGTGCAGCTCGGCCAGCGCCGACCAGGTGGCGTGGTCGTCCAGCGCCTGCCCCTGCACGGCCAGGAAGTCGGCGTACGCGGCCCGGCGCCCCGGGCTCAGCGGCACCGCCCGCAGCAGCTCCAGCGCGGCGGACTTCAGTTCCCACACCGCGTCCCGGTCGATCAGCGCGTCCTTCAGCAGCACGTTGTCGCGCAGCGCGGCGGCGCGGCGCAGCAGCCGGTCGGCCTCCTCGCGGGCCTCGGCCGGCAGGTAGGCGTACTCCGGCACCTCCTCGATCCGCAGGTAGACCGGGTCGGGGAAGCGCCGTGAGGACGGGCGGTACGGCGAGGGGTCGGTCGGACGCCCGGGCACCGCCGCGTGCAGCGGGTTGATCTGCAGGAAGCCCGCGCCGAGCGCCCGCCCCGACCAGGCGGCGAGGTCGGCCAGGTCGCCGAGGTCGCCCATGCCCCACGAGCGCGAGGACAGCACGGAGTACAGCTGCGCCATGAAGCCGAAGGTGCGGCCGGGCGGACCCGGCAGCCGGGCGGGCGCCACGACCAGGTCGCCGTGCGCGGTCCTGCCGTCGGGCGCGGCGGCCCGCAGCGTGTAGCGGCCGGGGGTGCGCGGCGGGTCGGACAGCTCGTCGCCGGCCGCGGTCCGCACGGTCAGCCGGGTGCCCTCGGGGAGGTTCGGCAGCGCGCCGCGCAGCGACGGCCCCGCCCCGCCGCGCGGCGCCCGCACCACCGTGCACGGCGGCAGCAGCGCGTGGGTGCGGCGCTGCTCCGCGGCGGCGAGCGCGTCGCGCACCGCGCGGTCGGTGCTCGCGTCCACGCCCAGCGAGGCCAGCACGGCCACCACGGTCTCCTCGGGAACGTGCTGCTCCACGCCGGGCGCGGGGTGGTACACGACGTCCACGCCGTACATCGCGGCGAGCCGTTCCCGGGTCATCGGGCCTCCGTCCTCGCGGCGGTCGCCCGCCGGCCGTCCCCCCGGCGGGCCGCGTCGGCGCGCGGCCCGCCGTTCAGGGGGTGTGCCGGAACCCTTCCCGCGCTCACGCGGCTTCTATCCCCTCCGCAGGGGGGTTGTCCCCACCCCGAGGACGGCGGCGAGCGCCATGGTCGCCCCCCGTCGCGCTCCGTAGCGTCGGGAGGGTCGGCGCGGGGTGCGCCGCGGACCACGCCACCGATCCACGGAAGGGGCCCACGGCCATGGAGCACGCGGTCGAACTGCGCGAGGTGCGCCGCACCTACGGGAGGGGCGACGCCGCCGTGCACGCGCTGCGCGGCGTGGACCTGGCCCTGCCGCGGCAGAGTTTCACCGCCGTGATGGGGCCCTCCGGCTCCGGCAAGAGCACCTTCCTGCAGTGCGCGGCGGGGCTGGACCGGCCGACCTCGGGCGCGGTGCTGCTCGGCGGCCAGGACATCACAGGACTCGGCGAGAACCAGCTGACCAGGCTGCGGCGCAGCCGCGTCGGCTTCGTCTTCCAGTCCTTCAACCTGCTGCCGTCGCTGACCGTGCAGCAGAACGTGCTGCTGCCGCAGCGCCTGGCCGGACGCCGCCCGGACCGCGCGCGGGCGGCCGCGGTGCTCGCCTCGGTGGGCCTCGAAGGCCACGGCAGGCGGCGCCCCGGGCAGCTGTCCGGCGGGCAGCAGCAGCGCGTGGCGATCGCCCGTGCGCTGGTCACCGAGCCCGAGGTGGTCTTCGCCGACGAGCCGACCGGCGCGCTGGACACCGGCACCGCGCGCGACGTGCTCGGGCTGCTGCGGCGCGCGGTGGACGCGATGGGCGCGACGGTGGTCATGGTCACCCACGACCCGGTCGCCGCCTCGTACGCCGACCGGGTGCTCTTCCTCGCCGACGGCACACTGGCCGGGCAGCTCACCTCCCCGGACCCGACCGCGATCGCCGACCGCATGGTCGCGCTGACCGCGCGCGGCGGCACGCTGGGGGCCGCGGCGTGAACGGCCTCGCCCGCGCCTCGGTGCGGTTCCGCCCGGCGTCCTTCGTCGGCACGTTCGTCGCGCTGCTGTTCGCCGCGGCCGTGGTGACCGCGTGCGGCACGCTGCTGCAGACCGGCATCACCGCGCACGTGCCGCCGGTGCGCTACGCCGGTGCGCCGGTCGTCGTCGCGGCCGATCCGCAGGCGAGCGTCACCACCGGCCACGGCGACGACCGGGACACCGAGTCCGAGCCGCTCACCGACCAGCCCCGCCTGCCGGCCGCGCTCGCCCCGCGCATCGCCGCGCTGCCCTCCGTGGCCGCGGCCGTGCCCGACGTCTCCTTCCCGGCGACGGCCGCGCACCTGCCGGACCTGACGGTCCGCGACTGGTCCGCGCACACGATCGACTCGACGGCGTCGACGGCGTCGACGGCGTCCGCGGCGTCCGAGGGGGATGCGGCGTCCGAGGGGGATGCGGCGTCCGCGGGGGACGCGGCGTCCGCCGCGACGTCGGGCGCCGGGCCGGCCGGGCGCGCCCCGGGCGCCGGCGAGGTGGTGCTGGACGCCGCGGCCGCGCGGGCGGCCGGGGCCGGGGTGGGGGACCGGATCGCGCTGACGACGCCCGCGGGGACCGCGACGTACCGGGTGTCCGGGGTGCTCGGCGGCGGCGCGGCGGCACGGACGGCGGGGCCGGGGGCGGCGCCGCAGGCGTACGTCGCGGACTCCGTCGCCTCGGTGCTCGCCGGGCACCCGGGGCTGGCGGACGCGATCGCGGTGTACGGGCGGCCCGGCGTGGCGACGCCGGACCTGGCCGCGCAGGTCAGGAAGGCGCTGGCGAGCCAGGGCCGGGAGCAGGATCAGGGCCGGGAGCAGGCCCAGGCGCAGACGCAGACGCAGGGGCAGACGCAGGGCCAGGCCCGAGGCCAAGCCCGGACGCAGGGTCAGGCCCAGGCCCAGACGCCGAGCCAGAGCGAGGCCCAGGCGCACGCCCAGGCGCAGGGGCAGGCTCAGACGCCGAGCCAGAGCGAGGCCCAGGCGCAGGCGCAGGCCCAGACCCCGGGCGCGACCCAACCGCACCTGAAGGTGTGGACCGGCAACGGCCGCGGCGCCGCGGAAGCGCCGGACCTGGCGACCGCGCGCGAGATGCTCATCGCGATAGGCGCGTCGTTCGGCGGGATCGCCGCCGCCACCGCGGTGTTCGTGGTGATGGGCACCGTCTCCCTCGCGGTCGGCCAGCGCGGCCGGGAGATCGCGCTGCTGCGCGCGGTCGGTGCGACGCCGCGGCAGATCCGCCGCACGGTGGCGGTGGAGGCGCTGCTCGTCGCGCCGCTCGCGGGCGCCGCCGGCATCCTGCCGGGCCTCGCGCTGGCCCGCTGGTGGTTCGACCAGCTCGTGGACCGGGACGCGGTGCCGCACGGCGTGACGCTGTCCGTCGGCTGGATCCCGATGGTCACCGCGGTCGGCGCGGGCCTGCTCGCCTCGCTGTCGGCCGGCTACCTCGCCGCGCGCCGCCCGTCCAGGGCCCGGCCCAGCCAGGCGCTGGGCGAGGCCGCGGTGGAGCGCCGCCGCCCGGGCGTGATCCGTACGGTGCTGGGCGCGGCCGCGCTGGCCGGCGGCTGCGTGCTGGCCGCGGTCGCCGCGCACACCACCGGCGACGACGCCGCGTCCGTGGCGCTCGGCGTGGTCTTCTGCTTCATGGTCGCCGTCGCGCTGCTGGGTCCCGTCGTGGCCTGGTTCGCCGCGGTCGTGCTCGGGCTGCCGCTGCGCGCGGCCCGGTCCGCGCCCGCCGCGCTCGCCGCCGCCAACACCCGCGCGGGCGCCCGCCGGCTGGCCTCCGCGATCACGCCGATCGTGCTGGTCACCGCGTTCTGCGGCACGCTGCTGTGCATGCAGGACTCGGTCACCCACACCGCGCAGCGGCAGGTCCGCGAGGGCGTGGTGGCCGACCAGGTGCTCGGCTCGTCGGGGCCGGGGCTGCCCGCGTCCGCCGCGGAGCGCGCGGCCCGCGCACCCGGCGTGGACACCGCGGTGGGCGTGCTGCGCACCGGCGCCCTCTACCGCGCCGGGGGATCGCTGAACTCCGCGGACGTGCTCGGCGTCGGCGGCGACCCGGGCCGGCTGCCGAAGGTCCTCGACCTGGACCTGAGGTCCGGCTCGCTCGGCGCGCTGACCGGCGACGGCCGTACCGTCGCGGTCGACACGCTGCTCGCCGGCACCGCAAAGGTGAAGGTCGGCGGACGCCTGTCGCTGTGGCTGGGCGACGGCACGCAGATCCGCCCGCGCGTCGTCGCGGTCTACGGTCGCGGCCTGGGCCTGGGCCAGCTGCTGCTGCCGCGCGCCGCGGTCGCCGCGCACGCCGCCACCGCGTACGACACGCAGGTGCTGGTACGCGACCGGGCCGGCGCGCGCCCCGCGGACGTCGGCCGGGCGCTGGCCGGGCTCGGCGAGCCGGGCCTGACCGTCACCGACCGCGCGGGCTACCGGGCGAGCGTCAACAAGGACCTGGAGCTGAACGCCTGGGCCAACCGGGTGATGGCCGCGGTGCTCGGCGGCTTCGCGGCCGTCGCCGCGGGCAACACGCTGGTGATGACGGTCCTGGACCGCCGCCGCGAGGTCGCGCTGCTGCGGCTGGCCGGCACCACGCGCCGCCAGGTGCTGCGGATGATGCGCTGGGAGGCGCTGCTGGTGTCCGCGGCCGGGCTGCTGATCGGCGGGGCCATCGCGTGGGTCACGCTGGTCCCCGTCGCCCGCGGCCTGACCGGCGGCGCGCCCCACGTGTCGCCGGGCACCGCCCTCGGCATCGCCGCGGCCACGGTCGTCCTGGGCCTGGCGGCGACCGCGCTCCCGGCCCGGGCCCTGCTGCGCACCACCCCGGCCGCGGCGGGCGCGTCCCGCGAGTGACCGGCCGCCTGCCGGCGCGGCCCGGGGCAGGGGGAGCGCCTTCCGAGCGCCGCGGCAGACCAGGCGCCTTCCAAGCACCTGGCCTGTGCGCCCCCTCGCGCCCGGGCCGGGCACCCGGTCGAGCCGGGCCCGGCCGCGCCCGAACGACCCGCGGGGGGGGGGGCGCCCCCCCGCCCCCCCCCCCCCCGCCGCTGCCGGACGGCTCAGTTGATGCTCTCGACGCTCCACTGCTGCAGGGTGTTGCCCGGGTCGAACAGGGCCAGCTTCGCCACCGAGTTGACCCCGGTGGCCTGGATCGCCCGGTCGTGGTTGCTGGCGAGCTGGAAGACGTCGTTGCCGTTGACCGTCCGCTCGATCCACCGCTGGTACGTCGACGCCTTGTTGCAGTTCGCCATGGTCAGCGGCTGGTCCACCTGGGTAGGGGCCTTGACGCACTGCCCCGGCTTGTAGACGTTCTGGAGGAGGAACGTGTCACCGACCCGCTCGATCGCGTGCCACTGCTGGATCGTGCCGCCGTGCGTGGTGTACGTGATGACCTGGTCGCCGCTGCCGTTGGCGTCCAGGCTCTGCTCGTAGCCCTGCTCGGCCAGCCCCACGTTGTCCGCCGTGAACGGCACACCGATGGCCACCGGGTCCGGCTGCGGGTCGGCGTGGCCCACGCCCGCCATCAGCCCAGTCAGCGCGAGACTCGCCGCGCCGGCGAACAACGCCATCTTCTTCGCGTGCATGTGAATTCCCTTCGTCCGAGGAAATGGGAGCGGCAATTCCGGCGCCCCCGAGGAGGAAGAGGAAAGGGAATGCCGTGATCACCGCACTTCCAAGCTAGCCGCACGCAGGAGAATCCGGCATCACACAAAAGGCTGACCGCCCTGCGAAACGATTCGGCAAAACCGGACCGGTCGCCTCCGAAAAGCAGCGCGCCGCGTCGCCGTCGAACGTGAATTCCTCCCCGGCGGCCCGCGTACAACGTTTTATAGGGAGCCGTCGCGACGGCGCACACGCCGCGCGCCGCCCGCGCGAACAACCGAGGTCAGGCCCGCCGCGCGGACCTCCGCCACGCTCCCTCCCGCACGACCCTGGCCGTCGACCCCCACCGCAGATAACGTTGTCACGCTCGGCCCTCGGGCCCCGCTCCACCGGCCATACCGCTGAACGAGGAGTGAGATGAGACGACTTCGACGCCACGGACGGTTCAGAACAGTGCTCGCCGTCGGTGCGGTGATCGGCGGGCTCGCCGCCGTACCGGCGATCCCCGCGGCCGCGTCGTCCCCGGACCGGCCGCAGACCGGGTCCGCCGCGCAGAAGCACGCCGTCCGCTCCGGCGACGCCCGCTTCGAGGTGCTCTCGCCGACCCTGATCCGCATGGAGTACGCCGGCGACGGCCACTTCACCGACGCCGCGACCTTCAACGCGATCGGCCGCGACGGCTTCCGCCCGACCTCGTATCGCAAGCGCGTCACGGACGGCTGGCTCACCATCGACACCGGCGAGCTGACGCTGCGCTACAAGGTGGGCTCCGGCGCCTTCACCGCGCAGAACGTCTCGCTGCGGCTGCGCTCCGGCGACCAGACGGTCACCGCGCACCCGGCCTTCGCCTCGACGCCGCACTGCGCGGCCGGCGCCCTGTGCGAGGGCGAACAGGCCGCGCTGGCCGGCGGGGTGAGCGTCGCCTCCGACCACAGCGGGTTCACCGGCACCGGGTTCGCCGCCGGCTTCACCTCCGAAGGGTCCACGCTCACCTACAAGGTCGACGTCGCCACCGCCGGCAGCTACCAGCTGCGGCTGCGGTACGCCAACGCGACCGGCGGCGACAACCAGGCCACCACCCGCACGCTCAGCGCCGCGGTCGACGGGGGCGGCGCGCAGACGCTGACCCTGCCCACCACCGCGAGCTGGAACGACTGGTCCGAGCTGACCGGACCGACGCTGGCGCTGACCGCGGGCACCCACACCCTCACGGTCTCCCGCGGCGCGAACGACTCGGGCAACGTCAACATCGACAGCCTGGCCCTGGTGGCGCCCGGCACGGCCTACCCGGCCCCGGCCGCCACCGCCACGCCCTGCCCGTACGGCACGGTGTGCGAGGCCGAGGCCGGCGCCCTGACCGGCGGCGCCAAGCAGGCCAGCGACCACAGCGGCTACGCGGGCGCCGGCTTCGCCGCCGGCCTGGAACAGGTCGGCGCCACCGACACGGTCAAGATCACCGACGTGCCGCGCGCCGGGCAGTACCGCCTGCAGATCCGCTACAGCAACGGGAACGCGACCCCGGCCCGTACGGCCTCGGTCTCCGCGAACGGCGGCGACCCGGTGAGCGTGGCGTTCCCGCCCACCGCCGACTGGGACTCCTGGTCGACCGCCACCGTGCCGGTCACCCTCGCCGAGGGCGACAACTCCGTGGCGATCGGCTGCCCCACGGCCGACAGCTGCCACGTCAACCTCGACACCGTCGCGGCCGCCTCCGCCGACTCGCCGATCCTGCTCCCGCACAGCCCGCTGGGCGGCTACCGGCGCGGCCTCGACGGCGTCAGCGGAAGTGCGTCCACCACGCCGGGACTGCTGTACCGCGACGGCTGGTACCTGCTCGACGACACCCCGTCGGCGATCTTCAACGACCGTACCCACACGGTCACTCCGCGCCCCGGCCACAGCGATGCCCCCTACCAGGACGGCTATGTGTTCGGCTACGGCCAGGACTACAAGCAGGCGTTGGGCGACCTGGCCACGCTGACCGGCCCGTCCGAACTGCTGCCGCGCTGGGCGTACGGCGTGTGGTTCTCCGAGTACTACGACTACAGCGCCGCAGACTACGAGAACACCATCCTGCCCAAGGCCCGTGCCGAGGGCGTGCCGTTGGACGTGCTGGTCACCGACACCGACTACAAGGCGCCCGACCGGTGGGACGGTTGGGAGATCGACCCGGCCAAGTTCCCCGACCCCAAGGCGTTCTTCGACTGGGCGCAGTCGCAGGGCCTGCACAACACGATGAACATCCATCCGAGCATCGTGTCCTCCGACCCGCAGTTCACGAAGGCGCAGGCCACCGCGGGCGGTTCGCTCACCAAGAACAACGCGGGCTGCTACGCCGACATCGCCCACGAGGCCGACTGCTACACCTTCGACTGGGGCGACCCCCAGCAGCTGAAGGCCTACCTCGACCTGCACCAGACGATGGAGCAGCAGGGCGTCGACTTCTGGTGGCTGGACTGGTGCTGCGAGCAGTCCCAGTCGACGCTGGCCGGCGTCACCCCCGACGCGTGGATCAACCAGCAGTACGCGCTGGACACTGCCAAGAACGTCGGCCGCGGCTTCGCGTTCTCCCGGGCCTTCGGGTCGCTGCAGGCCGGCGGGTACAGCGGCCAGGCCGGCGTGCCCACCGGGCCGTGGGCCGACAAGCGCACCACCGTGCACTTCACCGGTGACACCACCTCGAACTGGCAGACCCTGAAGTTCGAGGTCGGCTACACCCCCGGCGAGTCGGCGTCCACCGGCCTGTCCGCGGTCAGCCACGACATCGGCGGCTTCAACAACGACGGCACCCAGGCGCCCGGGGCCAACCCCGGAAGCACCAGGCTGAGCGACGACCTGTATGTGCGGTGGCTGCAACTGGCCGCGTTCCAGCCGGTGTTCCGGCTGCACGGCAACCACAGCGACCGGCTGCCCTGGCAGTACGGCGACGCCGCGCGCACCGCGTCGGAGAAGTTCCTCAACCTGCGCGAGGACCTCGTCCCGTACACGTACACCCTGGCCAAGGAGGCCCAGGACACCGGGGTTCCGGCGGTCCGCGCGACCTACCTGGAGTACCCGGGCCAGCAGGCCGCGTACGACCACGCCGCCAGTGAGTACTTCTACGGCTCGGACGTCCTGGTCGCGCCGGCCACCTCGCCCGGCGCCACCGCCACCACCACGGTGTGGTTCCCGCCGGGCAGCCAGTGGACGGACTACTTCACCGGCAAGACCTACGCGGGCGGCACCACCCAGCAGGTGACCACCGACTGGAACGCGATGCCGGTGTTCGTCAAGTCCGGCGGCATCGTCACCACCCGCACCGGCAACGTCACCAACGACACGCAGAACCCGCTCACCAAGGCGACCGTGACCGTCGCAGGCGGCGCCGACGGCCGTTCCTCGCTGTACGAGGACGACGGCACCACCACCGACGCGAAGGCGTCGGCCACCACCGCGATCACGTACGCCGAGCACGGCGGCGACCACCAGCTGCGTATCGCGCCGGCGAAGGGCCACTTCGCCGGGCAGGTCCAACGGCGGCAGTGGACGGTCGCGTTCACCGACGCCACCGCCCCGCACACCGTCCGGATCGACGGCCGCCCGGCGCCCGCCGGGTCCTGGTCCTACGACCCGGCCACCCGCACCCTGAAGGTCACCGCGCCCACGGGCTCGGTGCACAGCGCGACGACGGTCAGCTACCGCTGATCGTCCGCCGGTCCCGGCGGCGGACCAGGAGGCGAGCAGCCGCAGCCGCTCCTCGGAGGCCGAGCCCGGCTCCGCGGTGTAGACGGTCATGTTCAGCCCGGGCTCCGCGGCCAGGTCGAGGGACTCGTAGGCGAGGGTGAGGTCGCCGACCGCGGCGTGGTGGAAGTGCTTGGTGCCGGTCCCGTGCCGGCGGACGTCGTGCGCGCCCCAGCGGGTGCGGAAGCCCTCGCTGCGGGTGGACAGCTCCCCGACCAGATCGTGCAGGTCCTTGTCGTGCGGGTCGCGTCCGGCCGCGCGGCGCAGGATGGCGACCGCCATGTCCCCGAACAGCTCCCAGTCGGGGTAGAAGCGGCGGGCGGCCGGGTCGAGGAAGTTGAAACGGGCCAGGTTGCGCTGGTTGTCGGCGTTGCCGAGCAGGTCGGCGTAGAAGGCCCGGCCCAGCGGGTTGGCGGCCAGGATGTCCATGCGGCCGTTGCACACCACGGCGGGTCCCCCGGTGATCGCGTCCAGCGTCCACTGCAGGCTGCGGTGTGGGCTCCACGGGCGGGCCGACGCGCGGCGCCGCGGCCGGGTCAGCGCGTCGGAGCCGTCGGCGGCCTGCGCCAGGTGCAGCAGGTGGGCGCGCTCGGCGTCGTCCAGCCGCAGGGCCCGGGCGACGGCTTCCAGGACGGCGGGGGAGGCGCCCGCGAGGTTCCCGCGCTCCAGCTTCGCGTAGTACTCCACGCTCATGTCGGCGAGCGCCGCGACCTCGCTGCGGCGCAGCCCCGGCACGCGCCGCCGCGGGCCGGCCGGCAGGCCCGCCTGCTCCGGGGCGATCTTCGCCCGCCGCGAGGTCAGGAACTCGCGGACCTCCGCACGATTGTCCATACCCCGACCGTACGACGCGCGCGCGGCTGCGGCGACGGCGCAGCGATGTACCGGCAGTACACCTCTCACCGGTGACTCGCTCGGCGCCGGCGGACGCGTTTTGCTGGACTCCGGGAGCGCCCGCGGACGCGGCGCCCTCCTCCGGCCGGGCGAGCCGCGAACCTGCGAGCCGCGGACCTGCGAGCCACGGACCTGCGAGCCGTGATCCGCGACCCGTGAGCCGCCCCCCGGAGCCGTCCACCGACATGTGAGGACCTTCCTGATGCGCGGAGCAGTCATCCACGCCCCCGGCGACGTACGGTTCGAGACCCTGGAGGACCCCGGGATCCTCAAGCCCACCGACGCGGTCATCCGCACGGCCGCCACCTGTGTGTGCGGCTCCGACCTGTGGTCCTACCGCGGCGCGGAGCCGATCGGCGACCCGCACCCGATGGGGCACGAGTACGTCGGCTTCGTCGAGGAGGTCGGGTCCGAGGTCACCTCGGTGAGGCCCGGCCAGTTCGTCGTCGGCTCGTTCGCGACCTCGGACAACACCTGCGCCAACTGCCGCAACGGCTTCACGTCCAACTGCCTGCACCGCGAGTTCATGAGCACCTGCCAGGCCGAGTACGTGCGCATCCCCAACGCCCAGGGCACCCTCGTCGCCACCGACGAGGTGCCGGACGAGCGGCTGTGGCCGGGCCTGCTGGCCGTCTCCGACGTCATGGGCACCGGCTGGTGGGCCGCCGACGCCGCCGAGGTGCGGCCCGGGTCGACCGCGGTGGTGGTCGGCGACGGCGCGGTGGGCCTGTGCGGCGTGATCGCGGCCAAGGAGATGGGCGCGGAGCGGATCATCGCCATGTCGCGGCACGAGACGCGGCAGGAGCTGGCCCGCGCGTTCGGCGCCACCGACATCGTCACCGAGCGCGGGGACGAGGGCGTCGCCCGGATCAGGGAGCTGACCGGCGGCATCGGCGCCGACTCGGTCCTGGAGTGCGTGGGCACCGCCCAGGCCATGGAGCAGGCCCTGCGGGCGGCCCGGCCCGGCGGTACCGTCGGCTTCGTCGGCGTGCCCCACGAGGTCGCGATCGACGGGCAGGAGCTGTTCTTCTCCCACGTCGGCCTGCGCGGCGGCCCGGCGCCCGTCCGCCGCTACCTGCCCGACCTGATCGGCCGCGTGCTGAGCGGCCGGATCGACCCGGGCCGGGTCTTCGACCTCACCCTCCCGCTCTCCCGGGTCGCCGACGGCTACCGTGCGATGGACGAGCGCCGCGCCGTCAAGACGCTGCTCCAGCCCTGACGCGGCCCGGAGACAAGCTCTGAGACAAGCTCTGAGACAAGCTCTGAGGCAAGCCGTGAGGCAGGCCCTGGGCCGCCCCGGGCTCCCGCCGGGGCCCGGCCGTCCCGCACCACGCCCGCACCCCCCCCGCAGACCACCCCACCGACGAAGGAACGCCGTGCAGATCACCCGCAGCTCGATCGACACCGTCAAGGGCCCGGCCGACTGGTTCACCGGCGACGTCTACATCGACGCCGTCGCCGCCGCGCCCAGCCCGTCCCGGGTCACCGCCAACCTGGTGCACTTCATGCCCGGCGCCCGCACCCACTGGCACCGCCACCCGCTGGGCCAGACCGTCTTCGTCACCGAGGGCGTCGGCCTGTGCCAGCGCCGGGGCGGACCCGTCGAGGTGATCCGCCCCGGCGACCGGGTGCTGTTCGAGGCCGGCGAGGAGCACTGGCACGGCGCCGCGCCGAACCGGCTGATGGTGCACCTCGCCGTCAACGAGTCCGACGCCGACCACGACGTCGTCCACTGGCTGAGCCCCGTCACCGACGAGGAGTACGCCGCGGGGCCGGCCGCCGGCTGACCCGCGGCGGTGCGGGCGCGGGACCGGCCGGCGACCGGCGGGCCTCGCGCCGGTCCCGTGCTACGCGGCGTCCACCAGGGCCGTACGCAGGGCCTTCTTGTCGACCTTGCCGATCGTCGTACGGGGCAGGGCCTGCGCGACGGAGTACGACGCGGGGGTGTAGAGGTCGCCGAGGGCCTCGGTGACCCGGCGGGACAGCTCGGCGAGGTCCGGCACGCGCGCCGGGTCCTGCGGCACCAGGACGACGTGCACCTGCTCGCTGCCGTCCGGCCCCGGCCGCCCGACCGCCGCGGCCTCCCTGACCTCGGGCAGCGACGCCAGGAAGTCGTCGAGGAGCCGGGAGTAGACGTTGTCGGCGGTCCGTCCGGTGATGATGATGTCCTTCAACCGGTCGACCACGTACAGGAATCCGTGCTCGTCCTGGCGCGCGAGGTCGCCGGTGCGCAGCCAGCCGTCGGCCCCCAGCACCTCGGCGGTGCGCTCGGGGTCGTTCCAGTAGCCGTCCATGACCATCGCGCCGCGCAGGCACAGCTCGCCGGTCTGCCCCACGGGCACCGGCTTGCCGTCCTCGTCGCGCAGCTCGACCTCGACGCCCGGCGCCGGGCGCCCGCAGCTGGTCAGCGACTCGGGCCGGGACAGGTCGTGCTCGGCGGCCGGGAGGTCGATGACGGCGCCGCTCTCCGACGTGCCGTAGATCTGGTGGAGCACCGGGCCCAGGCGCTCGATGCCCTGCCGGAGCCTGGCCGGCGCGGGGCCCGACCCGGTGTAGAGCAGGGTCCGCAGCGCGGGGAACCCGCCGGGCGGGCAGTCCGGGTGGTCGAGCAGCTCGTACAGCATCGGCGTGACGATGATCGACCCGGTGATCCGCTCCCGCGCCAGCACCGACAGCGCCTCGCCGGCGTCGAACCCGCGCAGCAGCACCAGCGTGGCGCCGTTGACCAGCGCGCCGAGCGACACCGCGTGCCCGCTGACGTGTGTGATCAGCGTGCACACCAGCCACTTGGGCTCGGCCGAGACGCTGTCGCCGAGCCGCTCGGCGGTGGCGGCCAGCGCCCGGTAGTAGCGGCTGCGGTGGGTGACCAGTTTCGGTGTGCCGGTGGTGCCGCCGGTGTAGAGCAGCGTGGCCAGATGTGATCCGTCCGCCGCCTCGTCCGGCTTCAGCACCGGGCTGTCGGCGGACGCGGCGAGGAAGTCAGGGGCCAGGGTCGAGGCGCCGAGGGAGAACACCCTTGGCACGTCGAGCTGTTCGGTGATCCGCCGGGTCCGTTCCTCGAAGACGGGGTCGAAGAACAGCGCCGATATCTCGGCGCGCCGCAGGAACGCCTCCAGTTCGCCGTTGCCCGGCTCCGGCGGCACGAAGACCAGCCGGCCCCCGGTGAAGTGCACGGCGAGCATCAGCAGCATCGCCTCGGGGGAGTTCTCCACGAAGAGGGCCACGCCGTCGCCCGGCCGCAGCCCGGACTCCCGCAGCGCGGCGGCGTACCTGAGCACGGTGTCGTGGGCCTGCTCGCCGGTCAACCGCAGTGTGCCGTCCGCGTGTTGCGCTCGGCTCTCGCCGACGACCGCCTCGCGGGCCCCGGTGGCCCGGAGCCGCTCCAGCACGGCGACGGTGTAGTTTTCGACGATCGGTGAAGGGCTCATGAGTCCTTTTCCGTCACAGAGGGGGGACTGTACCTCCGTAGAACCTATGGACTCGGCGGTCACCCGGCCACGCGCTTTCCGGGCGAGCTTCGGCGCGGGCTTCGGCGCGGGGCCGGCGCCCCGGGGGCCCGGAACGGGACCGGCCGGCCACGCCCTCGCGGGCGGGACCGGCCGGGGTGCTCCGGGCTGCTCAGTAGTGGACCCACAGGTTGGCGGAACCGCCGGTGGACGCGCCGGCGGGCTGCAGGATCTCGCAGTAGTAGGACTGCCACTGGTGGGTGGTGTACTCGCCGTAGTAGCCCAGCGACTGGCACCCGTCGGGAGGAAGCGTCTTGTAGAGGACGTAGCCGGGCGCGCCGGCTGCTTGAGCGGGTACGCCGACCGCCTGGGCGGCGGGCGCGCCGAGGGCGACACCGGCAGCGGCGACGGTCATGGCCAAGGAAGCCACGATGCGTTTTCTCATGCGGGAACGGTACTGGGCGCGGTGGTCGGCGAACAGGCTTGGTCCGTACCAACTTCGGTCGGGCCGAAGGCGGCGACGAGGCGCGCGGGACCGTCCGGCCGCCTCACGATGGCTCTTCGGCGCCCGGCCGTGTAGGCATGGTTCCCGCGGCGACGCAGTGATGCGGTGATGCGACGACGCGGTGATGCGGTGATGCGGCGGCGGGAAGCGGAGGCGCGGGCCGATGACACGCAGGGACGGGAGCACGGACGCGAGCAAGGACACGAGCACGTACGGGAGCACGGGCAGGACGTCGGCGGACGAAGCCGGCGCCGGCGCGGGGGCGCGGGCTGGCGCGGCGGTCGCACCCGGTGCGAGCGCCGCACCGGGCGAGGCCGGCTCCGGCTTCGGCTCCGGCGGCGACGCACTCTCCCGGCCCGGACGGGTCATGGTCGTGGACGACGACGCCGCGGTCCGCCGCTCGCTCGGCCGCGCCCTGCGGCTGCGCGGCTTCGCGGTCACCGAGGCGGACGGCGGCGCCGCCGCGCTCGACCTGCTGGGCCGCACCCCGCCGGACATCCTCGTGCTGGACGTCTCGATGCCGGACGTGGACGGCATCGAGGTCTGCCGCACCCTGCGGGCCAGCGGTGACGACCTGCCCGTCCTGGTGCTGTCCGCGCTCGACGAGGTCGCCGACCGGGTCGCCGGGCTCCAGGCGGGAGCGGACGACTACCTCGTCAAGCCGTTCGCCCTGGAGGAACTGCTGCTGCGGCTGCACGCGCTGCTGCGCCGCCGCCCGCCCCGCACCGACGGCGGGCAGGTCCGCGCCTGCGGCCTCGTCCTGGACCCCTCGGCCCGCACCGCCAGCCGCGACGGGCGGTCACTGGAGCTGACCCGCAGGGAGTTCGACCTGCTGGAGACCCTCGCCCGCAACGCCGGGCTGGTGCTCACCCGCGACCAACTGCTCGACCGGGTCTGGGGTTACGACTTCGAGGTCCGCAGCGACGCCGTCGACACGTTCGTCAGCTACCTGCGCAGGAAGCTGGAGGCGGGCGGGCGCCCGCGCATCCTGCACACCGTGCGAGGCGTCGGCTTCGTCCTGCGGGACGACGGCCGCGACCAGGAGCACGGCGCGGACCCGGCGGCGGACGGACGGGACGGCGCGTCGTGAGACTGTCCACCCGGATCGCGCTCGCGATCGCCGTCCTCGTGCCGCTGCTGGTCCTCGCGTCGGGCTGGATCATGGTCAGGCTCGTCGCGGACGACGTGCACGCGCAGGTCGACGCGCACCTGCGCGACCGGGCCGCGGCCGTACGCCCCGACGCCCGCAACCTGCTGCGGGCGATGGCCAACGACCGTTCGGCGGAGGTCGAACAGGCCCGGCAGCGCAAGCTGTTCGCCGCCGCACTCGATGTCGGCATCCGCGTCGCCGGCCCCGACGGCACGGTCGCCGAGGGCCCGCAGCCCGCCGCCGAGACGGCACTGCCCGCCGCCCGGCTCGCCGCGAAGCCGGTCACCGTCCGCGTGCAGGACGGCAGTTGGCGGGTGCTCGCCGTGCCGGTCACGGTGGTGCGGCCCGCGGTGACCGGCACGCTGTGGCTGTTCTCGCCGGACACCGCGGGGCAGCAGCAGATCGGCCGGGTGCGGCGCAGGATCGTCACCGTCGCGCTGGTCACCGCGCCGGTCGCGGGCGCCGCCGCGTGGCTCGCCGTCTCCCGCGCCGCGCTGCCGCTGCGGCGGCTCCAGCGCCGGGCGGGGGGCATCGACCCGCGCACCAGCGCCGTGCGGCTGGAGCACGTGCCGACCCGCGTCACCGAGGTCGACGAGCTGGCCCGCACCCTGCAGACGGTCCTCGCCCGTTACGACGAGCAGGCCGCCCGCACCGGCGAGGCGCTGGCCACCGCGCGCTCCTTCGCGGCCGCCGCGTCGCACGAACTGCGCAACCCGTTGATGAGCATGCGGATCAACCTCGACGTGCTGGACGGCCACCCGGAGCCCGACGCGGCCGAGCGCGCGGAGATCACCGCCGACCTGCGCTCGGAACACGCGCGCCTGCTCGGCCTGCTGGTGATGCTGCGCGACCTCGCCCAGGGCGATCTGGTCGAGGCCGATGCCTTCGTCCCCGTCGACCTCGCCGACGTGCTGGACGCGGCGGTCGCCGACCTGCGGCGCGAGCGGCCGCAGGCACGCGTCCGGTTGACCGCGCAGCCGGGGCTGCGTGTGCACGGCTGGCCGCAGGGGCTGCGCTCGGCGGTCGACAACCTGCTGGCCAACGCGGCGGTGCACGGCGCGGGGAGCGACGGCACGGCGCGGATCGAGGTCGCGCTCGGGCCCGGTGCGGGGCCGGGCGTGGAGCGTGGCGCGGGGCGTGGCGCGGGGCCGGGCGTGGAGCGTGGCGCGGGGCCTGGGGACACCGCGGACGGCGAGGGGCCGGTGGTCGTGCTGACCGTCGACGACCACGGGCCGGGAGTGCCGCCGGAAGCCAGGCAGGAGATCTTCCAGCGCTTCCGTCGCCGCCCGGGCAGCCCCGGTTCCGGCCTCGGCCTCGCCCTGGTGGGCCAGCAGATCGCGCTGCACGCCGGGCGGGTCACGGTGGGGGACCGGCCGGACGGTTCGCCCGGGGCACGCTTCACCGTGGTCCTGCCGCTCGGCACGGCGGGGGGCCGGCTGCCGGGCCCCGGCGGCCGGGACTGGCTTGCGGGCGCGTCGGCGCGGACGCCCCGTCCTGTCTCTTATAAACATATCCCACCCCACGA